>NZ_JABBJN010000019.1 GCF_012928505.1 Achromobacter sp. Bel | reverse complement strand
CTTCCGATCCTCGGCCGTCAGTGCGACGGGTACGGCGGCCACCGGCGCCAGCACGGGCAAGGAGCCTGTGGCCGATGCGGGTTCCGGCGCAGCCGGCGCGCCTTGCGAGGCCAGGCGGCGGATCTCCGCTTGCGGAATGCTCTCCACGATGACCTGGCCGCTGCCCGGCCCGATGATGCCCAGCTTGTACGCCGCCACATAGGACAGGTCCATGATCCGGTCGCTATGGAACGGCCCGCGGTCGTTCACGCGCACGACGATCGTCTTGCCGTTGACCAGGCTCGTGACGCGCGCATAGCTGGGGATCGGCAGCGTCGTGTGGGCGGCCGTCATGGCGTACATATCGTAGGACTCGCCGATGGACGTCGAATTGCCGTGGAATTTCTTGCCGTACCAAGATGCGGTGCCGCGCTGCTTGTACGGCTGGCCGCTGGTGTCCGGCACATAGCGTTGGCCGAACACCACGTAAGGCCGGTTGGCGCCGCTGGCGTAGGGTTCGATGCGCGGCACGGCGTCGGGCACCTGGTCCAGGTTGGACGGTGGGTTGGCATCCGGACCATCGTCCTTGTAATAACCGCCGCCCTTTTTGCGTCCACCGGTGGAAGAGCATCCTGCCACGGCAATGGCCAGCAGCAACATCAGGATCAGGTGGAGCGGACGGGACAGGATCATGCGGATTCGACGGGCAATTGGTTGCGGTGGCGCACAAGCAGGGGGTCGTGGTCGGCGAAGCGTAGCGCCAGTTGCTCGACAACATAGACCGAGCGGTGCTGGCCGCCGGTGCAGCCGATCGCTACGGTCAGGTAGTTGCGGGTGTCTTGGGTGTACTGCGGCAGCCAGCGGTTCAGAAAGCCGGCGATGTCGTCGATCATCTGTCCGACCTGTTCGTACCCGGCCAGCCAGGTGGCCACGGGCTCGTCGCGGCCGGTCAGCGGACGCAGGTTGCGATCGTAATGGGGGTTGGGCAGGCAGCGCACATCGAACACCAGGTCGGCGTCGCCAGGCACGCCGCGCTTGTAGGCGAAAGATTCGAAGGTCAGTACCAGCGGCGCGCGATCGGCCTGGATCAGGTCGCGGACCCAGGCGCGCAACTGGCCGGGGGTCAGGTCGGACGTGTCGATCACATGCTCTTGCTCGCGCAGCGGCGCCAAGAGTTCGCGCTCCAGCGCGATGCAGTCGGTGAGCGACGGGGCGGTACCGCCGCGCTGCAGGCGGTCGGTCAGCGGATGGCGGCGGCGGGATTCGGAGTAGCGCTGAACCAGGGTGGCGGTGTTGGCGTCCAGGAAGACCACGCGCAGGCTGGTGCCCATGGCGCGCAGGGCCGTGACCACGTCGGGCAGTTCCGCCAATTCGCCCGGGGACCGGACGTCGATGGCGACGGCGACGCGCTCCAGGCCGTCGTCCCGCGCATTGGCGATGAATTCGGTCAGGAACCGGACGGGCAGGTTGTCGACGCAGGTGTAGCTGGCATCCTCGAGCATGCGCAGGGCAACGGATTTGCCTGAGCCTGAGATGCCGGTGACAAGGACGACTTTCAACATGGACATGATTGTGGCACGCTTTTCCAGGACGATGCCGGCGGGATGGCATCTGATATGGCCGTAAACTGGGAATCTGCGCCTGTACCGTTTCGTCTGCCCTGGCGTAAGCTTGGGGCCGGATACTTGATCGATTCACTTACGCGCCCCGCCGTCATGCGTTTCGGGGGATTGGAATTCGACCTAGATGTTAGCCCTCATTTCGTTTTGTAGTGTTTCACTGCCGCGGTTTGGGGCGATTTTCCGCGTGATGGCGGCAGCCGTTGTTGCCTTTATGGCAACGTCCGCGCTGGCGCAGCCGGCCGTTCAAGACACGTTGCGCCCCGACACCATGGCGGCCCGGGTCGCGGCCTGTACAGCCTGTCATGGGACGCAGGGCCGGGCCGGCACGGACGGCTACTACCCGCGCCTGGCCGGCAAGCCGCAGGAATACCTGTATCACCAGCTCCTGAATTTCCGCGACGACCGGCGCCAGTACCGCCCCATGGCGCATCTGCTGACTGGCTTGCCCGACGACTACCTGCGCGAGATGGCCGCGTATTTCTCCGAACAGCACGTGCCATATCCGGCGCCCACGCGCGCGCAGGTCGCGAGCGCCACGATGGAAGCCGGCCGCACGCTGGCCTTGAACGGCGACGCGGCCCGCGGCCTGCCCGCCTGCGCGTCCTGTCATGGCGCGGCCCTCAGCGGCCTGATGCCGGCCATCCCGGGCTTGCTCGGCTTGCCCCGCGACTACATCGGCTCGCAGATCGGCAGCTGGAAGAACGGTTTGCGCCGCGCCGCCGCACCCGACTGCATGGCGGACATTGCCGACAAACTCACCCCCACCGACATCGGCGCCCTGGCGGCGTGGCTGTCGTCGCAACCGGTCGTCGAGCCCTACGCGCCCGAGGCCGCCGGATCGCTGCGCCTGCCCGCCGAGTGCGGCAGCCAGGCGCAACGCTGAGAGGGGCCCCCGATGAAACTGCTAAAGAAAATCCTGGGTGTGGTGTTGCTGGCGGCGGTCGTCGCCGCGGGCGGCCTGTATTGGCTGGGTACGCGCGATGACACCAGCACGGGGCCTGCCGCAGCGTCGGTCGACGCCTCCACGCTGATCGAGCGCGGACGCTACCTGGCGCTGGCAGGCAACTGCATGGCCTGCCACACCAGCCGGGGCGGCAAGGCGCTGGCGGGCGGCACGCCGATCCCGACGCCGTTCGGCACCGTATTCGGTCCGAACATCACCCCCGACGACAAGACCGGCATCGGCACCTGGTCCGCCGACGACTTCTGGCAGGCGCTGCACAACGGCAAATCGAAAGACGGCACGCTGCTGTATCCGGCTTTTCCGTACACGGAATACACGCGCGTCACGCGCGCCGACGCCGATGCGCTCTACGCCTATCTGCGCAGCGTGGCGCCCGTCAGCCAGCCGAACCGTCCGCCCGAACTGGACTTCCCCTACGACCAGCGCGCCTTGCTGGCCGCGTGGCGCGCGCTGTACTTCAAGCCCGGCGTGCACGAAGCCGATGCGGGCCAGTCGGTGCAATGGAACCGTGGGCGTTATCTGGTCGAAGGGCTGGGGCACTGCGCCGCTTGCCATACGCCGCGCAACAGCCTGGGCGCGACGCGCGCGTCGGCCTCCCTGACCGGCGGGGTCATCCCGGTACTGGACTGGTATGCGCCGCCGCTCACTAACGACATGCAGACGGGCATGGGCCGCTGGACGGCAGCCGATATCGCCGCTTTGCTCAAGACCGGCATTTCCGCGCATTCCAGCGCCAGCGGACCGATGGCCGAAGTGGTCCTGGGCAGCACGCAGCACCTGACCGACGACGACGCCCTGGCGATCGGCGTCTATATCAAGTCGCTGCCCGCCACGCCGGCGTCCACGCCGCGGCAGAAGGTGGCGGCGGCGCCGGCGGCGATGGAACTGGGCAGCAAGATCTACGAACAGCAGTGCGCGCAGTGCCATCAGTCGAATGGCGGGGGAAGCGGCTCGGCCTGGCCCGCGTTGGCGGGCAACCCCACGGTGACGGCGCCGTCGCCGCTCAACGTGATTCGCATGGTGCTGGACGGCGGCTACGCGCCGGCAACCGCTGCCAACCCCCGGCCGCACGGCATGCCGCCGTTCGGGCAGCTGCTGAATGACAACGACATCGCCATGCTGGTGTCCTACCTGCGAAACAGCTGGGGCAACGAGGCCGGCGGCGTCACGGCGCTTGAGGTCAAGCGGGCGCGTGCCGCGTCGACACTGAACTGATGTCGCGCTAGCGCCGCCGGGCGGCCTGCGCAGAGGCCTTGCGCGCCAGTTCGCCCAGCAACCGGATGGCGGTGTCGTGGGCGGCGTCCCAGGGGTGGCCATAGTTCAGGCGCAACGCGGTGGCGAACTGGCCGCTGGCCGAAAATATCGGGCCCGGCGCTACGCTGATGCCGCGCGCCAGCGCATCGCGGTGCAGGGCTAGCGCATCTACGGCCGCGGGCAGCTCCAGCCACAGGAAAAATCCCCCTTGCGGACGCGTCACGCGTGTGCCGGCGGGGAATTCGCGCGCAATCGCATCGGCCATGCGTTCTTGCTGCGCTTGCAGCGTTTCGCGCAGGCGACGCAGATGGCGGTCGTAGCCGCCTTGTTCCAGGTATTCGGCGATCGCGCCTTGCGCGGGGCCGGAGGCGGACAGCGTGGACGTCAACTTCAAGCGCTGGACGCGTTGCGCGTAGCGGCCTGCCGAGGCCCAGCCGATGCGGTAGCCCGGCGCCAGGCATTTCGAAAACGACGAGCAGTGCAGCACCAGCCCCTGCTTGTCGTAGGCCTTGGCGGGCACGGGCCGCGCGGCGCCGAAATACAGTTCGCCGTAGACATCGTCTTCGATCAACGGGATGTCGTGGCGTGCCAGCAATTCGACAAGCTGCCGCTTCTTGTCATCCGGCATCAGGCTGCCCAGCGGGTTCTGGAATTGCGTCATCAGCCAACAGGCCTTGGGGGCGTGCCGCTGGATGGCGGCTTCCATGGCGTCCAGGTCGACGCCGGTGCGCGGATGGGTCGGCACTTCCAGCGCCTTCAGGCCCAGCCGTTCAAGCGCCTGCAACGCGCCGTAGAACGTGGGCGCTTCGACGATGACGGTGTCGCCTGGCTGCGTGACCGCTTGCAGGCACAGGTTCAACGCTTCCAGCGCGCCGTTGGTCACGACGATATCGTTGGCGGGCACGTTAATGCCGCCGATCAGGTAGCGCAGCGCGATCTGTCGGCGCAGGCGCGGATTGCCGGGGCTCAGGTCTTCTACGGTATCCAGCGGATCGTGGCGTTTCAGGTGCGCGGCCATCGCCTGCGCCAGCCGCGCCAGCGGAAACAGCAGCGGCGACGGAAAGGCGGATCCCAGCGGCGTCACGTCGCGGTTGCGTACGGAACCCAGGATATCGAAGATGCGTTCGCTGATCGCGAGTTCGGTGGACTCGCCGTCGGGGCTGGACGTGCCCGGTTCGGGGGGAAGGGATTCCGCGGGGGCGTGCACGTAGTAGCCCGAGCGTGGCCGGGCGCGGATGAGCCCGCGCGCTTCAAGCAGGTAGTACGCCTGGAACACCGTGGAAGGGCTGACGCCCCGGGCCGCGCAGGCATCGCGCACGGACGGCAATTTGTCGCCCACGCGCATTACGCCGTCCGCGATCGATTTGGCGATCTCGGCGGCCAGGGTTTCGTACAGGCTCACGGTGCCGCGTGGCGACGCGCGTTCATTTGCTGCTTTGCAGGATCGCCATGGCCTGGCGCTCCATGAACTCGCCCAGCGTATCGATGCCGCGCAGCTTGAGTATCGTGTTGCGCACGGCGGCTTCGACCAGCACCGCCAGGTTGCGGCCGGCGGCCACTTGCAGCATCACCTTGCGCACGGGCAGGCCCAGCATGTCTTGCGTGATGTCCTGCAGCGGCAGGCGTTCGAACTTGTCTTGCGCGGTGGCGCGCACCAGGTGCACGATCAGTTTCAAGCGCATCTTCCGGCGCACCGAGGTCTCGCCGAAGATGGTGCGGATGTCGAGCAAACCCAGGCCGCGGACTTCCAGCAGGTTCTGCAGCAGCTGCGGGCAATGGCCCTCGATCATGTTGGGGGCGGTACGCGAGAATTCCACGGCGTCGTCGGCCACCAGGCCGTGTCCGCGCGAAATCAATTCCAGCGCCAGTTCGCTTTTCCCCAGGCCGGATTCGCCGGTGATCAGCACGCCCAGACCCAACACGTCCAGGAATACGCCGTGCACGGTGGTGGTGGGCGCAAGCTTCTTGCCCAGGTAGATGCGCAGCAGGTCGATCAACTGGGCCGCCGCCACCGGGGTGGACAGGAGCGGCACCTGATGCTGGTCGCATTGGTCGACCAGGTCTTGGGGCGGCGTCAGGCCGTCGGCCAGCAGGATGGCGGGCACGCCGCCGATCAGCAGCTCGTCCATGTGGTGCATGCGGCGGCGCAGGTCGAAGCGCGTGTAGTACGCCAGTTCTTCCTGCCCGAACACCTGGATGCGCGACGGGTGGATCAGGTTCAAGTGGCCGACGAGGTCGGCGGCCGCCATGCCGTCATCGGGAATTGCGCGGTCCGCGGCGCCTTGGCCCGAGATCCAGTTGAAGGGGATTTTGTCGGCGTTGTCGTCGACGAGTTCCTGCACCGTGAGCATGGCAGCGTTTCCGCGGAGGGGTCAGAGTTGGCCGGTCGTGAGCATCTTGTGGACGATGGCCGGATCGGCCTCCGTGGCCAGAGCCTCGCGCAATGCCTTGTTGGACATGAGCTGAGCAAGTTCGGCCAGGATCTCCAGGTGCTGCTGGGTGGCCGTTTCCGGCACCAGCAGGCAGAGCAGCATCGACACGGGTTGCCCGTCGGGTGCGTCGAAAGTGATGGGCTGGGCCAGGCGGATGAATGCCGCCAGCGCCTGCTCCAACCCCTTCACGCGGCCGTGGGGCACGGCGACGCCCTGCCCAAGGGCAGTGGAGCCTAGACGTTCCCGGGCAAACAGGCTGTCGAACACGAGCGCGCGTGCCAAGCCATGGTTGTTTTCAAAAAGAAGGCCAGCTTGTTCGAACGCACGTTTCTTGCTCGTTGCGAGCATATCGAGCACGACGTTGCCGGCGGGTAGGATGCGCGACAAATGATTCATCGGATCATTATATGGTTATATGACGCAGTGCAATAAATTGGCCTCGCGCCGTGCCCATGGTGTGGGCGGACGACGTCACGGCAAGAGCGACAGCATAGACTGATCGCGCCGGATTGTGGGCATTCCCGGGGCCGAAGCGGCCCGATTGAGGGCGAAAAGCCGGAAATGCACGGCGCAACGACGCTTCTCCGGGAGAACCGGAAATTCAGGGACAAGCTTGGGTGGGGAGTGACGCGGAAGGGGGAGTGCGGGGAGTTTTGCCGATGCCCCGGCTGGACTGACGTCTAGCGGGACACCGGGACTTAGGCAGGATTTCTACAATCGCTGTTTAGCTTGATCGCCCAGGGCGAGTGGTCATGAAGCGCATTACTGCTGGGGTGGCGAGAGGCTCGCCGCTTGCCGCTTCACGGACTCCGCTGAGTGACTTCGTACCTTGTCCTTGTGCTTGATGACCTGACGGTCGACTTTGTCAGCAAGAAGGTCTATGGCTGCATAGAGGTTTTCATCGGTTGCTTCACAATGAATGTCCTTACCGCTTAGACGCATGGTGATTTCGGCTCTATGCCGCAGGGGCTCTACCGAGAGCATGACCTGGGTATCGATGACGTGATCGAAATGCCGCAGCACTCGCGCCAATTTGTTCATGACATATTCCCGGATTGCCGGGGTGACGTCGAGGTGACGACCGCAGATGCTCAGGTTCATAGTGTGCTCTCCTTCTAAAAGAGAAAAATGGGTGCGCAAAATGCGCGGTGAGGTCGTTAGGCGTTCTCCTTGATTGGGTGGGTTCGTTAAGTACTAGTGTATAGACTCGGGCCGATAAAACAAGCTGACCTAGCGCAAGAACATGGCATTTTTATGGCGGAGTCCCCGGGGTGTATCCGCCCTTGCCCGAGAGGGGGCTAGGGGTCTTCCCCAGGGGGCCTGTTACATGCGGAAGTGCTCGCCCAGGTAGACGCGGCGCACGGCCGGATCGCCCACGATTTCGTCGGGGTGGCCGTCGGTCAGCACTTTGCCCTCGCTGATGATGTAGGCGCGATCGCAGATGCCCAGCGTTTCGCGCACGTTGTGGTCGGTGATCAGCACGCCGATGCCGCGGCCTTTCAGGAACCGGACGATGCGCTGGATTTCGATGACGGCGATGGGATCCACGCCGGCGAAGGGCTCGTCCAGCAAGATGAAGCGCGGGCTGGTGGCCAGCGCGCGCGCGATTTCCACGCGGCGGCGTTCGCCGCCCGACAGCGAGATCGCGGCGTTGCTGCGGATGTGGCCGATCTGGAGCTCTTCCAGCAAGGACTCCATCTGCTCGTTGATCTTCGGCGTGGACAGCGGGCGTCCGTCGGCGCCGACCTGCAGTTCCAGCACCGCGCGGATGTTCTGCTCCACCGTCAGCCGGCGGAACACGGAGGCGTCCTGCGGCAGGTACGACAGGCCCATGCGGGCGCGCTTGTGGATCGGCATCGCCGTGATGACCGAGCCGTCGATTTCGATGCGGCCAGCGTCCGCGGGCACCAGGCCCACGATCATGTAGAAGCTGGTGGTCTTGCCGGCGCCGTTGGGGCCCAGCAGGCCGACGACTTCGCCGCTGACCACGGACAGGGACACGTCCTGCACCACGGTCCGGCCGTTATAGGTCTTGCGCAAACCGGTTGCGCGCAGGCTGCCCTGCTTGACCCCCGAGGGGGCGGAGGTCACGGGTGTCGGCACAGAGGGTTGGTTCATCGTGGCTGCGAGTGGTGTTGCATGGGGGGCGGTTCAACGCCCTTTCTTGGCGGCTTGCTGCTTGCGGCATTCGGCGACCGCGGCATCCGATTTGGCGCGCGGTTCGGCGACCGAGCGGACCCGTCCGCCGGCGGCGGCGGAATTCGGACCGCCCTGGGCTTCGTACGTGCCGGTTTTCTCGTTGTAGCGTACCCGTTCGCCGCGAATCGTGTCGAACGGTTTGCCACAGACGTAACGGATGACGACGGCCTGGCCGATCAGGTCGAAAGTGCTCTTGGTGCCGTCATATTCGGCGCGCAGGCCCTTGCCTTCGATCAGTTCGAACGTCTCGGGGCGTTCCTGGCGGATGGTCACGACCTTGCCCTTGTTGGCGGTGGCCGTGCCGTATTGGCCGCCCTGGGCGTCCTCGTGCATTTCCAGCGTGTCGGAGGTCAGCGTCATCAGGCCGCGCGTCATGTTGACGTTGCCCGTAAAGACGCTTTGCTTCTTCACGTCGTCATAGTGCAGGGTGTCCGACAGGATCAGCGTGCTGGGCTCCTCGGCGGGGGCTGCCGCCTTGCTGGCGCCGGCCGCGGGCTTGGGCGTGGCATCCTGCGCGTGCGCCGGCGCAAGCACCGAAGCCGTCAGCAGGACCGCGCCAAGCAGGCGGGTCGTCGGGGCAAGGAGAATCCGGAGGTCGGTCATGGTTTCTTCTGGTCAGAGTTGTTGGCGGGTATCTCGGTCCGGCGCTGTTGCTTGCCTTCGGAACCGGCGATCTCGACGTCCGTTGACGCGGATACCTGCAATTGGCGTGTTTTGTTGTTGTAGTGCATGCCCTTGCCGTTCATGCGCGAACGGCCCTTGATCACCTCGGCGGGCAGGTCGGTGAAAACCACATCTTCGTCCGGCAGGATGATCAACTGCTGGCTGCGCACGTCCAGTATGTCGTTGTTGGCGTCGGGCTGGCGATGCACGTGGGCGTCGCCATTCATGACGATGCGCTTGCCGCCTTGCTCCATTACCGCGGTCTTCGCAACGCCCACCGTGATCGGGTTGGCTTCGCGCTGGCCCACCGCGCGCGGCGCGGTGATGTGATAGGAGTCGTCGTCGGGGAAGTGTTCGGCGTATTCGCCTTCCAGCCGATTGATGGGGCGCCCCGTCGGATCGGTGCGCAGCATCACGAAATCGCGCGACCACGCGTCCATCTCGTGCGTGATGCGGCGCGGCGGGTCCACCTGGATGGCGCGTTGCGCGTAATCGGCGGCCCACCAGGAACTGGTGACGAGCACCAGCAGGAGGAACAGCGCGATCAGTGAAGGGAAACGTTCTTTCATCAGGTTCGCCGCGCGGGCGTATGCGTGTTCAAGAGGGTCATTGGATAGCGCCGGGACCCAGCAGGCCCGGCGCCGCCAGGAACGCGCCCAGGCGTCCCTGCGAGGCCAGCAGCAGGTCGCAGCATTCGCGCACCGCGCCGCTGCCGCCCGGTTGCGTCGAGATCCAATGCGCCGCCTGGCTGACATAGCCGGGCGCGTTCGGCACGCTGACGGCGAAGCCTGCGCGCTGCATGGCCGGCAGGTCGATGATGTCATCGCCCATATAGCCGGTCTGGTTCAGTTGGACACCGTTGCGCTGCGCAAGTTCTGCCAGGGCCGAACCCTTGTCGCGCACGCCCTGCATGACTTCCGCGATGCCCAGTTCGGCGGCGCGGCGCGCCACGATGGGGCCCGAACGGCCGGTCATCAGCGCCACTTTCAGCCCACCCTCCATCAGCAGGCGCAGGCCGTGGCCGTCCAGCGCGTTAAAGCGCTTCTGCAGTTCGCCGCTTTCGCCATAGTAAAGGCTGCCGTCGGTCAGCACGCCGTCGACGTCGAACACCATCAGGCGTACGGCCGCGGCGCGGTCGCGCACGGTGGCGGGGATACGGGCAAGGACCAGCGCTTCGGCCGGGTGAGTCACGGAAGCAGGAAGATTCATAGTCATACCACTTTAGCGGCCATCAGATCGTGCATGTGCAAGGCGCCGAGCAGCGCGCCGTCATTGTCCAGCACCAGCATCTGACTGAGCCGTAGCTCGTCCATCTGCTGGGCGGCTTCGACGGCAAGCGCGTCGGGGTTGATGCTGCGTGGCGACCGGGTCATGCCCGCCTCCACGGTCAGACTGCGGATATCGCCGTGCCGGGCGATCAGGCGGCGCAAGTCGCCGTCGGTGAAGATCCCCAGCGGGCGGTGCTGCGCGTCGGTGACGACCGTCATGCCCATGCCCTTGTTGGACATGACTTCCAGCGCCTGCGACACCGGGGTGCCGGCCAGCACGATCGGCAGGGCGTTGCCCTGGCGCATCACGTCGCGCACGTGGGTCAGCAGGCGGCGGCCAAGGGCGCCGCCCGGATGCGAGCGCGCGAAATCCTGCGGACCGAAGCCGCGGGCTTCCAGGCAGGCGACCGCGAGGGCGTCGCCCAGGGCCAGCGCCGCCGTGGTGCTGGCGGTGGGGGCCAGGTTCAGTGGGCAGGCCTCCACGGCCACGCTGCCGTCCAGGTGCACGTCGGCCAGCAGGGCCAGTTCCGATTGGGGGTTGCCGGTGATCGCCACCAGCTTGGCGCCCATGCGGCGCGCCACGGGCAGGATGGTCAGGAGCTCCTGGCCCGCCCCGGAATACGAGATGGCGATGACGACATCGTCCTGCGTGATCATGCCCAGGTCGCCATGGACGGCCTCCGCGGCATGCACGAAGAAGGCAGGCGTGCCGGTCGAGGCGAACGTCGCCGCGATCTTGCGGGCGATATGGCCGGTCTTGCCGATGCCGGTGACGACCACGCGGCCACGGCACGCCAGCAGCAGGGCGACGACCTGGGTGAAGGTGTCGTCCAGCCGGGCAGACAGGTCCAGCAGGCCCTGACTTTCGATTTGCAGCGTTCTGCGCGCAGATGCCAGCGCGGTATCGGACGATGTAGTGGGATGATCAGTCATGCGGCGATTTTAATATCAGTATGCGGGTTTGCCCCCGGCAGGGGCGTATGGCATCCTGGCGGCTGTTTTCAACGGCTTTCAATCCTTCTATCCAGGCCCGCTCCATGTCCAGCATTTCCAGCCCCGTCCTTGGCACGCCCCTGTCCCCCCTGGCCACCCGAGTCATGCTGCTCGGATCCGGCGAATTGGGTAAAGAGGTCATCATTGCCCTGCAGAGGCTGGGCGTGGAAGTCATCGCGGTGGACCGGTACGCGGATGCGCCCGGCCATCAGGTGGCGCACCGGGCGCACGTGGTCTCGATGACCGACGCGGACGCCCTGAAGAAGATCATCGAACAGGAACGGCCGCACGTTATTGTCCCCGAAATCGAGGCTATTGCCACGAGTTTGCTGGTGGAGCTGGAAGCGGCCGGCGTGGCGCGCGTGACCCCCACCGCCCGGGCCGCCCAATTGACCATGAACCGCGAGGGCATCCGCCGCCTGGCGGCCGAGACGCTAGGCCTGCCCACATCCCCGTACAAATTCGTCGATACCGAGGCGGAACTGCGCGCCGCCATCGACGGGGGCATCGGCTACCCCTGCGTCATCAAGCCGGTCATGTCTTCGTCGGGCAAGGGCCAGTCGGTGATCAAAACCGCCGACGACGTGGCGCAATCGTGGCGGTACGCGCAGGAAGGCGGCCGCGTGGGCGGCGGGCGGGCCATTGTCGAAGGCTTTATCCGCTTTGACTACGAAATCACCCTGTTGACCGTCCGCGCCCGCGGCGCCGACGGCACGGTCGAGACCCGGTATTGCGAACCCATCGGCCACAAGCAAGTCGACGGCGACTACGTCGAAAGCTGGCAGCCGCACCCCATGTCGCCCGCCGCGCTGGCACGCGCCCGGGAAATCGCCCTGGCGGTCACGGCCGACCTGGGCGGGCTGGGCATTTTCGGCGTCGAACTCTTCGTGGCCGGTGATCAGGTCTGGTTCTCGGAAGTCAGCCCGCGCCCGCACGACACGGGCATGGTCACCATGATCACCCAGGCCCAGAACGAATTCGAGTTGCACGCCCGCGCGCTGCTGGGCCTGCCGGTGGATACGCGCCTGCGCCAGCCGGGCGCCAGCAGCGTCATCTACGGCGGGGTGGATGCTGCGGCCGTCTCGTTCCATAACGTGGCGGAAGCCTTGGCCGAAGTCGGCACCGACATCCGCCTGTTCGGCAAGCCGGAATCCTTCGTCAAGCGCCGCATGGGCGTGGGCCTGGCCGTCGCCGACGACGTGGCGACCGCCCGCGCCAAGGCCAAGCGGGTGTCCGCCGCCGTCTCGGTCAAGGCGGGCTGACACCGCCGCATAAAGCTCGTCCCTTTTAATTTCTGCCGGGGCGTCGCCCCCGTCTACAGCCACCCGCCCTACGGCCGGTGGCTGTTTGCATTGGGTGGCCGTCCGCGGCCCGTATCCGGAGTTTGACCCTGGCCGTCCGCCCGGGCCCCGAAGCGGGGGCTTGTGCGATTGCCCCTGCCAGGTGTGTGGTTTGCGCTTTCTCACAGTTTGTTCGATAATTTCAGGAATTACTGAAAGCGGTGTAACTGTATTTATCAGCCATGCCGTGATCCTGACCCGCTGGCGCCGATAACTCATGGTTCTCACTCCTCAAAACGAACGTTTCGTGCTGCATTTCGGCGAAATGGGCAGCCGTTGGGGCGTGAACCGCACCGTCGGCCAGATCTACGCGTTGCTGTTCCTGCACCCCGAGCCGCTCAATGCTGACGACATCGCCGAAACCCTGGGGTTCTCGCGCTCGAACGTCAGCCTGGGGCTGAAAGAGTTGCAGTCCTGGCGGCTGGTCAAGCTGATCCATCAAGTCGGCGATCGCCGCGACTACTTCGAGACACCCAAAGACGTCTGGGAGATCTTCCGCATCCTGATGGAAGAAAAGCGCAAGCGCGAAATCAATCCCACGCTCACCCTGCTGCGCGACACCTTGCTGGAGACCCCGTCGGGGCCCAACGACGCCTACGCGCAGCAGCGCATGACCGAAATGCTGGAGCTCATCGAACTGTCTTCCGGATGGTTCGATGAGGTTCAACGCCTGCCCCCGGAGACGGTGCAAAAGCTCATGCGACTGGGGTCGCAAGTGCAGAAAGTGCTGGGCTTCGCCGGCAAATTGCGGGGCAAGGGCTGAGTTCCCGATGCGCCCCGATTTTTCAGGAAACCTCTATGAAGTTGTATGTAACGCCCGTAAGATGGCGCGAGAGACGGCCTGGGAACCATGCCGGTTGCCGCGGCACCTCAACTGCTTGGGAGCGTCCCAATGATTGATCTCGACGTCGTAAATCTGTCGCGATTCCAGTTTGCCGCGACCGCGCTTTACCACTTCCTGTTCGTCCCTCTCACGCTCGGCCTGTCGTTCATCCTGGCCATCATGGAAAGCGTGTACGTCATGACCGGCCGCCCCATCTGGAAGCGGATGACCATGTTCTGGGGCACCCTTTTCGGCATCAACTTCGCGCTTGGCGTCGCTACCGGCGTGGTGATGGAGTTCCAGTTCGGTATGAACTGGTCCTACTACAGCCACTATGTCGGCGACATCTTCGGCGCGCCGCTGGCGCTGGAAGGGCTGATGGCCTTCTTCCTGGAAGCCACCTTCGTCGGCCTGTTCTTCTTCGGCTGGAACCGCATGTCCAAGGTCAGCCACCTTGTCGTGACCTGGCTGGTGGCGTTCGGCACGAACTTCTCGGCTTTGTGGATCCTGATCGCCAACGGCTGGATGCAGAACCCGGTGGGCGCGATCTTCAATCCCGACACCATGCGCATGGAGATGACCGACTTCGCGGCGGTGATCTTCAACCCGGTGGCCCAAGCCAAGTTCGTGCACACGGTCAGCGCGGGTTACGTCGCGGGCGCCATGTTCGTGATGTCGATCAGCGCCTGGTACCTGTTGAAGGGCCGCCACACCGACCTGGCCAAGCGTTCGATGGCGGTCGCCGCCAGCTTCGGCCTGGCGGGCGCACTGTCGGTCGTGGTGCTGGGCGACGAAAGCGGCTACCTGACCACGGAACACCAGAAAATGAAGATCGCGGCGATGGAGTCCATGTGGCACACCGAGCCGGCGCCCGCGTCCTTCAACCTGATCGCGATCCCGAACCAGGCAGAGCGCAAGAACGACTTCGCCATCGAGATCCCGTACGTCATGGGCATCATCGGCACGCGTTCCTTGACCACGCCGTTGCTGGGCATCGACGACCTGATCCTGCGCGCCGAGAACCGCATCCGCGACGGCATGGTCGCGTACGACGCCCTGCAGAAGATACGCGCCAATCCCAAGGACGTGGACGCGCGCCTGACCTTCGACAAGACCTGGCCCGACCTGGGCTACGCCTTGCTGGTCAAGCGCTACCAGGAAGACATGAGCAAGGTCACTGAAGCGGACATCAAGAAGGCCGCGGTGGACACCGTGCCCAATGTGGCGCCGCTGTTCTGGGCGTTCCGCATCATGGTGGCGGTGGGCATGTACCTGATCCTGTTCTTCGGCGTGGCGTTCTGGCTGGCCTCCCGCGGGCGCCTGGACAGTCGCCGCGGCCTGCTCAAGGTGGCGCTGTGGAGCCTGCCGCTGCCGTGGGTCGCCATTGAAAGCGGCTGGTTCGTGGCTGAATACGGCCGCCAGCCCTGGGTGATCGAGGGGGTGCTGCCGACGTACTACGCCGCCTCGGGCCTGACGATCGCCGACCTGGCCATCAGCCTGGCGATCTTCCTGGTGCTGTACACGGTCCTCCTGATCATCGGCGTGAAGGTGATGCTGCACGCCATCAAGGCGGGTCCGAAATCCGATGGGCCGGTAGCGGGCAACGCCGCCGCCGATCCTGTGCGCGCCGCCGTGCGCGCCTGAGGGGGAGAAGCAGATGGATACCCTTATTCCTTTTGACTATGGCACCTTGCGTGTGATCTGGTGGGCGCTGCTGGGCGCCTTGCTGATCGGCTTCGCCGTTATGGACGGCTTTGATCTGGGCGTGGCCGCCTTGCTGCCCGTCGTGGCCAAGACCGATGCCGAGCGCCGTGTGGTGATCAATGTGGTCGGCCCGGTGTGGGAAGGCAACCAGGTCTGGCTGATCACGGCGGGCGGCGCGATCTTCGCCGCCTGGCCGTTGCTGTATGCCGCGTCGTTCTCCGGGTTCTACCTGGCGATGATGCTGGCGCTGATCGCGCTGATCCTGCGTCCCGTGGGCTTCAAGTACCGCAGCAAGATGGAAGGCACCCGCTGGCGCAACAGCTGGGACGGCGTGCTGTGCTTTTCGGGCGTGGTGGCCTCGCTGGTGTTCGGCGTGGCGGTCGGCAACATCATTCTTGGCGTGCCATTCACGTTCCAGGGCTCTGCGCTGCGCATGGTGTACGAAGGCCATTTCTATCAGCTGTTCACGCCATTCGCCCTGTTGTGCGGCGTGCTGAGCGTGGTGATGCTGGCCATGCACGGCGCGGTGCTGCTGGCCTGGCGCACGGAAGACCCGATTTCTTCGCGGGCCCGCAACTGGGGGCGCCTGCTGGCGTTGCTGACGGTGGCGCTGTTCGTCGCGGGCGGCTTCTGGGTGGCGGGTGGCTTGGGCGGGCACGTCATCACCAGCGCGGTCGACATGAAGGGGCCGTCGGATCCCATGCTCAAGTCCGTGAGCGTGCAGGCCGGCGCCTGGATGGCCAACTACGCGAAATGGCCGTTGATGTGGATCGCGCCGGCGCTGGGCGTAGCGGGCGCGGTGCTGGTGCTGCTGCTGTTGAGCGTGCGCGCCCATGTCCTGTCGTTCCTGGCCTCCGCGCTATCGATTACAGGCGTGATTCTGACGGTGGGCTTCTCGCTGTTCCCGTTCCTGATGCCGTCCTCGACCAATCCTCAAGCCGGCCTGACCGTCTGGGACGCGTCGTCCAGCCATCTGACGCTATGGATCATGGTGATCGCGGTCGTCATCTTCCTGCCGATCGTGACGCTCTACACCGCCTGGGTGTATCGCGTCATGCGCGGCAAGGTCACCCATGATTCCGTGGGCGACACGCCCAACTCATACTGAAAAGGAGCCTCCACCATGTGGTATTTCTCGTGGATACTCGGCTTGGGCCTGGCGTGTGCGTTCGCCATCCTCAATGCGATGTGGTTCGAGCTGCGCGAAGGGCATTCGCATGACCCGCGCGCCAGCCGTGGCGACGAGTGAGCGGCGGCGCTAGCACCCTCGAGCACGATCCCTCGGCCAGCCTGCAGAAACCGCCGCGCGAACAGTCGCGGTGGTTGATGGCGCTTGCCAAGGCGGCGCGGGTTCCGCTGATTTTCGCGGGGGCTGCTCCGCTGGCCAGCGGCGCTTTGCTGGTCGTGCAGGCCTGGCTGCTGGCGAGCGTGCTGGACGCGGCCATCGTCCGCCAGGCGCCGCGCCAGGAATTGCTGGCTGGCATCCTGGGCATCGCCGGCTTGATGCTGCTGCGCGCGTGCATCACCTGGGCGGGCGAACGCGCTGGGGCGGACGCCGCCGAACGCATCAAGCGCCATGTACGCCAGTCGCTGTTCGCCCGCTTGGTCGCGAAGGGCCCGTACTGGAGCCGCGGCAAGGCATCGGGTGAATTGGCCAGCGCGGTCGTGGACCAGGTCGAGGCCCTGGACGGCTTCTTTTCCAAGTACCTGCCTGCGATGGCCGCCGCCGCGATGCTGCCGGTGGCGTTTTCGGTGCTGCTGTTGCCGGTGGACGTGATCGCGGGCCTGGTGCTGCTGATCACCGCGCCGCTGATCCCGTTGTTCATGGCCCTGGTGGGGTGGGGCGCGCAAGGCGCCAGCCGCCGCCACCTGCGCGCCTTCGCCCGCTTGTCCGGTTTCTTCGCCGACCGGTTGCGCGGCCTGTCGACGCTGAAACTTTATGGCCGCGCCGAAGCCGAGGCGGCTTCCGTCGTGGCTGCCAGCGATGCGTTGCGCCAGCGCACGATGTCGGTGCTGCGAATCGCTTTCCTGTCGTCCGCCGTACTGGAGTTTTTCGCCGCGCTGGGCGTGGCGGGCGTGGCCGTTTACATCGGCCTGACCTATCTTGGATTTCTGGATGTGCGGTGGTCGCCCTTGACCTTGCAGGCGGGGCTGTTCTGCCTGCTGATGGCGCCGGAAGTCTATGCACCGTTGCGTCAGTTCGCCGCGCACTATCACGACCGCGCCACGGCGTTGGCTGCCGTGACGCAAATCGCCGTGCTGTTCGATGGGTTGCCGCAAGACGACGCTGCCGAGCCGACGTCGGCCGGGCGCGGAACCGTCGTGCCGCGGGCGTCGGAAGCCGGCGCGCCAGTCGAGGTGACGGGCTTGTGCGTGACGGCGCCGGGGCGGGGTCAGCGGGTGCTGGTCGACGCCGCGTTGCGGCTGGCGCCGGGCGAACACGTGGCGTTGATGGGCCCCAGCGGCATCGGCAAGTCGACGCTTATCGAGGCCGTTGCCCGGTTGAGGCCATTCGACGGCGACGTGCGCGTGGACGGCGTGCCGCTGGACGATTGGGACGAAGCCGCTTTGCGCCAGCGCGTGGGGCTGATCGGGCAGAAGCCGCAATTGCTGGCCGGGTCGATCGCCGACAACATCCGGCTGGGCCGGCCGGGGGCGTCCGACGCCGACCTGCGGGAAGCCGCCCGGCGCGCCTGTGTGCTTGAGTTTTCGGACGCGCTGCCGCAGGGCCTGGACACGCTGCTGGGCAGCCGGGGCCATGGCCTGTCGGGGGGGCAGGCACAACGCGTGGCGTTGGCGCGCCTGTTCCTGCGCGATCCCGGGCTGATCCTGCTGGACGAGCCCACCGCGCACCTGGACGAGGCGACCCAGGCGCGGGTGTTGGATGAAATCCTGGCATTCTCCACGGGCCGCACCTTGCTGCTGGCGACGCATTCGCCGACGGTTGCTGCCCGGTTTGGCCGCGTGTTGCGGGTGGTGCGCGGGAAATTGGAAGACGCATGAAGAACCTGTTGTTGCTGGCGCCCCTGTACGTACGCCGTAAAAGCGGGCTTTTACTCGCATTATTCTGTGCGTTGGCGACGGTCGCGGCAGGCGTCGGATTGCTTGGCGTGTCCGGCTGGTTCCTGACGGGCGCGGCGTTGGCGGGGGCGGGCGGAGTGTTCAACCTGTTCGCGCCGTCCGCCCTGGTGCGCGGCCTGTCTTTTCTGCGCATTGTGTCGCGCTATGCGGACCGCGTCGTGGGCCATTCGGCCACGTTGCGCCTGTTGGCGGATCTGCGCGCCACGGTGTTCGGGGCGCTGATCCGGTTGACGCCGCGCCAGTTGGCGAAGTACCGCAGCGGCGATCTGGTGGCGCGCATGACGGGCGACGTCGACGCGCTGGATACCGTCTTCCTGTTCGTGCTGGCGCCTTTGGCAACCGCCATTCTGGGCGGCGCCGTACTGACGGCGGTGCTGGGCATGTGGGTGCCTGCCGCCGCGCTGGCGTTTGCGCTGGCGTTGCTGACCGCCTGTGTCCTGGTGCCGGCGTGGCTGCTGCGCGCGGCGCGCAAGCCGGGCGCGGCCGCTCAGGAAAGCGCGGCAGGGCTGCGTGCGGCCACGCTGGATGCGGTGGACGGGCACGCGGATATGGTGGCGTTGCATGCCCAGGCGCCGACCGCCGCGCATTTCGAACGGCTGTGCGACGCCAGCGCGCGGGCGCGCCGCAGCCAGGCCCGGGTGGCAGCGCGCGGGCAGTGGTGTCTGCAAGTCGCGGCCGGCCTCTCGGTGTTGGCGTTGCTGTGGTTTGGGTTGGGGACGCATGAGGCGGGGCGGATTGAAGGTCCGGTGCTGGTCGGGCTGCTGCTGGCCGTGATCGGCATTTTCGAAGTGGCGGGTCCCATCATGCGCGGCGCTTCCCGCATGGGGTCGGCCATGTCGGCGGCCGCGCGGATCCGGGACGTGACGCAAGCGCAGCCCGACATGCAGGACGCGCCGGCCCCACGCGCCTTGCCGCCCGCGGGCGCGCTGGAGCTGGACGGCGTGGTGTTCCGCTATCCGTCCCGCGGGGAGGGCGCTTGCCCGGCGGTGCTGGACGGCGTGGACTTGCGGATCGAGCCGGGCGAGCGTGTCGCCATCGTGGGGGCGAGCGGGCAGGGCAAATCCACGCTGCTGCATCTGATCCTGCGCCTGGAAGATCCGGAATCGGGGCGCGTGCGCTTTGGCGGCTGCGACGCGCGCGATTGCACGCAGGCGGATTGGCATCGTCGCATCGCCTTGCTGTCCCAGGATGCGCCCGTCTTCCTGGGCACGTTGCGCACGAACCTGCTGATCGGGGACCCCGGCGCGGATGACGCCGCGCTATGGGGCGCGCTGGACGCGGCGAGGTTGGGCGATTTCGTGCGTGGCCTGCCCGACGGGTTGGATACCTGGGCGGGAGAGACGGGCTCGCAGCTGTCGGCGGGCCAGGCGCGCCGCCTGTGCCTGGCGCGGGCGCTGCTGTCGCCGGCGGCGGTCATCGTGCTGGATGAACCGACCGCCGGCCTGGACGCCGCGGCGCAAACCGACTTCTTCAATGACCTGGAACGGGCGGTGCGGGGACGCACCGTGGTGCTGGCCACGCACGCGGCGCTGCCCCCCGGCGCGGTCGACCGCTGCTACGAATTGCGCGATGCGCGCTTACATGACTTGTCACTGGCGGCAATCCTGGCTTAAGCGCAGTGGCAGGGTTATAGTTCGCCTTGCTTCAATTCTTCAGGGCCGCCTTCCATGCAGACCGACAACGCCGAGTACATCCGGCGCACCATCCGCAGTGTTCCGGACTGGCCCCAACCGGGTGTCGTGTTCCGCGACATCACGCCGGTTCTGCAAGACCCGCGCGCGTTCCGGGTGCTGATCGATCTGTTCGTCTACCGTTATATGCGCCAGCGCCTGGATCTGGTGGCGGGCGTGGACGCGCGCGGCTTCATTGTGGGCAGCGTGCTGGCCTATGAGCTGAATCTGGGTTTCGTGCCGGTGCGCAAGAAGGGCAAGCTGCCCTACCGCACCGTGGCCGAGGAATACTCGCTTGAATACGGCAATGCCGCGGTCGAGATGCATACGGATTCCGTGCGCACCGGCCAACGCGTGCTGCTGGTCGACGACCTGATCGCCACGGGCGGCACCATGCTGGCCGCCATCAAGCTGCTTCAGCGGCTGGGGGCAAACGTGGTCGAAGCGGCCGCCATCATCGATCTGCCCGATCTGGGCGGTTCGGCCAAGGTGGCCGCCACCGGCACGCCGCTCTATACGGTCTGTCAGTACGGCGACGCCACGCCGTAACCGTAACGGGGCCGCGGCCAAGCCGCCGCGCCCGGATCAGGAATCCGATAGCCGGGGCTGGATGAAATCCAGGAATGCCTTGGTCTTGGCGGGCAGCATGCGAGAAGGCAACAGTGCGAACAGCGGCAGGGGCGTCAGGCTCCAGTCGGGAAGCACCCGCACCAATCCCGCTTGCTTGATGGCGCGTTCCATCGCATCGAACACCAACAGAGGCGTAATGCCCAGGCCCTGGCCGGCCAGGCGCCCCAGCATGCCCACATTGTTCGCCGACAAGCGGCCGGACACCTGCACGCGTTCCACCTTATCACCCGAATGCAGCATCCAGAAGGATGACTCTTCGCGCATGGTCGGCCGCAGGCATTCGTGGTGCGTCAGGTCGGCGGGCACGCGCGGCTCGCCGTGGCGGGCCAGATAGTCGGGCGAGGCGTAAAGCTGGTGGGCCATCAGCACGATCTTGCGCGAGATCAGGCTGGAATCGGGCTGTTGCCCGAAGCGCAGGATCAGGTCGAACGGATTGCTGATGGGATCGATCGGGCGCATGCTCAAATCGAAATCGCATTCGATGTCGGGATGCTGCTCGCGGAATTCGCTGATGACGGCGGGCAGGAACAACTGAGCCAGGCTCGTGGGCAGCGAAATGCGCAGGCGGCCCTTGGGCTGCACCGCCATGTCGAGCAGCTGGTCGTGCGCAATGCGCGCTTCTTCCACGATATGCCGGCAGCGTTCAAAGTAGATGGCGCCCGCTTCGGTCAGGTCGATCTTGCGCGTGCTGCGGTTCAACAGGCGCATGCCCACGCTGCGTTCCAGTTCGCTGACCCGTCGAGAGAGCGTGGAGGTTGGAATATTCAAGGCTTCCGCCGCGTGGCTGAAGTTCTTGCGCTTGGCGACTTCGACGAAAAGCGCGATGTCGTTAAGCTGGATATCCATAAGGCCCTCTACACTCAAAATTCCATTTCTGGCAGGTTTGTATGATAAATGGAATTATTGTCCCGCCAGCAGAAATGTCTATTTATCCACACGGAACATCCTGTTCCCCGGGCGGCGGGCACGTATCCCGTTACCCAGCTTGCTTGGGGCTGAACGCCCGCAAGGCTTGTCGTGCCTGGGTCTACAGGGGAACTGCGCAAGAATCGCGCACATTGCACCGGATACATCGTGCAATTGTCCCACCCGTGAAAATATGTTCACCAAAATAAGGGTTTTTACTAGGCGCCAATCACCAGATACTTCGTTCCATCAATCAAACGGTCACATCGCACCTGCCAGCCTGGCAGAAGACGCTGTGCAAGGTTTAGGATGGAGTCATCACAATGAAAGCACTAGCAACCGCACTTATGGTCACCGCAACCCTGGTAGGCATGTCCGCCGCCCACGCCGATGGCAAGACGCGTGAACAGGTCCAACAAGAACTGCAGGCCGCCAAGGCCGCCGGCCAGGTCACGTTCGGCGAACTGGACTACCCGCCCGCCGCCGCAACGCAAACCAGCATGACGCGCGACCAGGTCCAGCAAGAATTGCAAAGCGCCAAGGCCGCCGGGCAGGTCACGACCGCCGAACTGGATTACCCGCCCCGCGCCGCCGTGTCGCAATCCGGCGGCAAGACGCGCGAACAAGTCCGCCAGGAATTGGCCGAAGCCAAGGCCCGCGGCGAATACACCTTCGGTGAACTGGACTACCCGCCCAAGGGCAAGTAAGCCTGGCGCCCGACGCCTGCCCCCGATGGTCACGAGAAACCCCTTGAGACGCCGAGGGGTTTTTTATTGTCCGCCGGGGGCGGGGGCGACGAAACAGTGTGGCGTTTTTGCCGCAAAACTGTCCGCCCGCGCGAACAAGTGTTGTCGTTGAATCCGGCGCGCCGAACGGCTCGGACGCCGGGCGTTCCCGATTTGCGAGCAATGATTCATATTTATTTTCAAGGCGTTAACGCAGGTTTCCGATCCCGGCGAGGTATCAGCTTGCCGTCATTATCCCAACCATGGAAAGTAGTTCGTCGAAATCCGTGTTACTTCGGGTTGCCGCAAGCCGGACACTAGATTCAGTGCAGACGCCGCCTGCTTGTTCGCAGCGGCACGCAAAGGCCCCGTCGTTCGGATGGCGCGTTTGCGGATGCCTTTCATCTCGCCATTTTGGGGACTTATATGAAGAAGACGCTATTGGCCGTCGCGTTGTTGGCAGGCTTTGCCGGCGCCGCGCAAGCCGCAGACTCCGTGACGCTGTACGGCTTGATCGACGCCGGTATCGGCTACGAGCAAGTGAAGTTCAATGGGGTGTCGCAAAGCCGTTTCGGTGGCGTGCAGGGCGTGAGCAGCGGTTCGCGCTTCGGCCTGCGCGGCACGGAAGACCTGGGTGACGGCCTGCGCGCCGTGTTCACGTTGGAAGGCGGCTTCGGCCCCATGAACGGTAAATCGCTGCAGAACGGCCGCCTGTTCGGCCGCCAGGCCACCGTGGGCCTGGACAGCGACTCGTGGGGCCGTCTTGAATTCGGCCGCCAGACGAACCTGGCGTCGAAGTACTTCGGTTCGATCGACCCGTTCTCGATCAGCTACAACACCGCCAACATGGGCACCACGTTCGGCAGCGCCAACACGATGCGCCTGGACAACATGGTCCTGTACCAGACCCCGAGCCTGAGCGGTTTCAAGGTGGGCGTGGGCTATTCGTTCAGCGCCGACGACAGCGTCAGCGACACGACCCAGACCGGCTTCGCCACGGGCGACAACAACCGCGTGCTGACTGCCGGCGTGCAGTACGTCAACGGCCCGCTGAACCTGGCGCTTGCCTACGACCGTTTCGATCCGACGAACAAGCGCGTCGGCGGCCAAGACTCGGCCCGCATCCAGGAATACATCATCGGCGGTTCGTACGACTTTGAAGTCGTGAAGCTGGCTGCCGCGTTCGGCCAGACCCGCGACGGCTGGTTCGTCGGCCAGAACATGGGCACCACGCCCGATGGCATGAACAACCTGGGCTCGTTCAAGCTGGCTGACGGCTTCCGCGCCAACTCGTACCTGATCGGCGCCACCGTGCCGTTGGGCCGTCACGCCGTGTTCGGTTCGTGGCAGCGCGCAACCCCGGGCAACGACAAGCTGACGGGCGACGACGCCACGTTCAACGTGTACAGCCTGGGCTACACCTACGACTTCACCAAGCGCACCAACCTGTACGCGTACGCCTCCTACGGCGACAACTACGCATTCCAGCACGATGCGCGCGACACCGCGGTCGCAATGGGTATTCGTCACCGGTTCTAAGCGGCAAAGCGCCCGGCCGGACCTTGCTGAATGCGCGGCTTATCTCCGTAAGCCGCCGAGTGACAGCGAACCCCCCCCTACTTGGGTCCGGCCGGGCGTGTTTGACGGTCAGAAGGGAAGGGCCTCCGCCAGGAGGCCCTCTCGCATTGGGGCGGCCGTGCGGCGCCTGGCGCCGCCGCTACAGGAACAGCTTGTAGGCCGGGTTGTCGGTCTCGTTCCAATGCGGGTAGCCGAGTTCGGCCACGAACGTGCGGAATTGCTTCTTGTCCGCCGCCGGCACCTGGATGCCGATCAGGATGCGGCCGTAGTCGGCGCCCTGGTTGCGGTAATGGAACAGGCTGATGTTCCAGTCCGGATTCATTGCGTTCAAGAAACGCATCAGCGCGCCCGGGCGCTCCGGGAATTCAAAGCGGTACAGCAATTCGTCGCGCGCAAGCGAAGAGCGCCCGCCCACCATGTGGCGCAGGTGGGTCTTGGCCATTTCGTCGTGCGTCAGGTCCAGCGTGTCGAAACCGTGGCGGCGGAAGTTCGCGGCGATCTTGTCCGGTTCGGCGGCGGACGACACCTGGATGCCGACAAAGACATGGGCGCGGTCCGCATCCGAGATGCGGTAGTTGAATTCCGTGACGCTGCGTTCGCCCACCAGTTCACAGAAGCGGCGGAAGCTGCCGCGCTGCTCAGGCATGGTCACGGCGAAGACGGCTTCGCGCATTTCACCCACTTCGGCGCGTTCGGCCACGAAGCGCAGGCGGTCGAAGTTCATGTTCGCGCCGCAGGCGATGGCCACCAGCGTCTTGCCTTTCAGGTGGTGTTCGGCTGCGTACTGCTTGGCGCCGGCCACCGCCATGGCGCCTGCGGGCTCCAGCACGCTGCGCGTGTCCTGGAACACGTCCTTGATGGCGGCGCAGATCGAATCGGTGTCGACCACCACGAAGTCGTCGACGTATTTGCGGGTCAGCTTGAAGGTTTCGGCGCCCACCATCTTGACGGCGGTGCCGTCCGAGAACAGGCCCACGTCGCTCAGTTGCACGCGGCGGCCGGCGCGCACGCTGCGCAGCATGGCGTCGGAGTCTTCGGTCTGCACGCCGATGATCTTGATCTCGGGCCGCAGCTGCTTGATATAGGCGGCCACGCCGGAAATCAGCCCGCCGCCGCCGATGGCGACGAAGATGGCGTCAATGGGGCCCGGGTGCTGGCGCAGGATCTCCATGCCCACCGTGCCCTGGCCGGCGATCACGTCGGGATCGTCAAAGGGGTGGACGAAGGTCAGCTTTTCTTTCTTTTCCAGGATCTGCGCGTGCGCGTAGGCGTCGGTGAAGCTCTCGCCCGCCAGCACGACTTCGCCGCCCAGCCGGCGCACCGCGTCGATCTTCACCTGCGGGCTGGTCGTGGGCATGACGATGACGGCGCGGCAGCCCAGCCGGCTGGCGGCCAACGCCACGCCCTGGGCGTGATTGCCGGCCGATGCCGCGATGACGCCGCGGTTGCGTACCGCGGGCGCAAGATTGGCCATCTTGTTGTACGCCCCGCGCAGCTTGAAGCTGAAAACCGCCTGGGTGTCCTCGCGCTTGAGCAGGACCGTATTCGAGATCCGCGCGGATAGCTGGGGCGCTATTTCCAGCGGCGATTCAACCGCGACGTCGTAAACCTTCGAGGTCAGGATGCGTTTCAGGTAATCAGTGGACATGGACTGCTGCAGGGACAAGAGTGGGGACGTGGGCACGATTATTGCAGGGAAAGCCGTAGCGCCTGAAAGGTTTATGCCCGTGATGACGCTACGTGGACGGGAACGGCCGAATCGATGCCCGATCGTCATTCACCTGCGCACGGCTACACTCGCTCATCATGGAAGAAAGCCTCTTATCCGCTGTTCACTGGCTCCTTGGGGTGCTGGCGCTGCCCTCGGTGGGCCTGTCGGCCATTTTCACGGTGTCGCTCGTATCCGCCACGTTGCTGCCGCTGGGCTCCGAGCCGGCGGTGTTTGGCTATATCAAGCTGTCGCCCGACATGTTCTGGCCGGCCATCCTGGTGGCCACCGCCGGCAATACCGTAGGCGGCGCAATCAGCTATTGGATGGGGTGGGGCGCCGAACGCGCGATGCAGCGCTGGAAGGAAAAGCACCCCCACCCGCACCCCGACGCGACCGAAAGCGGCCGCATGCGCGGGCGCTGGAACGAGCGGGCGCACGACTGGATCCACCGCATGGGCCCCCCGGCCCTGCTGCTGTCGTGGCTGCCGGCGGTGGGCGACCCGCTGTGCGCGGTGGCGGGATGGCTGCGACTGTCCTTTTGGCCCTGCGTGCTCTATATGGCCATCGGCAAATTCTTGCGTTATCTGGTGATGACGTCCGGCTTGCTGTGGTTCTTCCCCGGGCAGGTCTGATACTGACTTTCAGCTTAAATAGGGACGGATTTCCACCATTTCCCACCGCTTTTGGCCGGCTTCTTAGGGGTATTTGAGGTCAAGTCCGCCCAATGGCATAAAATAATTTTTTATGGGCCCCTCTTGCCGCCATGAACGCCCCACTCGCTAGCCACATCTTGAACGGGGCGATGCCGCCCGCAGCACCCGCGCGATTGCGCGAAATTCCCTACAACTACACGTCGTTCTCCGACCGCGAGATTGTCGGCCGGCTGCTGGGCGAAGACGCCTGGAGCCTGCTCGGCGACCTGCGCGGCGAACGCCGTACCGGCCGCTCCGCGCGCATGCTGTACGAAGTGCTGGGCGACATCTGGGTCGTGCGCCGCAATCCGTACCTGCAAGACGACCTGCTGGACAATCCCAAGCGCCGCAAGCAGCTCATTGACGCCTTGCACCACCGCCTGGGCGAGATCGACCGCCGCCGCGAACCGGGCACGCCCACCGAGGAAGGTCACGATCCGCACCGCGACGAAAAGGTCGTCGGTCTGCTGGCCCGGGCCCGTTCCGCTATCGCCGCGTTCGAAGGCGAGTTCGACCAGACCACCATGATGCGCAAGCAGGCGCAGAAGGTGCTGGGCCGTATCACGGCGCGCGACAACATCAAGTTCGACGGCCTGTCGCGTGTATCTCACGTGACGGACGCCACCGACTGGCGCGTGGAATACCCGTTCGTGGTGCTGACGCCGGACTCCGAAGACGAGATCGCCGCGCTGGTCACCGCCTGTATCGAGCTGGGCCTGACCATCGTCCCGCGCGGGGGCGGCACCGGCTATACGGGCGGCGCCATCCCGTTGACGTGGAAGTCGGCCGTCATCAACACCGAAAAATTCGACAAGCTGGGCAAGGTCGAGTCCTGTATTTTGCCCGGGCTCACCGAGCCCGTGGCTGTCATCCATGCCGGCGCCGGCGTGGTGACCAAGCGGGTGTCGGAAGCGGCCGAGGCCGCCGGCTTCGTGTTCGCCGTGGACCCGACGTCCGCCGAAGCGTCCTGTGTCGGCGGCAACATCGCCATGAACGCGGGCGGCAAGAAGGCCGTGCTGTGGGGCACCGCGCTGGACAACCTGGCCTGGTGGCGCATGGTCGATCCGGACGGCAACTGGCTGGAAGTCAGCCGCCTGGACCACAACATGGGCAAGATCCATGACGTGGAGCTGGCCCGTTTTGAACTCAAGTGGTTCGACGGCAAAGGCAAGCCCGGCGAACGCCTGCTCAAGACCGAAACGCTGGAAATCAAAGGCCGCGTGTTCCGCAAGGAAGGGCTGGGCAAGGACGTCACGGACAAGTTCCTGGCCGGCCTGCCGGGCATCCAGAAGGAAGGCTGCGACGGCTTGATCACCTCCGCGCGCTGGGTGCTGCACCGCATGCCGCGCCACACGCGCACGGTTTGCATGGAGTTCTTCGGGCAGGCGCGCGACGCCATCCCGTCGATCGTCGAGGTCAAGGGCTACCTGGACGGCGAAGGCAAAGCGCGTGGCGCCATCCTGGCCGGGCTGGAGCATCTGGACGAACGCTATCTGCGCGCGGTGGGTTACGCCACCAAGAGCAAGCGCGGCGTGCTGCCCAAGATGGTCCTGATCGGCGACATCGTCGGCGACGACGACGACGCGGTGGCGGCTGCCGCCAGCGAAGTCGTCCGCTTGGCCAACACGCGCCACGGCGAGGGCTTCGTGGCCGTCAGCGCCGAGGCGCGCAAAAAGTTCTGGCTGGACCGCTCGCGCACCGCCGCGATCGCGCGTCACACCAACGCCTTCAAGATCAACGAAGACGTCGTGATCCCGCTGCCCCGCATGGGCGAATACACGGATCACATCGAACGCATCAATATCGAGCTGTCCACCAGCAACAAGCTCAAGCTGCTGGGCGCGCTGGACGCCTATCTGTGCACGCCGCTGCCCGTGGGCAAGGCGGACGACGCGGACATCGACGGCACCCGCGCCGAGGTCCTGGCCGAGCGCACGCGCCAGGCGCTGGAGCTGCTGGGCGCCACGCGCCAGCGGTGGCAGTGGTTGCTGGACAATCTGGACCTGCCGCTTGCGCAGGCCCTGCCGGCACTGCACGGGCTGGGCCTGGGCGATGTGCATGCCGCGCTGACCGAGCGCCTGGCCGCGCAACCGGACGCCCGCGTCTTCGACATCGTGCAGGACCGCACGATCCGCGTGTCCTGGAAGGTCGAAGTGCTGCCCGGCCTGCAACGCGCGTTTTCGGGCGCCGCCTACAAGAAGATCGTCGATGAGCTGGTCGCCATCCACGGCCGCGTGCTCAAGAGCCGCGTGTTCGTGGCGCTGCACATGCACGCCGGCGACGGCAACGTACACACCAATATCCCGGTCAACTCGGACGACTACGAGATGCTGCGCGAGGCCCATCAGGCCGTCGACCGCATCATGCAGATCGCCCGCGACCTGGACGGCGTGATCTCCGGCGAACACGGCATCGGTTTGACCAAGTACGAATTCCTGACCGAAGCCGAACTGGCGCCGTTCCAGGACTACAAGCGCCGCGTGGACCCCAACGGCCACTTCAACGCCGGCAAGCTGATGCCGGGCGCCGACCTGCGCCACGCCTGGACGCCCAGCTTCAACCTGATGGGCCACGAGTCGCTGATCATGCAGCAAAGCGACATCGGCGCCATTTCGGAATCCATCAAGGACTGTCTGCGCTGCGGCAAGTGCAAGCCGGTGTGCGCTACCCACGTGCCGCGCGCGAACCTGCTGTATTCGCCGCGCAACAAGATCCTGGCCACGTCGCTGTTGGTGGAAGCCTTCCTGTACGAAGAGCAGACCCGCCGTGGCGTCAGCCTGAAGCACTGGGAAGAATTCGAAGACGTGGCGGACCACTGCACCGTCTGCCACAAGTGCTACAACCCCTGTCCGGTGGACATCGATTTCGGCGACGTGTCGATGAACATGCGCGCCGTGTTGCGCCGCATGGGCCGCAAGTCGTTCAACCCGGGCACGGCCAGCGCCATGTTCTTCTTGAACGCCAAGGATCCGGCCACCATCAACGCCACGCGCAAGGCGATGGTGGGCGTGGGCTACAAGGTTCAGCGCGCCGCGCATGACCTGTTTTCCGGCCTGGTGAAGAAGCAGACGGCCAAGCCGCCGGCCACCGTCGGCAAGCCGCCGCTGCGCGAGCAGATCGTGCACTTCGTGAACAAGAAGATGCCGGGCGGGCTGCCCAAGCAGGCCGCCCGCAAGCTGCTGGACATCGAAGACGCGAACTACGTGCCGATCATCCGCGATCCCAAGGGCACGACCGCCGATACGGAAGCGGTGTTCTACTTCCCGGGTTGCGGCTCCGAGCGCCTGTTCTCGCAAGTCGGCCTGGCCACGCAAGCCATGCTGTGGCATGCGGGCGTGCAGACCGTGCTGCCGCCGGGCTACCTGTGCTGCGGCTATCCCCAGCGCGGCAATGGCATGACGGACAAGGCGGAACAGATCATCACCGACAACCGGGTGCTGTTCCACCGGGTCGCCAATACGCTGAACTACCTGGACATCAAGACGGTGGTGGTCAGCTGCGGCACCTGCTATGACCAGCTGTCGGGCTATGAATTCGACAAGATCTTCCCGGGCTGCCGCCTGATCGACATCCACGAGTACCTGCTTGAAAAGGGCATCAAGCTGGAAGGGGCCAAGGGCGTGCGCTACATGTACCACGACCCCTGCCACACGCCGATGAAGCTGCAGGAGCCCATGAAGACCGTGCGCGCCCTGGTGGGCGATGACGCCATCAAGAGCGACCGCTGCTGCGGCGAGTCGGGCACCTTGGCGGTCAGCCGGCCGGACATCTCCACGCAGGTGCGTTTCCGCAAGCAGGAAGAGCTGCTCAAGGGCGACGCCGCGCTGCGCAGCGACGGCTTTGCCGGCGACGTGAAGGTGCTGACCTCCTGCCCGTCGTGCCTGCAGGGCCTGTCGCGCTACGAAGGCGACACCGGCATGGACGCGGACTACATCGTGGTCGAGATGGCGCGCCACATCCTGGGCGAAGGCTGGATGGAAGACTACGTGAAGCGCGCGAACGCGGGCGGCATCGAGCGCGTTCTGGTATAGGCATCACGCCGCTTTTCCACCCCCTGCGCCATGCTGTGGCGCAGGGCGGACCTTCCCCTTTTTTCCCTATTTCGCCGACTCTTGAAGTCGGCGAAATTGCTCCCATCATTGGTCCTGAGGCGATCAGACCTGCGGTCGCACTAGCCGCGATTGCGTCGTGTCCTGATCTGTCCCTTTTCACTCGGGAGACCAACATGAGCAACTTTCCATTCAGCGATAGCGGCTTCGCGTCGGCCTTCGACGCCATTCAGGAACATATGGGTCGCGTCTTGCGCAGCGCTGGCGTGCCGGCGGCCTTGCGCGCCACCCCGCAGGCCTTGTTCCCGCCGGTCAACGTCGGGGTGTCTGGCGACTCGGTCGAAGTGGTCGCCTTTGTGCCGGGCATGCAGCCTGACGACCTGAATGTCACGATTGAAAAGCGCGTGCTGACCATCAGCGGCGAACGTACCCCGCCGGAATTGCCGGAGAACGCCCGCTATTACGCGCGCGAACGGGCATACGGCCGGTACACGCGGGTGATCGAGCTGCCTGCCGACGTGGATCCAGACCAAGTGCAGGCGCGCTACACGGACGGTTGCCTGGCCATCTCGATCAAGCGCAAGGAGTCGTCCAAGCCGCGCGTCGTGCCCGTGCAGTAAGTTCCGCCAACCGCATAAGGAGTACCGATCATGAATGAACGCAAAGATCTCACCGTGACCGCGGACGAATCGGCCAAGCGCGAAGGCAGGGCGGTCACCGTGCCCGCCGTCGACGTCTATGAAGACCCGCAAGCGATCACGCTGGTCGCGGACCTGCCTGGCGTGTCCAAAGAACGGCTGCACATCAACGTGGAGTCTGACGTGTTGGTGATCGAAGGCGAGGCATCTGTCGCTACGCCGGGCGATCTGCAACTGGTCTTGGGCGAACTGCGTGCGCCGGTGTTCCGGCGCGCGTTCCGGCTTGGCCAGGAGTTCGACCGGGCGCAGATCAACGCCAGTCTGAAGCAGGGCGTCCTTACGCTTCGCATTCCGCGTGCGCGTGAGGCGCAGGCCCGGCGCATCCCCGTGACGGCGGACTGACGCCGACGTCACGCCAGCAGGCACAAAAAAAGCCGCGGCCCCCAAAAGGGGCTGCGGCTTTTTTCCATCGGCCGGACAGGCGGCGGGCCGATCACTCCAGCTTGATGTTCGCCTTCTTGATGACGTCGGCCCAGGTGCTGCGTTCCTGTTCAGCGTACGCCTTGAAGTCCTGTGCGGACATCGGCATCGGAATCACGCCCATGTCCAGCATCTTCTGCGACACGGCCGGGGTCTTGAGCGTGGCGTCCAGGTCGGCCGACAGCTTCTTGACCACGGCTTCCGGCAAGCCGGCGGGGCCGACCAGGCCTTGCCACGCATAGGCCGTGAAGTTGGCCACGCCTTGCTCGGCCATCGTCGGTGCGTCGGGCAGCACGGACACGCGTTCCGGCGTGGCGGCGGCCAGCACGCGCAGCTTGCCGGCCTTCACGTTGGGCAGGCCCGAGGCCAGGTCGATGAACATCACGTCCACCTGTCCGCCCAGCAGGTCCTGGATGGCGGGGGCGGCGCCCTTGTACGGCACGTGCAGCAGGTTGGCGCCCGTGCGCTGCTTGAAGAGCTCCAGCGCCAGGTGGTGCGGTGAGCCCGCGCCGGCGGAAGCCGCCGTCAGCTTGCCCGGTTCCTTCTTGGCGGCGGCCAGCACGTCGTCGACGGTCTTGTACGGCGAATTGACGTTCACGGCCAGCAGCAGCGGGAACTTGGCGATGCCGCCGATGTAGGTGAACTTGGCCGGGTCGTAGGACAACTTGGCATACAGCGACGAGTTGAACGCCAGGGTGCCGGAGTCGGCCGTGCCGATCAGGTAGCCGGTGGGTTCGGCCTGCGCGATGGCGGTGGCGCCGATGATGGTGGCGGCGCCGGGGCGGTTTTCAACGACGATGGTCTGGCCCAGGGGCTTTTCCAGGCCGCTGGCGACGGTGCGGGCCACCACGTCGGTGCCGCCGCCTGCCGGGTAGGGCACGATCCAGCGGATCGGCTGCGTGGGCCAGGATTGGGCGGAAGCGGTGGCGGCGGCCAGCGACAGGGCGGCCAGCGCCAATAGGCGCCGTGCGGGGTTCTGCATGGGGTGTCTCCTCGTGCGGGGTCTGTATCGAGCGCGACGCCAGCGGCGATCGAGTGTTGCGCCGTCCGTCTGTGTCGCTATTTTTGCGACGCTATTATGCCTCGCGCGCCCGCCCGAAGGGGGCGTCATACCCCCCCGGTTTTCCCGCACTGCACCCCGCTGCGGCTACTGTGGATCGGGGTAGGTGCGGGCGCCGAAGATCGCCGTGCCGATGCGCACTTCGGTCGATCCTTCCTCGATCGCCAGCTCGAAGTCGCCGCTCATGCCCATCGACAGCCGGTCCAGCGAGACCCCGGCGATGTTCTCGGCCTGCAAGCGGTCGCGCAGTTCGCGCAGCGCGCGGAAGCAGGCGCGGACTTCCTCGGGATCCGGGGAATTGACGGCCAGCGTCATCAAGCCCTTCACCCGCAGGGTGGGGAATTCCGCGGCGATGCGGTAGAGGAACGCCGCCACGTCTTCGGGCGGCATGCCGAATTTGCTGGGCTCGGCCGAGGTCTTTACCTGCACCAGCACGTCCAGCGTGCGGCCTTCAGCCAGCAGCCGGCGGTGCAGGGTTTCGGCCAGGTCGGGGCGGTCCAGCGACTGGACTTCCGTCGCGTCGCGGGCGGCGTCCTTAGACTTATTGGTCTGCAGGTGCCCGATCAGCACCCATTGCAGACCCTGGCCCGCCAGCGCGGCGGCCTTTTGGCGGATCTCCTGCGTCTTGTTTTCGCCGAACCGGTTCAGGCCCAGCGCCATGGCTTCGCGGATCGCGTCCACGTCGAAGGTCTTGCTGACGGGCAGCAGGACGACGCTGCCGGGCGCGCGTCCGGCACGCGCGCACGCGTCGGCGATACGTTGCTGAATCTGGGCAAGGCGCCCGGCCATGGTGTCTTCGACGGTCATGCAGCTCTCTTGCAGGAACAGGATGTCCCATAGTGTAGGACTGCACAGGATCGTTTCGCCACACTGGCCGCTTTCGCCGTTGACCCTGCGTAATCGCCAGGCTTAGAATTTATGGAGATTTGTTTATATTTCAATGTTCTATGCCCTCCCGGCGCCGCCCATCGGGCGACACGGTCTCCCACCTTTCCAGTCCCCCGCCATGTCCAGCGCTGCGCCAGAATACGCCTTTGCCACGCCTTTCCTGAATCCCCCCGCCTCCCCCATCCGATCGCTCATGCCCTATGCCATGCGTCCGGGCACGATTTCGCTGGCGGGCGGCTACCCCGCGCAGGAGCTTTTCGATGTGGATGGCCTGTCGATCGCGTCGACGCAGGTGCTGGCCCGCCTGGGCGCCTGCCTGCAATATTCCAACATCGATGGCCAGGCCAGCCTGCGCCACGAATTGGCGCGCCTGTCCGCGGCGCGCGGCCTGCAGTGCAACGCCGACACGGAGCTGATGGTGACGGGCGGATCGCAGCAGGCGCTGGCGCTGCTGACCCGCGTGATGCTGCAACCCGGTGACCATGCCATCATCGAATCCCCCGCGTTCCCGAATTCCGTCCAGGCGCTTCGCTATACGGGCGCTACGGTGCATACCGTGCCCTCCGGCCCCGACGGCATCGACGTGGACGCGCTGGATGAACTGGCCGGCCGGATCAAGCCCAAGATGGTCTGCGTGGTCGCGTCGTTCTCGAACCCTTGCGGCGCCACGTTGACGCGTCAGCGCCGCTTGCGCTTGCTGGAGCTGGCGGTCAAACACCGCTTTCTGATCGTTGAAGACGATCCCTACAGCGAGCTGCGCTTTGCCGGCGAAGCGGTGCCGCCCATCGCAGCCCTGGCCGAAGGCGAAGCCCGCCATTGGGCCGTGTACCTGGCCAGCATGTCCAAGACCATGGCGCCTGCGTTGCGCATCGGCTGGCTGGTCGCGCCGCCCGAGATCCGCCGCCGCTGCGTCGGCGCCAAGGCGGCCGACGACATGGCCTCGTCCGCATGGATCCAGGAAACGGTGGCGCAATACCTGGCCAACGGCCGCTATGAAGAGCACGTGCCGCGCATCCGCGCCGCCTACGGCCTGCGCTGCGACGCGATGGCGGAATCCCTGGCCCGCGAACTCAATGGCCGCATCCGCTTCAGCAAGCCCGAAGGCGGCATGTTCTTCTGGGCCCGCCTGACGGGTGACGTGGACGCGACGCGCCTGTTGCCCTACGCCATCGAGCACGAAGTGGTCTACGTGCCGGGCAAGGCTTTCTACGCCAATGCCGACCAGGCCGATCTCTTCGCCATGCGCATGTCGTTCGCCACCATGAACGAAAGCCAGATCGCCGAGGGTATGGTCCGGCTGGGCCGCGCGCTAGAGGCCTGCGAAGCCAACGAGCCCGTTTCGATTTCGCTGGCGGCTTGAACGCTGCGTGATTGCGCGTTGACTGCGGTTTGATCCGCGCCAAGGCGGCCCGCAGAAGCGGTGGTTACTCTGGAACCCGGTCCACCTGCGCCTGCATCCGGCCGGGGGCGGGCATACCTAAATAAGCGCTTGTTATTTGGCACGGGCGCTTCAGGTCTATAAGCTTCTCGCCTCGGCGCGTTCCCGCGCCCGGCATAACAGGAATCCAGGTCATGAACATTGCAAAAGGGTTGGCGGGCGCGGCGCTCTTGATGGCGGCGGCGCAAGGCGCGCAGGCGGCAACACTTGACGTCGTGCGGCAGCGCGGCGCGGTGGCTTGCGGCACGACCACGGGCTTCGCGGGCTTTTCGGCGCCCGATGCGCAAGGCAAATGGCAGGGGCTGGACGTGGACCTGTGCCGTGCGATCGCCGCGGCGGTTTTCGGCGACGCCGACAAGATCAAGGTGGTGCCGTTGAATTCGCAGCAGCGCTTCACTGCGCTGCAATCCGGCGAGGTCGACGTGCTGACGCGCAACACCACCGTGACGCAGCAGCGCGATACCGCGCTGGGCATCATCCACGCCGGCATCAACTTCTACGACGGCCAGGGCTTCCTGGTGCCCAAGTCGCTGGGCGTGAAGAGCGCCAAAGAGATCAACGGCGCCACGATTTGCCTGCAGACCGGCACCTCCAACGAGAACACGCTGGCCGACTGGGCGCGCGCTAACAACGTGACCTACAAGCCGGTGGTGATCGAGACGTTCAATGAAGTGGTCAACGCGTTCGCCGCGGGCCGTTGCGACGTTTTTTCCACGGACGCTTCGGGCCTGGCCTCGATTCGGATCTCGAAGCTGCAGAACCCGGACGACTACGTCGTGCTGCCCGAGATCATCTCGAAAGAGCCGCTGGGGCCTTTCGTGCGCCAGGGCGACGATGCCTGGCTGAACATCGTGCGCTGGTCCCTGTCGGCGATGATCGAAGCGGAAGAATACGGCGTGACGTCCAAGAACGTGGACGAGCAGGCCAAGAGCGCCAATCCCAACATCAAGCGCATCCTGGGCGTCACGCCCGGCGGCGGCGCCAACCTGGGGCTGGACGAGAAATGGGCCTACAACATCGTCAAGCAGGTGGGCAACTACGGCGAAAGCTTCGAGCGCAACGTGGGCCAGGGCAGCCCGCTGAAGATCAAGCGCGGCCTGAACGCGCAGTGGACGCAGGGCGGTTTGATGTACGCATTGCCGATTCGCTGATCGCGCATCGCCCCCGATGAAAAGCGCTCCGCTTCACTGGCGGGGCGTTTTTTTTGCTAACCGTGCCGATACACGTGCGCGATCTTCACGAAGGCGCTGCGCAGTTCGCGCGTGCCTCCCTGGAAGATCACCGGCCGTCCGCGGTGGGTGAACACCACCAGCCGTTTCGAGAACAGCATGGGCACGAAGCGCGCGTAGCGCACGTCTTCCCAGGCGACTTCGCGGCGCGTGAACCAGGTCTGGCGCAGGCCGCGTTCATCGATGGTGGTGATCGACGTCTGCATGTGCCAGGACACGAACAGCAAGCCTACGAAGCACAGCACCACCACGACCGCCAGCACGGTATCGAACGGCTGCGCGGGCGCGCGGATGGCGGTCGTCACCACCTGCACGCCCAGCACGGCCAGGATCACCCAGGCCAGGATGCGCACCCAGTCGGGCCATGCCTGGCCCGACAGCGGCAGCGGCCCGATTTCGCGCAGCAGCGCCGCGCGGTCTTCCACGGCCGGGGTGGTGTCAGGCGTGGTCATGCGGCCCGTTTGGCAGCGATCGCGTTGCCGGCCCGGCTGGAACCCTTGCGGTTCAGGTGGGCCGACATCCACTGGCCGATATCGACCACGGCGTCGAAGTCCACGCCGGTGTCGATGTCCAGGCCCCGCAGCATGTAGAGCACATCTTCGGTCGCGACGTTGCCGGTGGCGCCCTTGGCGTAAGGGCAGCCGCCCAGGCCGGCGACCGACGTGTGGAAGATGGAGATGCCGGTTTCCAGCGCCGCCAGGATGTTGGCCAGCGCCTGGCCGTAGGTGTCGTGGAAGTGGCCGGACACGCGGGCCGGGTCGACCACGCGCGTGACCGCCGCCATCACGTCGCGCACGCGCTGCGGCGTGCCCACGCCGATGGTGTCGGCGACGTCGATCTCGTCGACCTGCATCGCCAGGTAACGCTGCGCCACGTCGACCACGGCTTCGACGGGGACCTCGCCCTGATAGGGGCAGCCCAGCGCGCAACTGATGCTGCCGCGCACGCGGATGCCGGCTTCGCGCGCGGCTTGCACGACGGGTTCGAAGCGGGCGATGGATTCGGCGATGGAACAGTTGATGTTCTTTTGGGAGAACGCTTCGCTGGCGGCGCCGAAGATCACGATCTCGTCCGCGCCGGCGGCCAGCGCGCCTTCGAAGCCTTTCATGTTCGGGGTCAGCACGGAGTAGATCGTGCCGGGGCGGCGTTCGATGCGCGCCATCACGTCGGCCCCGTCGGCCATCTGCGGCACCCATTTGGGCGAAACGAACGAGGCGGCTTCCACATTGGGGAAGCCCGCCGCGGCCAGGCGGTTGACCAGTTCCACCTTGACGTCGGTGGGCACGAATTCCTTTTCATTCTGCAGACCGTCGCGAGGCGACACCTCGACGATCTTCACGCGGGAGGGCAAAGCCATGTCTCTTCCTGGTTCGGTATTGGGTGACGCGGCGCGCAAGGCGGCGGCGCTTGCGTCAATAGTAGCGCCATCGCGTGGCACTCCGCTTACGCCCCGGCAGGGAATGCGACCCTACTTCAGGCGCTGGTAGCGGCCGTCATCCAGGCGGGCGATACGGCCCTGCAATTCCAGTTCGACCAGTTGCGCCTGCAGGTCGCCGGTGTCCAGTGTCAGACGCGCTTGCAGGGTGTCCAGGTGCAGCGGATCGAAGCCCAGCGCATCCAGCACGGGGTGGTCGGGCAGCGGAGCTTCGGGCCGGGGCGCGCCACGGACGGCCGGGGTCGGACCGGCACCCAGTTCGTCGGTGATGTCGGCTGCCGTTTCCACCAGTTTGGCGCCTTGGCGGATCAGCGCATGGCAGCCGCGCGACAACGGCGAGTGGATCGAGCCGGGGATGGCGAAGACCTCACGGCCACTTTCACCGGCCAGCCTCGCCGTGATGAGCGAACCGCTTTGCTTGGCCGCTTCTACCACCAGCACGCCGCGCGCCAGCCCGGCCACGATGCGGTTGCGCTTGGGGAAGTGCGGGGGCAGGGCGCCCGTGCCCAGCGGAAATTCGGAGACCAGCGCGCCATGCGCGGCGATGCGGTGCGCCAGGTCGCGGTGGCGGGCGGGATAGATTCGATCGATGCCGGTGCCCATGACCGCCACCGTGCCCGCGCCTTCCGGGCCGGCGTCAAGCGCGCCTTCATGCGCCGCCGCGTCGATGCCCAGCGCCAGTCCGCTAATGACGCGCCAGCCGTGCGCGGCCAGATGGCAGGCGAAGGCGCGGGCGTTGTCCTGGCCGCCGGGCGTGGCGTTGCGCGCCCCCACGACGGCCAGCGACGGGCCTTGCAGATAGGCCGGGTCGCCCGCCACGTACAGCAGGATGGGCGGGTCGGCGATAGTCAGCAGGCTTTGCGGATAGGTCGGGTCGGCCAGCGTCAGGATGTGCCGGCCGGGGGCGTCGACCCACTCCAGCGCGCTTTCTACCTGGAGCGCCATGTCTTCTGGCATGGGCGCGGCCAATTGGCGCGCCAGCGCCTCGGGCACATGGCGGATCAGCGCCGTGGCGCGCTGTGCGTAGATCTGCTCGGGCAGGCCCAGCGCGCCCAGCAGGTTGCAGGCGGTGGCGGAACCGATGTTGGGTTCCAGGGACAGCCGCAGCCAGGCGGACAGTTCGGCGGAAGAATGCGTAAGCGGCATGGGACAAGCGCGTAAGGCGTCGAAGGGTGCATGAGTGTCGCACGCGGGGCGGGCGGGGCCGCCCAAGCGGGACGGAAGCGTCACTCCCGCCGCCCCGCGCGGTGCGGGATAAACGGGGACGCAGCAATGCCGGCAATACTCGACTTAGCCGAAAACTATTAGAAATCAAGACTCTAATGAATTAAACTCTTAGGTAAGCATCAATCACTGGCGACACCCCTGCAATGGCTTTACTTCCTATCCTTCGCTATCCGGACCCGCGCTTGCACAAAAAGGCCAAGCCGGTAGCGGAAGTCGACGACCGCATCCGTCAACTGGTGCGCGACATGGCCGAGACCATGTATGACGCGCCGGGCGTCGGCTTGGCCGCGACCCAGGTCGACGTGCATGAGCGCGTCGTCGTGATCGACGTATCCGAGGACAGCAATCAACTGCTGACCTTGATCAACCCCGAGATCACCTGGCGCAGCGACGACTACAAGATCTACGAAGAGGGGTGTCTGTCCGTGCCGGGCGTCTACGACGAGGTCGAACGCGCCTCGCGTATCCGCTGCAAGGCGCTGGACATCGACGGCAAGCCGTTCGAATTCGAAGCCGACGGCCTGCTGGCCGTGTGCGTGCAGCACGAGCTCGATCATCTGGAAGGCAAGGTCTTCGTCGAATACCTGTCCAACCTGAAGCAGAATCGCATCAAGACCAAGCTGAAGAAGGCCGAGCGCGAAGCGCTGCGCGACTGACGGGAAAGCCCTCCCCCTACCCGCTTGAGCGGGCCTTCTACAGGGGGCCGCCGAGGGGGCTCCAGCGGACCGACAAAGCCGGATCCGCGGCGCCCTGGAATCCACTTTCATTCTTTGTTCTTCATCTCATGCGCCTAGTCTTTGCCGGCACGCCGGAGTTCGCCCGTATCGCTTTCGACGCCTTGCGGGCGGCGGGCCACGACATCGCCCTTGTCATGACGCAGCCCGATCGCCCCGCCGGGCGGGGGCTGAAGCTGACGCCCAGCCCGGTCAAGCAAGCCGCGCTGGACGCGGGCATTCCGGTCGCCCAGCCGCGCAGCCTGCGCCTGGACGGCCGGTATCCCGACGAGGCCGCCGAGGCTCGTGCGTTGCTCGAACAGGTGGCGCCCGATGTCATGGTGGTGGCGGCCTACGGCCTGATCCTGCCGCAATGGGTGCTGGACTTGCCGCGCCTGGGTTGCCTGAACATCCACGCCAGCCTGCTGCCGCGCTGGCGCGGCGCGGCGCCGATCCAGCGCGCCATCGAAGCCGGCGATGCGCGGACGGGCGTGACGATCATGCAGATGGATCAGGGCCTGGACACCGGCGACATGCTGCTCGAGCGGGTGGTGCCGATCACGGGCGACACCCATGCGGCGCAATTGCATGACGCGTTGGCGTTGGCGGGTGGCGAGGCCATCGTCGAGGCGCTGGCCGCGTTGGCTCAAGGCGGCCTGACGCCCGTGAAGCAGCCCGAAGCGGGTGTGACCTATGCGGCCAAGCTGGACAAGGCCGAAGCCGCGTTGGATTGCACCCAACCGGCCGAATTGCTGGAACGCCGCGTGCGCGCCTTCAACCCCGTGCCTGGCGCCAGCATCCGGTTGCCAGGCTTGCCCGATCCGGTAAAGGTCTGGCGCGCACAGGCGCTGGCGTCGCCGACGGCGGCGGAACCCGGCAGCGTAGTGCGCGCCGATGCGTCGGGAATCGACATCGCCACGGGCAACGGCGTGCTGCGCTTGCTTGAATTGCAGAAAGCCGGCGGCAAGCGCCAGCCGGTGGATGTGTTCGTGCGCGGCTGGCAGCCGGCCTGAACCCTCAAGGCCGGCGGCTGGCCAGCAAGTCCAGGTAGGCGCCCGGCAGCAACTGCGTGGGCGCCACGCCCAGGCTCTGCATCAAGGTCCGGGCCTCTTCCATGCCGGCTTCAGCGCTTTCACCGTCGCGCAGCACGACTTCCAGTTCCAGAAATTCCCCCAGGCCTTCCACCCGGTCCAGATGGATACGGGTGCGTCCGGCCATGAATACCGTCCGCTGCTTTTTCACGCGGCCGATCGCGCCATAGGCCCGCGTCAGCGCGTCGCGCAAGGTGTCGGGCGAATCGGTCGGCGAGATGACGTAGAAGCTCTCCTTCGGCCCCGAATCGTCGGCGCGCTGATAGAAGATCAGTTCGCCCGTGCCGTCGGCGAACGCACGCAGCTTCAGCCGGCCGTGGGTGCAGGTGAAAAAGGTGTCGTCTTGATCGATGGCGACGGGCTCCTGCCCGGACAGCGCGGCGGCCAGGGGTTCGATGGCGGCCAGGCTGTCGACCTGCGCCTTGATTTCCACGTTGCGGGCCATGCGGGCGTCCTTCGGTCTGGGTCAATACAGGGTGCTGGCCACGCGCCCGGGCAGGTCGCGGTCGTAGGTCGCGCCGTCGAAAGTACCCGCGGTCAGGTCGGACAGGATGCGGCCCACGCTAGGCAGCGCGCTGCGCGGCACCTGTGTCGCGGGGTCCCACAGGCGCGAGCGCAGGAGCGCGCGCGAGCACTGGAAGTACACCGTCTGCACGTCCACGATCATCACGGAGCGCGGCAGCTTGCCGTCCATCTCGAAGCGCGCCAGCAGGGCGGGCTCCACGCTGATGCGCGCCGTGCCGTTCACGCGCAGGGTCTCGCCCACGCCGGGCACCAGGAACAGCAGCGCCACGCGGGGATCGGCCAGGATGTTCAACAGGCTGTCGATGCGGTTGTTGCCGCGGCGGTCGGGCAGCAGCAGCGTCTTTTCGTCTTCGACCACGACGAAGCCCGCGGGGTCGCCGCGCGGCGACGCATCCAGCCGGCCAGGACCCGACGTGGCCAGCACGGCGAACGGCGCGGCTTCGATGAAGGCGCGATAGTGCGGATGCACGTGATCCACTTCCTTCTTCAGCGACGCTTCGCCGGGCGAGCCATACAGCGCCTGCAAGGCGGCGGCGTCGGTGATGAGATGGGCGGGATCGGTATGCATAGCGGGGTCCGGGTTCAGGTCAGGATGGCGGGCAGGTCGTCGACAGTCAGGAAAATCTCGTTGGGGCCGCGTTCGCGAAGGGCGTCTACATGGTTATAACCCCAGGCGACGGAACCCACGTGCACGCCCGCCTTGCGGGCGGCGTCGATGTCGCGCATTTCGTCGCCCACCAGCAGGAAGCGCTCGGGAGCGACCTCGTGCCGGCGCATCAGGCGGTCGATCTTGGCGGCCTTGCCGAACAGGTCGGTGCCGCATTCGTAGTCGTCGAACAGGGCGGCGACATCCGGGCCCAGCACGCGCTGTACGTTTTCGATGGAGTTCGAACTGATCACCGCCAGCCGCAGTCCGTCGGCCTTCAGGCGCGCGAGCACCTCGGGGATGCCGTCGAACAGATGCACGCTGGGATCGATGTCCTGCATCAGGGTGCGCACGTGCGACATGATCGCAGGCAGCTTCCACAGCGGAATTCCCAGGAACTTCAGGATCTCGGAGGCTTCGCGGTGGCGCAGGTTCTCGCGTTCCGACAGGTCGATCTTGCGGAAGCCGTACTTGTCGGCCACGGTGTTCAGGATGGAATTGAACCAGGGCATGGTGTCGGCCAGGGTTCCGTCAAAATCAAAAGCGGCGATGTCGTATTTCAAGTAAGGATCCGGTAGACGGCTGAGGCGTGGCTACAAGCCGTTGGGGTGAAGCAGATAGTGGACGACCGGCGCCAGGGCTTCCAGCGGGGGAGCGCTGGCCACGACGCGGGCGGCGTTCGTCCAGGGGTAATCCAGCGCCAGCAGCCAGCCGAAGACGGCGGCCATGTCGCCCGGGGGGAGCGTCACCATGGTTTCGATCGTGATGGTCAGGTCCGTGGCGCGGTATGGGTCGGCCTGGAATTTCCAGTCGTAACGGCCGCAGCCCACGCGCACGTTGCCGGTGGCTTTCTCGGTCATGGCCACGATCCAGTCACATTGGTAGTCGGGCAGACAGGCGCCTGGCGCCGGCCGCGACAGATAGAACGTGTAGACGTTGTCGTAAGTCTGGCCGAACTTGCGCACCAGCGTGTCGGCGATCGCCGCCAAGCCGTGCGATTCAGGGGGGAAGGCGATGGCCTGCGTGCGCAGCGCCATTTTCAGCACGGCGCCGTCCGCGAATGCGCGCGCCATGTAGTGCGGGCGATTCTCGTCCTTGGCGTGGAAATAGTCGCGCAGTACGGACTCGGTGCAGGAAGGGGACGACGATTCGGGCGTCATTGCGTGGGTTTCCATGTGGGTCATGAAAAGGCGGTTTCAGGCCTTGATGGGGTCGAACCACTTCGAGACATTGGGTGCCTCGTAGAGGGCATAGCGGTCCAGCAAAACGGCGGGGTCTTCTTCCACCACCAGCATGTCGCGGTGCTGGGGGCGGATGAACGCTTCGTCAACGGCATGGTCCACGAACTGCACCAGCGCGTCGTAGTAGCCTGCGATGTTCAGCAGGCCGCAGGGTTTCTGGTGCATGTTCAACTGCGCCCAGGTCCAGACTTCGAAGAACTCCTCCAGCGTGCCGGCGCCGCCGGGCAGCGCGATGAATCCGTCGGCCTTGTCGATCATCATGGCCTTGCGCTCGTGCATATTCTGCACCAGATGCAGTTCGGTCAGGCCGCGGTGCGCCTGTTCTTTCTTTTGCAGCAGTTCAGGGATCACGCCGATCACGCGGCCGCCGCCGGCCAGCACCTCATTGGCGACGACGCCCATGATGCCGACCACCGATCCGCCGTACACCAGGCCCAGGTCCCGCTTGACCAGTTCTCGCGCCAGCACGCGGGCCTGCTCGATGTAGTCCGGGCGCGAGCCCGGATTCGAGCCGCAATACACGCAAATGTTCTTCAGAGTCATAAAAGGTCGGAGATAGCCGGTCCCGTTACAGATTGCGTCACGGGCTTTTCGGGAAGCCGATAGTTTACGCAAGGTTTGATGAGGGATTCCGGCGGCCCGGGCGGGATGGCGAATTGGGGGCAGGAGCAATGTTTGGACACAGCAAGATTGGCCATGATCGGTAGACTGAGTTGTTCGGTACGACTGGAAATCCAGCGTCGTAGTGCTTTCACTAACCCGAGGAGCTAACGATATGGAACACGCAACCCAAAACGGCCAGAAGGCAAACCGTCCTTTCGACATGGACGTGAAGGCTATCCGTGCCAAGGCGCGCCAGGACATTGAATCGGGGGCGGTCACGGATAGCTACCGCGCCGACCGGCAGACGGTGCTGAAGCTGTTGAACGAAGCGCTGGCCACCGAGATCGTCTGTGTGCTGCGCTACAAGCGCCACTTCTTCATGGCCCGCGGCCTGAATGCCGAACCGGTCGCAGCGGAGTTCGCCGAACACGCCATGCAAGAGCAAGAGCACGCGGATCGCCTGGCCGAACGCATCGTGCAATTGGGCGGCGAGCCGAACTTGTCGCCCAAGGGCCTCCTGGAGCGCAGCCATTCAGAATACGTCGAAGGCGCCACGCTGGAAGAGATGATCAAGGAAAACCTGATCGCCGAGCGCATCGCCATCGACAGCTACCGGCAGATGATCGATTACCTGGGCGAACAGGATTCCACCACGCGCCGCATGTTGGAAGAGATCCTGGCGGTGGAAGAGGAACACGCCGACGACATGTCGGACCTTCTGGTCAAGCCGTAAGCAAGACGGCGTAAAAAAACCCGGCCTCGCGAGGCCGGGTTTTGTGTTGCAGCGCTGGCCTGAGCCTTGCCGCATCGATCAGATCGCGTCGCCCCAGAGGTCGTATTCGTCGGAATCGGTGACGCGCACGCGCACCATGTCGCCTGCCGCAAGCGGCTTGTCCGAACTGACGTAGACACAGCCATCGATTTCGGGCGCGTCGGCGCTGCTGCGGCCGACGGCGCCGTCTTCGTCCACTTCATCGATCAGCACGTCGATCTCGCGGCCGACCTTGCGGGCCAGGCGCGCGGTCGAGATCCCCTGCTGCAATTCCATGAAGCGTTCCCAGCGGTCTTGCTTCACGTCATCCGGCACGGGGTTGTCCAGCAGGTTCGCGGGCGCGCCTTCCACCGGCGAATACTGGAAGCAGCCCACGCGGTCCAGCTGCGCTTCCTGCATCCAGTCCAGCAGGTACTGGAAGTCTTCCTCGGTTTCGCCGGGGAAGCCGACGATGAAGGTCGAACGGATGGTCAGGTCAGGGCAGATTTCGCGCCAGCGCTTGATGCGCGCCAGGGTCTTGTCTTCGAAGGCCGGGCGCTTCATGGCCTTCAGGATGCGCGGGCTGGCGTGCTGGAAGGGGATGTCCAGGTACGGCAGGATCTTGCCTTGCGCCATCAGCGGGATCACTTCGTCCACGTGCGGGTACGGGTACACATAGTGCAGGCGCGTCCAGACGCCCATTTCGGACAAGGCCAGGCAGAGCTCGGTCATGCGGGTCTTGACGGGGCGGCCGTTCCAGAAGCCGCTGCGGAACTTCACGTCCACGCCGTAGGCGCTGGTGTCTTGCGAGATCACCAGCATTTCCTTCACGCCAGCCTTGACCAGGCGCTCGGCTTCGCTTAGCACGTCGCCCACCGGGCGGCTGACCAGGTCGCCGCGCATCGACGGGATGATGCAGAAGCTGCAGCGGTGATTACAGCCTTCCGAGATCTTCAGGTAGGCGTAGTGGCGCGGCGTGAGCTTGACGCCTTGCGGAGGCACCAGGTCCAGATAGGGGTTGTGGTCTTTCTTGGGCGGGGCGGCGTCGTGCACGGCGCGTACCACCTCTTCATACTGCTGGGGGCCGGTCACCGACAGCACGCTGGGGTGCACCTGGCGGATCACCGATTCCTCGACGCCCATGCAGCCGGTGACGATGACGCGGCCGTTCTCGGCAAGCGCTTCGCCGATGGCTTCCAGCGATTCCGCCTTGGCGCTGTCGATGAATCCACAGGTGTTGACGACGACGACGTCCGCGTCGTTGTATTCGGGCGTGACTTCGTACCCTTCGGTGCGCAGTTGCGTCAGGATGCGTTCGGAGTCGACCAGGGCTTTCGGACACCCCAGCGACACGAATCCCACGCGCGGCGCGCGACCCGGATCCGCGCCCTTCGCGGCGGCCGTGATGGCCTGCAGCGTCGAGCCGCTGTCATTACTGACGGAAGTGCCGGCGCCTTTGCCGGGCCGGGATTGCTCAAGAATTTCCAATCTGGTTCACCGTAGGTTCGCGCACCGGCTCATGCGGTGCGGCGGGGTATTCGTCAAATATTCGGGTTTAGGCGGGTTTGCCTGGGTGGCGGGGCGGCAGGTCGCGCAGCGTTTCCGGGTGGAGGATGGCCACTTGCAGCAGGGTCTGAGCCGCGCCCGACGGATGGCGGCGGCCCTGTTCCCAATCCTGCAAGGTGCGCACGCTGACGCCCAGCAATTGCGCGAAATCCGCTTGCGGCAAACCGACGCGGCTGCGCGCTTCGCTGATATGCGACGCCTGCCACCGGGCGGGAAGCGCCGGCGGAGCTGCTTTCTTCATGACTCTTTCAATTTACGGGCAGCGCCGCCTCTGGCCATCGCCTGGATTCATGCGATGCGCGGGGAGCAGCAACTGCGGGGACGCGGAGGATTATACGGCAATGCCGTAGGGCACGATAGCAAACCGGGTTCCATGGCGCGGCAGGGCTCGGTACCGGACGCGGCAACGCCTCGCCAGCAATGAGGGGGACCGGGTGGCGAAAGGTCTGTCCCTTTTTTAATCGAAGTCCGCAATGCCCTACGGCGCCCCGCGCCGGTACAGTGCCAGCGTTCCTGCCAGTCCGATCATCAGGCTGCCGCACACGCGGTTCAGCCAGCGCAGGCCCGACCCCTGGAAGGCGCGCACCAGTTGGGCGCCCAGCGTGGCGTAGACCAGCATCGTCAAGATATTGATGGTGGCCAGGACGCAGGCCACGATGGCGTACTGGGTCGCCAGCGGTGCTTGCGGGTCGATGAACTGGGGCAGGAAGGCCGACATGAACAGCAGCGCCTTGGGGTTGGTCAGCGCCACCATGAAGCTGCGCAGCCCCAGCGCCAGGCCCACGGGCCGGTCCGCGCCGGCCGCGGCCGACGGCAGGATCAGCGCCGCGTCCGAGCGCAGCATCTTCCAGCCCAGATAGGCCAGATATGCCGCGCCCACCCATTTGATGAGCTGGAAGGCGACTTCGGACGCCGCCAGCACCACGCCCAGGCCGGAGGCCACGGCACCGACCAGGATCAGGTCCGCCAGCACGGCGCCGGCCATCCCCCAGCCCGCCGCGCGCACGCCATGGCGTGAGCCGTTGCTCAGGGCCAGCAGGGTCGTGGGGCCCGGCGTCACGATAGCGACGGCCGAAGCCAGGATGAACAGTAGCAGCGTGGCGGTGGTCATGAAGAAAGCGCTCCCGGGGAGGGGCCAGTTTGACGCGCGCGCGGCCATTCGTCCAGGTCCGGCTACCATATCGGTCTTATCCTCTGAATTCCCACCATGTCCACGCGTTCCGACTCCCCCCATCTGGCCCCCCCGCTTTCCTCCGTTCTTCTTTCCAGCGCGGGGGTGGTCGAGGGCGTGCTGGACGGCCGTTCCCTGACGGACGCGTTGACGGACGTCAGTTCCGCCCTGCGCCCGGCCACCCAGGCCGTGTCGTTCCATGCGATGCGCTATCTGGGCTGGGCCGACGCCGTGGGCCGCGAACTCGTCCAGCGCTATCCCAGCGTGCTGTTCGAATCGCTGCTGCTGGTGTCCCTGACCTTGCTGAAAGAAGAGGGCGACGCCGCCTCCGCGCTGCCCGGCATGCCGGTATACGCCCCGCACACGGTGGTGGACCAGGCCGTGACGGCTGCGTCCAATACCCGCGCGCTGGCCTCCTTCAAGGGCATGCTCAACGCCTGCCTGCGCCGTTTCCTGCGCGAGCGTGCGGCGCTGGAAGCTGCGGTGGCCGATAGCCCCGAGGCCCAATGGAACCACCCCGGCTGGTGGGTCAAGCAACTGGGCGTGGCCTATCCGCAGCAATGGCGCGAGATCCTGGCTTCGGCCAACGTGCCCGCCCCGCTGACCTTGCGCGTGAACCGCCGCCGCGCCAGCCGCGAGCAGGTGCTGGCGGCCTTCCAGGACGCCGGCCTGTCGGCGGAACCGGTGGGCCAGGCGGGCCTCGTGATGAGCAGCCCCAAACCCGTGACCCAATTGCCCGGTTTCGCGGAAGGCTGGTGGTCGGTGCAGGACGCCGGCGCGCAGCTGGCGGCCGAACTGCTGGCGCCGGCCGACGGCATGCGTGTGCTGGACGCCTGCTCGGCGCCTGGCGGCAAGACCGCCCACCTGCTGGAGCTGGCTGATATCGACCTGGTGGCGCTGGACGCCGACGGCGAACGGCTGGAACGGGTGGAGCAGAACCTGGACCGCCTGGGCCTGGCCAGCAAACGCGTCCAGCTGCAAGCCGCCGACGCGTCCGACCTGGACGCCTGGTGGGACGGCAAGCCGTTTGACGCGGTGCTGGCGGACGTGCCTTGCACGGCGTCGGGCATCGTGCGCCGCCACCCCGACATCCGCTGGCTGCGCCGCGAAAACGATGTGCGCCGCACGGCCACGCTGCAGGCCAAGATCCTGGATTCGCTGTGGCAGACCGTCGCGCCCGGCGGCCGCTTGCTCTATGTGACGTGCTCGGTCTTCCCGATCGAAGGCGCGCGCCAGGCCCTGGAGTTCCTGCAGCGCCACCCCGAGGCCCAGCGGCTGGACGCTCCAGGCCAATTGCTGCCTGTTGCGGTCGATGCAACACCGGCAGCCCAACATGACGGGTTTTTCTACGCCCTGTTTGCCAAGCAGTCCTGAATCACCAAGAATAGGGGCATGACGGTGTTTCGGTGTCGTATGTCCATCATTTCGCGTTTATTTCTTGGGTTGTTGCTGGTATCCGCCTTGCTTTCCCTGGTGCCGGGCGGCGAGGTATATGGCGCCGAACCGAAGGTCGTGCGGGTCGAGCCGGTCGTGCGCAACGGCCGCCTGGAGATCGACGCGGACATCGAATTCGAACTGAACCAGCAGTTGCGGGACGCGGCCCAGCGCGGCGTCCCCCTGTATTTCACGGCCGACCTCACCATGACGCAGGAGCGCTGGTGGTGGTTCGACAAGTCCTTGGTCGACACGTCCCGCACGTGGCGGGTCGTCTATAACGCCCTGACCCGGCAATGGCGCGCGGGCGTGGGCGAACTGTCCTTCCCGGTGGCGTCGCTGGACGACGCCATGAGCGTCATCCGCCACATCCGCAACTGGTCGGTGGCGGATGCCGGCGACTTCGACGAAGGGGTGCTGTACGGCGGTCAGCTCCGGCTGCGCCTGGACACCTCGCTCTTGCCCCGACCGTTCCAGGTGAACGCCTTGAACAGCAGCTCGTGGGCGCAGGGGACTCCCTGGATGGACTTCTCGTTCACGCTGAGCGGCAAGGAGAAAGATCCCTCATGAGGCTGTTGCTCCGGCTGGCCCTGATGGTGGGTGCCGTAAGCGGCCTGGCGTTGCTGGGGTTGCTGGCATGGTCCACGGGCAATGCCTCGCGCTTTGCGCGCTACTACGACACGCTGCTGGTGCTGAACGGCATTTTCGCGCTTGCGCTCTTTATCTGGGTGGTGGCGCTGACGGTGCGGCTGGCGCGCCAGATCCGGCGCCGCCAGTTCGGCGCCCGCCTGACGGCGCGCTTTTCGCTGGCGTTCGCGCTGATCGGCGTGGTCCCCGGCGCCTTGATCTACACCGTGTCGGTGCAGTTCATGTCGCGCTCCATCGAATCCTGGTTCAACGTGCGGGTGGACACGGCGCTGGAGGCGGGCCTGAACCTGGGCCGCGCCGCGCTGGATTCGCTGCTGGCCGACCTGGATGCGCGCGCGCGCTCCATGGCGATGGAGTTGAACCGCAGCACCGACAGCGGCGTGATGCTGGCCTTGACCCGGCTGCGCGAAACCAATGGCGTGCAAGAGGCCATGGTGTTCACCGGTGGCGGGCGCATGGTGGCGTTTTCCACCAGCCAATATGGCCAGTTGCTGCCCGCAATGCCGCCGTCGACGGTCATGAACCAGCTGCGGCTGGCGCGCGGCTATTCCGCCGCCGAGGCCGATGACCCGGTCACGGCGGGCGCCGAGGGCGGCCTGCACCTGCGCGTGGTGATTCCGCTGACCGGGCCCGACCGCTACGACAACCTGCTGGGCGCGGCGTCCGAACCGCGCTGGCTGCAATTGCTGCAACCCGTGCCGGAGCAGATCGCGCACAACGCCAATCTGGTGCAGCAGGGCTTTCGCGACTACCAAGAGCTTGCGCTATCCCGCCTGGGGCTGCGCAAGCTCTACGGCATCACGCTGACGCTGGCGCTGCTGCTGGCCGCGTTCGGCGCCATCGCGGTGGCGCTATCGCTGTCCAAGCGCCTGGTGCGGCCGTTGCTGAGCCTGGCCGGCGGCACCCAAGCCGTGGGCGTGGGCGACTACCGCCCGCTGCCCGAGCCGCCCGAGCGCGACGAAGTCGGCCAGTTGACGCGGTCGTTCAACGCCATGACGCGCCAGCTGGACGAGGCCCGGCGCATGGTCGAAAGCAACCGCCAGCAGCTGGAGCGGTCCAACGTCTATCTGGAAAGCGTGCTGTCCAACCTGTCGTCCGGGGTGCTGGTCTTTGACGAATCGTTCCGCGTCACCACGGTCAACCAGGGCGCCCAAACCATCCTGGGGGTGGATCTGCGGTCGGTGATCGGCCGTCCGCTGGAAACCGTGGACGGCATGCTGGAATTCGCCAATATCGTCCGCCAGGCGTTTTCGACCCACGCGGCCGTGGGGTCCGAGCGCCAGCACTGGCAACAGCAGTTCGAAATCAGCCCGGCCCAGGGCGACGCGCCCGCCGCGCCGCAGCCGCTGACCCTGCTGGCGCGCGGCACCCACCTGCGGGTGGACGGGCGCGGCAACGGGTATCTGGTCGTGTTCGACGATATTACCGAAGTGATTTCGGCCAACCGGACCGTGGCCTGGGGCGAAGTGGCCCGCCGGCTGGCGCACGAGATCAAGAACCCGCTGACCCCCATCCAGCTGTCGGCCGAGCGCCTGGCCATGAAGCTGGAAGGCAAGCTGCAGCCGGCCGAGGCGCAGATCGTCGAGCGTTCCACCAACACCATCGTCAACCAGGTGGCGTCGCTCAAGCAGATGGTGGACGATTTCCGCGAGTACGCCCGCACGCCGCCGGCTGTCATGCAGCGCATCGATTTCAACGCGCTGGTGGCCGACGTGCTGTCGCTGTACGGCTGGGAACCGGACGGCGGTTCGTCCCGCCTGACCGGCAAGGCGCTGAACCTGGACGTGAACCTGGGGGCGGACCTGCCGGCGATCGAAGGCGATCCGACGCAGCTTCGCCAGGTGATCCACAACCTGATGTCCAACGCCCGCGACGCAATCGCCGAACTGGGCGGCGAGGGGCGGGTCAGCGTGACGACCCAACTGATGCGCAGCGAACAGCCTGACCGGGCCGATCAGCAGGCACTGAGATTTACCGTTGCCGACACCGGGCCGGGCTTCCCGCCGCAGGTGATGCAGCGCGCGTTCGAGCCCTACGTAACCACCAAGTCCCACGGGACTGGGTTAGGATTGGCTATCGTACGCAAGATTGTGGAAGAGCATGGCGGACGTATCGACCTTGCCAACCGCAAGGAAGGAGGCGCGCGGATTTCCATCTTGTTGACCCGGTTGGCTCCCGGGGCAGATACTATGGACGCGACCGCGCAAGAAAAGGATAATGCGGCTACGCAATAGGTGGATGCTTTATGGCCAGAATTCTGGTGGTTGACGACGAAGTCGGTATACGCGAGCTTTTGTCGGAGATCCTTTACGACGAAGGACACACGGTCGAGTTGGCCGAAAACGCGGCGCAAGCGCGCGCCGCACGCCTTCGCATGCGTCCTGATCTGGTGTTGCTGGACATCTGGATGCCCGACACCGATGGCGTGAGCCTGCTGAAAGAGTGGGGCTCGCAAGGCCTGCTCGATATGCCCGTGATCATGATGAGCGGCCACGCCACCATCGACACGGCGGTCGAGGCCACGCGCATCGGCGCCATGGATTTCCTGGAAAAACCGATCACGCTGCAACGTCTGCTGAAGACCGTCGCGGCGGGATTGGCGCGCGGGCGCGCCCCGCATCCGGCGCCTGCCGCCGTGCATCCGGCCACCGCCAACGCCACCGTGGCGCTGGAAGACGAGCTCGACCCCCCGGTCCTGGCCGCGGCGCCGCCCAACGAAGTGCCGGTCACGTCCAACGGCCAGCTGGGCAGCATTTCGCTGGACCAGCCGCTGCGCGAAGCGCGCGACGAATTCGAGCGCATCTATTTTGAATACCACCTGGTCCGCGAAAGCCACAGCATGACGCGCGTGTCCGAACGCACCGGGTTGGAACGCACTCACCTCTACCGCAAGCTCAAGCAATTGGGCATCGAGTCGGCGCGCAAGCGCAGCACATGAAGATCTTGATCATGGGCGCTGGTCGCGTAGGCACCAGCGTGGCCGAAAACCTGGTGTCCGAAGAAAACGACATCACCGTGGTGGATACCGACGCCACGCAACTTCGGTACTTGCAAGAACACTTCGACCTGCGTGTCGTCCATGGCGACGGCTCGCAGGTGTCGGTGTTGGAAGCTGCCGGCGCGGTCGACACCGACTTGTTCATTGCCTGTGCGGCCTCCGACACGGCCAATATGGTGGCGTGCAAGATCGCCCGCCAGCTGTTCAACATCCCCCGCCGCATTGCCCGCATCCGCTCGGCCGAGTTCCCGGAACACCCGGAACTGATGAGCGAAGAGGGCTTTTGCATCGACGCCCTGATCAGCCCCGAACGCAGCGTCACCACCTATCTGCACAGCCTGATCGAATTCCCTGAGGCCTTGCAGGTCGTGGAATTCGCCGAAGGCCGCGTTTGCGTGGTGACCGTGCGGGTGGGGCATGGCAGCCCGATGGCGCATTCCTCTGTCGACAAGCTGCGCGACGTCTGGCCCGACGTGAAGGCGCGTGTGATCGACGTGCTGCGCGGCGGCCGGCCGCTGCGGGCGGGTAGCGGCACCGTCATCGCCCCGGGCGACGAGGTCGTGCTGGTGGTGGATTCACGCGATGCGCGCCGCGCCGTGCGCCAATTGCGCGAAGCCGAGCGTGCCGTGCGCCGCGTGATGATCGCGGGCGGCGGCAACATCGGCCTGCGCCTGGCGCGCCAGCTAGCCGAAGAAAAATACAGCGTCCGCATCATCGAACGCGACCTCAAGCGCTGCGAATACCTGGCGACCCAGTTGCCCGACAGCGTGCTGGTCCTGCACGGCAGCGGCACGGACGAAGCCCTGTTGGAACGCGAGAACATCGAAGACATGGACACGTGGCTGGCGCTGACCAGCGACGACGAAGACAACATCATGTCGTCGCTGCTGGCCAAGCGCCTGGGCGCCCGCAAGGTGATCGCCCTGATCAACCGGCAGGCGTATGGCGAATTGATGCAGGGCAGCCACATCGATATCGCCGTGTCGCCGTCGCAGGCGACGATGAGCGAGCTGCTGCGCCACGTGCGCCGCGGCGACGTCGCGGCCGTGCACCGCCTGCGCCAGGGCGTGGCCGAGGCCCTGGAGGCCATCGCCCACGGCGACCGCTCGACCTCCAAGGTCGTGGGCCGGGCGGTGGGGCAGATCAGCCTGCCCAAGGGGGCCAGCATTGGCGCGCTGGTTCGTGGCGACGAAATCATTCTGCCGGACGCAGACACCGTGATCGAAACGGACGATCACGTGATCGTCTTCGTGCCGTCGCGCCGGCAGATGCCGCGCGTGGAAAAGCTGTTCCAAGTGTCGGCGTCGTTCTTCTGATGCGCACCCACCCCATACACCGCCGCGGGCCGCGCGCCGCAGGATAGGCCCCATGAAGCGCGTTCTGGGCACCCTCTATATCCTGGGCCTGACCATGGTGATGTTCGCCCTCACCATGCTGATCCCCTTGATGGTCGCATACGTAGGGGGCGACGCCGCGCGTAGCGCCTTCTTGAATGGATTCTTGCTTTCGATGGGTATCGGCGGTGCGATCGCCGCAGTGACGCGGCGCAGCCGCTGCGAATTGCGCGCTCGCGACGGTTTTGTGCTGGTGTCGGCGGTGTGGGCGGGCCTGCCGTTGCTGGCGGCGATCCCTCTACTGCTCTACTTTCACGGGGCGGGCTTGCCGCTGTCGTTCACCCTGGCTTATTTCGAAGCCATGTCGGGATTGACCACGACGGGGGCTACCGTGCTGAGCAATCTTGACGGGTTGCCGGCGTCCATCAATTTATGGCGCGCTACGCTGGTCTGGATCGGTGGCATGGGGATCCTGGTGCTGGCAGTGGCGATTTTGCCCCTGCTTGGCGTCGGCGGACATCAGGTTGTGCGGGCTGAGACGCCCGGTCCCATGAAGGACGAACGGCTTACGCCGCGCATCGCCAGCACCGCGAAGGCGTTGTACGCGGTGTACTTCGTGTTTTCAATACTCTGTTTCCTGGCATATCGCGCGGTGGGCCTGTCGTGGTTCGAGGCGTGGTGCCACATGGCCACCACGATGGGACTGGGGGGATTTTCCACGTGGGATGACGGCTTCGCGCATTTCGATTCCGTGGCGGTGGAAATGGTTGCCATGGTGTTTATGGTGATCGCCGGCATCAATTTCGCCACCCATTTCAACGCGTTCCGCCAGCGCAGCGCTAGCGCGTACATCCAATGCCCACAAGCCATTCCCTACCTGGTGGTCGTGCTTGGCGCAGGCCTGGTGATTTCAGTGTTCCTGTATATCAAAGGCGTCTACGCCGAGCCGCTGGAAGCGTTGCGTTATGGCATGTTCAACACCATTTCCATGGCCACCACCACGGGTTACGCCAATACGGACTTTGCCCAGTGGCCCTTGTTCGCGCCGCTGACCATGCTGTTGCTGTCGGGCTTTGCCACGTCGGCAGGTTCCACAGGCGGGGGGATCAAGATGATCCGCGCCATTTTGCTGGTCAAGCAGGCGCGCAATGAACTGGTAACAATGTTGCATCCGCATGCGGTCAGCCCGGTGCGCATTAACGACCGGGCGGTAGAAACGCGCACGATGTCCTCGGTGTTGGCTTTCATGCTGTTCTACGGCCTGTCCATTGCCGTCTTCACTAGCCTGCTGCTGCTATCGGGCTTGGATCCCATCACCGCGTTCTCGGCCGTTTTCGCCATGATCAACAATACGGGGCCGGGCCTTGGGCCGGTCGGACCCATGGGCAATTTTTCCGTGTTGTCCGATTTCCAGATTTGGGTCTGCACCTTCGCCATGCTGATCGGACGCCTGGAACTACTGACCGTCCTGGTGCTGTTCACGCCGATTTTCTGGCGTAAATAAGGGCCACCGGGCCCGGAATTTCATCAGGGATAACCCGAATCAGGGTTATCCCACCCGGTCTCGAAAACCGCTTCCCCACTGCGATTCCGGCCGCCATCGGCCCGCAACCCGCGCCATTTCTATGTTGTGAGCGCTTGCTCACCGCGCTTCAGAGGGTAAAACCGATTGCATCGCGATGTTGCACACAAATGTCACGATTTTCAATCGTTTTGCCACAAACCTGCGGCTATCATGCGTTCACAAGTCGCCGTCTAGTGCCCCCCGGGAAGTTGCCGGGCTTCAAGGTCGAACGGTGCGTCCCTCATCAAACATTCAAAGGAGTCCGAGATGGAACAGATCCCGTTCATTTCGTCGGCCCCCAACACCTTGGGCATCGAACTCGAGCTGCAACTGATCGACCCCCGTAGTTTTGATTTGACCGCAGCCTCTGACGAGCTGCTGGCCCAAATGGCCAACCATCCCATTGCCGACCGCGTTAAACCGGAAATCACGCGGTCCATGATCGAACTGAATTCCTCGGTGCATGAGCACCCCATGGGCCTCTTGGCCGAAATGCGCGAAATGCGCGACGCCCTGGTGGAAGCGGCCGACGCAGTCGGCGTGGCGGTTGCCGGCGGCGGCGCCCATCCCTTCATGCGCTGGCAAGAGCGCTCCATCTCGGATACGCCGCGCTTCCAGTACCTGGCCGAAATGTACGGTTACCTGGCGCGTCAATTTACGGTTTTCGGTCAGCACATCCACCTGGGTGTGAAAAGCGGCGACGACTCTATCAAACTGTTGCGTCGCCTGTCCCCGTATGTGCCGCACTTCATCGCGTTGTCGGCCTCGTCCCCGTATTGCGAGGGTGTCGATACCCTGTTTTCGTGCTCGCGCCTGAATGCGGTGAACAGCTTCCCGCTGGCTGGCCATATGCCGCCCGAGGTCAAGGACTGGTACCAGTTCGAGGCGCACCTGTCGCAACTGCGCGCCTATGGCGTGGCCGAGAGCATCAAAGACCTGTACTGGGACATCCGCCCGAAGCCGGAATTCGGCACGGTGGAGATCCGCGTGTGCGATACGCCGTTGACGGTCGAGCGCGCCTGCCAGATCGCGGCCTTCGCCCAGGCCTTGGCGGTCTTGCTGATGCGCGAGGACGACCCCAGCGACAACGCCTGGCTGTCTTACCGTACCAACCACTTCCAGGCCTGCCGTTTCGGCCTTCAGGGCAGCTACGTCACGCCGGAAGGCCAGCGCCTGCGCCTGATGGACCATCTGCGCGCGTTGTTCCAGCGGCTGATGCCTGTGGCGGAAGAACTGGGCACGGGCGACATGATCGCCACCCTGCGCGACGAAGCCATGCGCAGCGGCAACGATGCCCGCTGGCTGCGCAGCCAGTTCCATCGCCTGCGCGATTTGCCGCTGGTGGTGGACGCCATGACGCACACCTGGCGTGGCGAGCCGGCCGGGGCTGCCCCGGCGGAGCCTACGGCCGTGCTGCGCCGGCGCATCCGCGCCAACTCAGAGCCCATGCAGCCCTTGTCGGCGTCTGAACCCGGGGTCAGCGTGCCCTTGCCGGAACGCCTGCACTAAGCGGCCCCGTGGCGAGGCCCCGGTTCACGGGGTTCCGCGGTGCCGGCCGCCAATCGCGCTGACCGACAGCCGGGTCTCCCCGGCCACCGTGCGGTGCGTGGCGGCACGCCAGGCGTGGCCATAGGCCACTTCGATACTCAAGGCGATCAGGCCGTCGGGCCGGCGTTGCGCTTCCAGCGCGGCGCAGAGGCGGTCGCGCCAGTCGCGTCCGACCAGCCCGCCTCGGCGGCCCTCGGCGGGATTCCCGCCCAATGCACGGACATCCTGCAGCAGCTTTTCGGGGCTGCGGTAGGTCAGGGTCAGCAGTTCCTGGTCCATGACCGGGTCCGCAAAGCCGTTTTCCACCAGCAGATCGCCGAAGTCATGCATGTCCACGAAGGACGGTGTGGCGGTCGCAAGGCCGGCATCGGTCAACGCCTGGCGCAGTTCGCGCAGGGTGGCAGGTCCCAGACAGGAGAACATCGCCAGGCCGCCCACTTTCAGAATGCGACGCCATTCGGCCAGCACTGCGTGCGGGGTCCGGTGCCAGTGCATGGCCAGGTTCGACCACACCAGTTCCAGCGATTCGGGGGCCAGGCCGGTATCCGCCAGGTCGGCGTTGATGAAAGCGGGGGCCGACGGGCCGCGGCGGGCCAGCTTGCCGATCCAGGCGCCCAGGCCGGCGGGCGCATGGCGCTTGCGGGCCCGCTCCAGCAGCGGGTCGCAGTTATCCAGTCCGGTATAGGCGGCATCCGGATAGCGCTCGCGCAGCAGCGGCAGGTTGTCGCCTGCGCCGCAGCCCGCGTCCAGCATCGCCTGAGGCTGCACGCGGATGTACTGCAGGCGGCCGAGCATGCGGCGGGCCACTTCCCCATAGAGGAATTGCGCATCGGACAAGTCGCCGCGGCGGGCGAACTGCCGGGGCACGTCGGCACTGACGAGAGGAAGGGAGGGAAGCGGTACGGATTCTGGCAGGGACATTTCGGTCGCGCCCGCGTCTTCGCCGCGGGGCGGAACATGATTTCATGAGGGATGGCACACATTATTGCGCATCCCGGCGGCCGGGCCCGATTGCCCCTACAAGGCATGGGGCGGCGGCTGTGGTCCCGGATCGGTTGCGATTGCCCGTTATGCGGCGCGCGAGTGGCGGGCGCGCGGCTGTGCGGCGGCTGCGAAGCCGACATCACCGCCTTGCCCCGTGGCCGGCCCCGGTGTCCTTGCTGTGCGCTGCGGTTGCCCGCCACCGCGTCGACGTGCCCCGCCTGCCTGGGGGCGCCGCGGGCCTACGTACGCACCTTCGCGGCCTTCGAGTACGCGCCGCCCGCCGATGCCCTGATCCAGATGCTCAAGATCCGGCTGCGCCTGAGCATGGGGCCGGTCCTGGCGCGGCTGCTGGCCGCCGAGGTCCGGCGTGGCGGCGGGCTGCCTGCGGACGCCCTGCTGGTGCCCGTGCCCGCCGGCCGTGCGTCGCTGCGCCTGCGCGGCATGAACCCGGCCGGTGAAATCGCCCGGAGCCTGGCAGCCGAGCTGGCGCTACCCCTGGCGCGCGGGGCGCTGCGGCGGCTTCGCGAAACGCCCCGCCAGACATCGCTGGGGCGACGCGCCCGCCAGATCGGCGCGATGGGCCTGTTCGCGGGGGCGCCCCAGGTCCGCGGGCGTCACGTGGCGGTGGTGGACGACGTCATGACCACGGGCAGCACGGTCCAGGCGGCCGCAATCGCCTTGCTGGCGGCAGGTGCGGCTAGCGTGACGATCCTGGTGGCCGCGCGCACGCCCTGAGACAAGGCGATGGCTATGGGACGAGGGGCTGAAGAGCCAGGGATCGGGCGGGGGGCAGGGCGTCCCGACGGCAAATCGGCGACAATTCGGCTGCCCGGCCAATCTTGCGCCGTCGCCGTCCTTGGTCCCTATCCGCCATGTTTCACGTCATCCTCGTCTGCCCCGAGATTCCCCCCAATACCGGCAACGCCATCCGGCTATGCGCCAATACCGGCGCGCAACTGCATCTGGTGCGCCCTTTGGGTTTTGAACTGGACGACGCGCGCATGCGCCGCGCCGGCCTGGACTATCACGAGTGGCAGCCCGTGCGCGTGCATGACACGCTGCAAGAGGCGCTGGACGACACCGGCGCCGACGCCTCGAGCATCTACGCGCTGACCACGCAGGCGCAGCGCAGTGTGGCGGATATCGGTTTCAAACCGGGCGACGTGTTCGTGTTCGGCCGCGAAACGGCCGGGCTGTCGGCGGAGCATCAAGCGATGTTCGCGCCCCAGCAGCGCCTGCGGCTGCCGATGCGCGCGGGCCAGCGCAGCCTGAACCTGTCCAATGCGGTCGCGGTGACGGTGTTCGAAGCCTGGCGCCAGCAAGGCTTCGAAGGCGGCGTGTAGGACGCTTAATCCAGCGACAGCTTCAGCTTCTCGATCACCTGGTCCCAGCGCGCCTTTTCGTTCTTGATGCGGGCGGTCAGGGCTTCCGGCGTGGATGCCGCGGGGGTGAAGTATTGCAAGGCCAGCTGCTTGCGCACGGCCTCGCTGTCGATGATGCGGGCCAGTTCGCTGTTCAGCCGTTCGATGATCGGCGTCGGCGTGCCGGCGGGAACCAGCACGGCATTCCACGAAATGGCTTCGAAGTTGGGATAGCCTTGCGAGGCCATCGTCGGGATGCCCGGCAGCGCCTCGCTGGGTTGCAGGCTGGTCACCGCCAGCAGCTTGACCTTGCCGTCGCGGGCTTGCGGCACCGCAATCGCCGGCACCATGAAGCCGGCCTGCACGTCGCCGCCGATGATGGCGGTAATGACTTGCGGGAATCCGGAGTAGGGGATGTGCGCCAGGTCCACGCCGGCGCTTTCCTTGAACATCTCCATCGCCAGGTGGGCCGAACTGCCGGGGCCAACGGAACCGTAGTTCAGCGAATTGCCGCGGCCTTTGACCAGTTTGACGAAGTCCTGGACGTTATCGACCTTCAGGCTGCCCGGCACGACCAGCACGTTGGGGCTGGTGCCCACCAACGTGACGGGGGCCAGATCGGCAAGCGGGTCGTAGCCCAGCGTCTTCTTGTACAGCGTCGGCGCCGTGACCAGCGGCCCGTTGATCGTATAGAGCAGCGTGTAGCCGTCGGGCTTGGCCTGCGACACGATGCGCGTGCCGATGTTGCCGCCCGCACCCGGCTTGTTGTCGATGACGATCGGCTGGCCCAGCGCCTGCGACAGCGGTTCCGAGATCGTGCGCGCCAGGATGTCGGGGGACGATCCGGGCGGGAAGGGCACGACCATGTGGATGGGATGGTCGGGCCAGTCGGCATGGGCGGCGGCCGGCAACACGGCTGCCAGGCTGAGGCACAGGCCGCGCAGAAGCGGGCCGACCCGGAGTTTGCGGGTTTGCGTCATGAAGGATGTCTCCTCGGAATCGGTGCGGGTGTCTTGTTGTTGGGGGGGAGTCAGAGATGGCCGCCCAGCGACGGGTCCAGCGGGCCGCCCGCGTCCGCGCTTTCGTCGCGCGCATCGCGTGCCAGCAGGGCGGACACCGCGGTCATGGGCGCCACGCCGTCGAACAGCACGGCGCAGACGGCTTCAGTGATGGGCAATTCGACATTGATGGCGCGGGCCCGGTCCAGGGCGGCACGCGCGCAACGCACGCCTTCGGCCGTGATGCCGCTGGCCAGGATGTCGGCGAGCTTGCGGCCGGCGCCGATCTCCAGGCCCACGCGGCGGTTGCGCGACAGTTCGCCCGTGGCGGTCAGCACCAGGTCGCCCAGGCCGGTCAACCCGGCGAAGGTCTCGGCGCGGGCGCCCAGCGCCACGCCGAAGCGCGTCATTTCGGCCAGGCCGCGGGTGATCAGCGCGGCGCGGGCATTGGTGCCCAGCGCCAGTCCGTCGCCGATGCCGCAGGCGACCGCGATCACGTTCTTCAAGGCGCCGCCCACTTCCACGCCCACCAGGTCAGAGCTGGCGTAGACGCGCAGCGCGGCGCCATGGAAGGCGGCGGTGGTGGCGTCGCGCAAGGCGGCGCTGGTGCTGGCGACCGTCAGGGCCACCGGCAGGCCCTGGGCGACTTCGCGGGCGAATGAGGGGCCGGACAGCGCGCCGCCGACCGCGCCGGGCAGGGCCTCGCGCATGATTTCGTGGGGCAGCCTGGCCGTGTCGGCTTCAAAGCCCTTGCACGTCCAGACGATAGGGGTGTCCTGCAATCCCAAGGCGGGCAGCCGGCGCGACAGTTCGCCGCAAATGGCGGTCAGCCCGGCCACGGGCACGCCCAGCACGATCAGGCGGCGCGCGCCTTGGTCTTGCAGGCTGCGCAGCGTGGCGTCGAGATCGGAGGAGATATTCAGTGCCGGCGGCAGGGGAATGCCGGGCAGATAGCGCGCGTTCTCGTGCGTGGCGGCCATGCTGGCAGCCTGCGCGGCGTCGCGCGCCCAAAGCAGGGTGGCGTGGCGGCGGCTGGAGGCCGCCGCCAGCGCGGTGCCCCAACTTCCCGCACCCAGGACGGCGACGCGCAGGCGCGGCTCTGTGGGATTGTTCATCGGGGCGCGGCGAGCTTACTGGCGGGTGGCGCTGGGGGGCAGGATGATGCCCGAGTCGCTGCCGTTGCTGTTGCCATTGCCGTTAGCGGCGCCTTGCTGCTGCTGCAGTTCGGCCAGGCGCTGTTCGTACAGGGCCTGGAAGTTGACTTCGGTCAGGTGCAGCGGCGGCATCGAGGTGCGGGTGATCGCATCGGCGATGTTGGCGCGCAGGTACGGGTACAGCATCGTCGGGCAGACGATGCCCAGCAGCGGATCCAGCTGCTCTTCCGGGATGTTGGCGGCTTCGAAGATGCCGGCTTGCGTGCCTTCGACCAGGTACACGACCTTGTCGCTGATGCGGGTGGTGACGGTGACGGTGACCGTGGTTTCGAACACGGTTTCAGCCAGACGCTGGCCGCCCACGGTGATGCTCACTTCGACCTGGGGCGCTTCTTGCTCCAGGAAGACGTGGGGCGCGTTCGGCATTTCCAGCGAAAGGTCTTTCAGGTAGACGCGTTGCAGATTGAACGAGGGCGCGTCGTTGCCGCCTTCTTGCTGGGTGTTTTGGTCTTGATCAGCCATGAGTGTTTCCGTTGGTGGGAGGGGGCAAAAGTAAGGGCGATTAGCCGTTGAGCAAGGGGGCGAGGCCTCCCGAGCGGTCCAGGGCCATCAAGTCGTCGCAACCGCCGACATGGGTATCGCCGATGAAGATCTGCGGCACGGTGCGCCGGCCGGTACGTTCGATCATGACATCGCGCTGGGACGGATCCCGGTCGATCTGGATGATCTCCAGGTCGGCCACGCCGCGTTGCTCGAGCAGCGCCTTGGCGCGGGCGCAATAAGGGCAATAGTCCTTGCTGTACATGACGACTTTATTCATAGGCGCTCCTGCGATTCGGGTTTGAAAGAAGGGGACGGGCGCCCCGGTTCAACCCTTCTGGGTAACCGGCAGGCTGGCGGCCGACCATGCGCGCATGCCGCCATCGAGCGGCACCACGTCGGTGAAACCTTGCGCGCGCAGCTTGGCGGCGGCGCGGGCGGAATCGCGTCCATTGTCGCAAACCACGACCAGCGGCTTGTTCTTGGGCAGCGACGCGGCCTTTTGTTCGATGTCGGCTGCCGGCACGTTGCGAGCCTGGGCGATATGGCCGGCCTGGAACTGCTCGGCGGGACGCACGTCGACCCAGACGGCATTGCGCTGGTTGACCATCTGGATGGCCTCGCCGGTGCTGACGGCCGAGCCGCTGCGCCCCTTGCGGAGCGCGGGGATGGCCAGCATCACGCCGGAAATGACGGCGACGGCGACGATGAAGACGTTGTTTTTATCGAGCAAGAATTGCAGAAGATCCACGGGGCATCCTGAAGTACGGCGACAAGCCAGGTAGGGGCGAACCCTTGGCGTCGCCTCAGGGGCCGCGCCAGGGAAATGGGCGGGTGCGCCGGGGCAAAATCAAGGGCAAAATCACTCAATTATAAAATGAGCGCATTCTTTAACCATCCCCTAACTTTAACCCGCGCGGAAAGCGTGCCAAACCATGCATAAACTTGTTCTGATGCGCCACGGCGAAAGCCAGTGGAATCTGGAAAACCGCTTCACCGGCTGGACCGACGTCGACCTGACCGAAACCGGCCGCGAACAGGCCCGCAAGGCCGGAGAATTGCTGAAGAAAGAGGGTTACACCTTCGATCTGGCGTATTCGTCCGTGCTCAAGCGCGCCATCCGCACCCTGTGGATCGCGCTGGACGCCATGGACGCCATGTACACCCCGGTGGGTGTGAACTGGCGCCTGAACGAACGCCACTACGGCGCGCTGCAGGGCCTGAACAAGGCCGAAACCGCCGCCAAGTACGGCGACGAGCAGGTGCTGGTCTGGCGCCGCGCCTACGCCATCGCCCCGGAGCCGCTCTCGCTGGACGACGAGCGCCATCCGCGTTTCGACAGCCGCTACGCCAAGATCCCTGCCGACCAGCTGCCGGCTACCGAGTGCCTGAAGGACACCGTGGCCCGCGTGCTGCCGTTCTGGAACGAATCCATCGCCCCGGCCATCCGCGCCGGCCGCAAGGTGCTGGTCGCCGCCCACGGCAACAGCTTGCGCGCGCTGATCAAGCACCTGGACAATGTGTCGGACGACGACATCGTCAACCTGAATATTCCGACCGGCCAGCCGCTGGTCTACGAATTGGATGATGACCTGCGTCCCATCCGCCACTATTATCTGGGCGATGCCGCCGAGATCGAGGCGGCCATGGCTGCAGTCGCGGCCCAAGGCAAGGCTAAGAAGGACTGATATTTTTATGCGTCGCACGGCAGGGTGGTTGTTGGCGGTCATGTTGGCCGGTGGGGGGCTGTCGGCTCAGGCGGCGCCCAACGACCTTGCCGGACGCCAGTCCGACGCCGAACGTCAGCAGGCCGCCTTGCGCGACCGCATCGAGAACCTGCAAAAGGACATCGACGGCCGCGAGGCTGCCCGCAAGGAAGCGGCCGACGCGCTCAAACAGTCGGAATCCTCGATTTCCAAGATCAACCTGCGCTTGCGGGAGCTGGCCGATGCCAACCGCCAGGCGCAGGCTGACCTGACCGGCCTGGAAAAGCAGATCGGCGCGCAAGAGGCCGTGCTGGCAAAGCGCCGCGCCGAACTCGCCGAGCAGCTTCGCACCCAGTACACCAGCGGCGTGTCGCCCTGGACGGCCCTGCTGTCCGGCGACGATCCCCAGGTGCTGGGCCGCAACCTGGGCTACCTGGACTACGTGTCCCAGGCCCGCGCCAACGCCGTGCAGGCGTTGCGGGCCGATATCGAGCGCCTGGCCGCCTTGCAGACGCGCGCCGACGCGCGCCGTGGCGAGATTGAAAAAGTCGTGGCCGAAACGTCCGAGCAGAAGACCGCCCTGGTCGGCCAGCAGAAAGAGCGCGCCACGCTGCTGGCGCAGCTGGAAGGGCAGATCGCCGCCCAGCGCGCCGAAGCCAACAAGCTGGGGCGCGACGATCAGCGCCTGTCGCGCCTGATCACCGACCTGGACGCGGCGATCACCAAGCAGATCGAAGAGGCCCGCAAGGCCGAAGAGGCGCGCAAGAAGGCCGAGGAAGCCCGTCGGGTGGAAGAAGCCCGCCGCGCGGCCGAAGAAGCCAAAAAACGCGCCGAAGCGCAACGTCGCGCGGACGACGCCCGCAAGAAGGCGGAAGCGGACCGCAAGGTGGCGGCCGACGCCGCCGCCCGGCGCGACCGCGATAGCCGCGACGCGCAAGATGCGGCGCAGGCTCGCGAGCAGGTGGAAGCGGCGTCGCGCCAGAATCGCGTCCCGATCGCCGTGGCCGACCCGGACGCGGCCGGATTACGTCCGGCTGAACAACGCCATACCCGCCTGACGGATCCGGCCGATACGCCGGCCGCTTCGGCAAAACCCGCGGATCCCCCCAAAAAGGCGGAACCCGCCGAGGCCGAAACCACTCCAACCCGTAGCGCTTCGGCCCAGCAGACCGCCCGGGCGGTGCCGCTTGGCGGCGGCAGCGGTTTGAAGCATGGTCTGGCCATGCCGGTGCGCGGGCAGGTGCAGGGCCGTTTCGGGGTCGACCGCCCGGACGGCGGCGTCTGGCGTGGCGTGGTGCTGCGCGCGCCGGAAGGCACGCCCGTCAAAGTGGTGGCCCCCGGCACGGTCGTCTACGCCGAATGGCTGCGCGGTTTTGGCAACCTCATCATTGTGGATCATGGCCAGCAGTACCTGACGGTCTATGCTTACAACCAAAGTCTGCTCAAACGAGTGGGAGATTCGGTGACAGGTGGCGATACTATTGCTACGGTAGGGGCAACCGGCGGCCAAGTGGAATCCGGCCTATACTTTGAAATTCGCCATCGTGGCGCTCCTGTGGATCCGGCCCAGTGGCTGGCCCAGTAGGGGCATTGGCAAAATTGTCGTTGGTAAATAACCGTTGGTGAATTACCAAACCCCATCGGCGAAAACAAAATTCGGGAAGTGTGCATGGGCACTCGCAAGTTTCGCGGTTTCGGTCTGATAGCCATCGGTGCGGTGGCTGGTGTATTGCTTAGTGTTGGAGTGACAGCCGTCGCCCAGCGCGGCAGTCCCTTGCCCCTGGACGAGCTCAGGCAACTGACCAGCGTTTTCGCCGCCATCAAGAACAACTACGTCGAGGCGGTCGACGACAAGACCCTGATCGACAATGCCATCTCTGGCATGGTCTCCAACCTGGACCCGCATTCCGCCTATCTGGATGCCGACGCCTTCCGCGAAATGCAGACGGCCACGCAAGGCGAGTTCGGCGGCCTGGGCATCGAGGTTGGCGCTGAAGACGGCTTCGTGAAGGTGATCTCGCCGATCGAAGGCACGCCCGCCGCGCGCGCAGGTGTCATGGCCGGCGACCTGATCATCAAGATCGACGACACGCCCACCAAGGGCATGACGCTGAACGACGCGGTCAAGCTCATGCGTGGCGCGCCCAAGTCGCCGATCACGCTGACCATCATGCGCGCCGACCGTCCCCAGCCCATCGTGCTGAAGATCGTCCGCGACATCATCAAGGTGCGCAGCGTGCGCAGCAAGATGCTGGACAACGGCGTGGGCTACATCCGCGTGGCGCAGTTCCAGGAAAAGACCGGTTCGGACCTTGCCAAGGAACTGAAGGAACTGGGCGCGAAAGAACCGCTCAAGGGCCTCGTCCTGGATCTGCGCAACGACCCGGGCGGTTTGCTGACCAGCGCCATCGGCGTGTCCGGCGCCTTCCTGCCGGCCGACGCCCTGGTGGTGTCCACCGACGGCCGCACGCCCGACGCCCGCCACAAGTACCTGGCCACGCCGTCGGAATACGCCCGCGGCGAAAGCAACTACCTGGCCGGCCTGCCCGCCTGGACCAAGACCGTGCCGATGGTGGTGCTGGTGAACGTGGGTTCGGCCTCGGCTTCCGAGATCGTGGCCGGCGCGCTGCAAGACCACAAGCGCGCCAAGGTGCTGGGCAACCGCACCTTCGGCAAGGGCTCGGTGCAGGTCATCCTGCCGCTGTCCGAAAGCACCGCGGTCAAGCTGACCACGTCGCGCTACTTCACGCCCAACGGCCGTTCCATCCAGGCCACCGGCATCGAACCGGACTACGTCGTGGCCGATACGGCCGACGGCGACCTGTTCCGCCTGCCGCGCGAAGCCGACCTGCAACGCCACCTGTCCAACCCGGGCACGTCCAACGAAGTGAAGTCCAATTCGAATCAGGACAACGTCGATGTGCCGACCAAGGTTTTCGAATTCGGCGGCAAGGACGACTTCCAGCTGCAGCAGGCGCTGAACGTGCTGGCCGGCAAGCCGGTGCAGAAGGGTTCGGCCCGCGCGCAGGCCAAGGCTGACGCCAAGGCCGGCGGCGGCACGCCCACGCGCATGACGATCACGCCGACCGGAGTCGAGCCCAGCAAGGACAAATGAACGACGAGCAATTGCTGCGCTACGCCCGCCACATCCTGCTCGACGAGCTGGGAATCGAAGGGCAGGAAAAACTGCTGGCGGCGCGTGTGCTCATCGTTGGGGCGGGTGGACTCGGTTCACCCGCTGCGCTCTATCTGGCCACCGCCGGCGTGGGCGACATCACCTTGGCTGACGACGACGTGGTCGAACTCAGCAACCTGCAACGCCAGATCCTCCACACCACTGCAAGCGTCGGCCGCCCCAAGGCCGAATCCGGACGCGACATGCTGGCGGCGTTCAATCCCCAGGCGCAGGTCCATGCCCGCGTCGAACGCCTGAAAGACCAGTCGCTGTCCGACGCCGTCGCCGCTGCCGACCTGGTGCTGGACTGCACCGACAACTTCACCACGCGCCACGCCATCAACCGCGCCTGCGTGCAGCATCGCAAGCCGCTGGTGTCCGGCGCGGCGATCCGCTTTGACGGCCAGGTCAGCGTGTACGACCTGCGCGACGACAACGCGCCCTGCTACCACTGCCTGTTTCCGGAAGCGGACGACGTCGAGGAAGCCAACTGCGCCACGATGGGCGTGTTCGCCCCGGTCGTGGGCATCATCGGCAGCATGCAGGCGGCCGAAGCGCTGAAGCTGCTGTCCGGCGTGGGCGAGAGCCTGTCCGGCCGCTTGCTGTGGCTGGACGTTCGCACCATGCAATGGCGCAGCGTCAACGTCCAGCGCGACCCGGAGTGCGCGGTCTGCGGCCATCGCGGGCACTGAGGCCGCCGTCTCGCGCCACTCGGGATTTCCGCTCGCGCCGTGCCCTTATTGCCCTTGGGGACAATATTAAAGGCTTGAAATACCTGCTATAACGCCAGCCAGCCTACTCAATTCAGGTAATGGCGATGGACGTGACGGCGTGGATACAGGACTGAAGTTCAGCTTGCCCAAGTGGCGCCTGACGCGGTGGTTGACGCACGCCGGGCAAGACACGCCTGCGGATATTCGCGCGGCGCTGATCGCCAGCCTGTTTGGCACGCTGCCCATCTTTGCCGGCGGCGTCATCAATACCCTGATGATTTCCGGCGTGGTCACGTGGCGCCGGCCCGAACCGCTGTATATCTCGTGGCTGGCGCTGGAGCTGGTGCTGGCCATCGTCCGGGTCACCATCCTGCGCGCCGCCTTGCGCGCCGCGCCCAAGGGCGGTAACACCCATACCGACGTCTACATCCTGCTGGCACTGCTGTGGGCCTTCAGCGTCGGCTATGGCGTGTTCATCACCTTCCTGAACGGGGATTGGCTGGCCGCCACCTTGGCCGGGGTGTCCTGCGGCGCGATGGCAGGCGGCATCTGCTTTCGCAACTACGGCGCGCCCCGGCTGGTCGGCGCGATGATCTTTCTGAGCCTGGGGCCGATGTGCCTGGGCGCGCTGTTCACCGGCGAGTACGTCACCGCCATCGTCTTCATCCAGATCCCGTTCTACCTGGTCAGCATGAGCATCGCCTCGCATCGGCTGAACCGCATCCTGGTGTCGACCATGTTGGCCGAGCGCGACAGCGAACGTCGAGCCAGCCAGGACGCGTTGACGGGCCTGGCCAACCGCACCGGGTTGCAGGCGGCGTTGGAGCAGGTCTGCGCCAGCGCGCGGGGACACGACAGCCATGCCGCGCTGCTGTACATGGACATGGACGATTTCAAGCGGATCAACGACACCTACGGCCATGCCGCGGGCGATCAGGTCTTGACCACCGTTGCCCAACGCATGCGGGCCATGCTGCGGGTGGACGACGTGGCCGCCCGGATCGGGGGTGACGAATTCATCGTGCTGGTGACGGGCATCGACGCCACGGCTGCGCTGCGGCTGGGTGAACACTTGCTGCGCGACGCCTCCCAGGCTATCTCTCTGGCGGATGGCACGCGGGTCAGCGTGGGGCTTTCGATCGGCATTTCGATCATTTCGGGCGCCAATCGCAGCCCGCAGGCCGCGCTGGATTCGGCGGACGCCGCGTTGTACCGGGCCAAGGCGCGCGGCGGGCGCTGCTGCGAGATTGTCGGGGGCGGGGATGCTGACGCCTCGGTGCCGGCCGGCTCCAGCGGAGAACCCGCCCCGGCTTGAGGGGGGACGGGCGTCTGGGATTTTAGGGATAACCGCATTAAAAGTTATCAGATAACCTGAAAAGTCAGCCTATAATCCCTGCCATGCTGACCAAGACCCTGACCTTGACCGAACAGGTCGCCCGCCAGATCGCCGCGGACATTACCGATGGCGTGCATCCTGTCGGCGCCAAACTGCCGTCCGGCCGTATCCTGGCCGGGCAATACGGCGTCAGCGCCGCCGTGATCCGCGAGGCGACGGAACGCCTGCGCGCCCAAGGCATGATCCAGAGCCGGCAGGGCTCGGGTAGCACGGTGGTGTCGCGCACGGGTGCCCAGGGGTTCCAGGTATCCAGCGGCATCGGCGTGGACCGCGCCCAGTTGGCCAACGTCTATGAATTGCGGATGGAACTGGAAGGGGGCGCGGCCGCGTTAGCAGCCCTGCGGCGCACCCCCGCCGATCTGGCCGCCATGGCCGAGGCGCTGGCAGCCCTGGAGGCCCATCTTGAACATCCCGAACAAGGGGTGGAGCACGACGTGGCGCTTCACCTGGCGATTGCCGCGGCGACGCACAACAGCACCTATCAGGGCCTGTTGCAGTACCTGAACCTGCAACTGCGGCTGGCGGTGCGCACCGCGCGGTCCAATAGCCGCTTGCAGGAGGGGCTGACCGCGACCGTGCATCAGGAACACGTCGCCGTGTTCGAGGCCATTCTCGCCGGCAATCCCGAACAGGCCCGCCAAGCGGCGGTCTTCCATTTGCAGCAGGCGGCCCGCCGCCTGCAACTCGATCCCCTCTTTTCCCCGGCAACGCAGACACCATGAGCGCCTCCGACTTCACGCAACGCTTGACCCAGGCCCTGGGCCCAGACACCGTCTATACCGCCGACGCGGACATCGCCCCCTGGCTGTCCGACTGGCGCGGCCTGTACAACGGCCATGCCCAGGCCGTCGTGCGTCCGCGCACCACCGCCGACGTCGCCGCTTGCCTGGCCTTGTGCCAGCAAGAGGGCGTGCCGGTGGTGCCGCGCGGCGGCAATACCGGCCTGTGCGGCGGCGCGACGCCGGACGGCGGCGCAAAGAACGTGGTGCTTAGCCTGGACCGCATGAACGCCGTGCGTTCCATCGATACCGTGGCCAATACGATGGTGGCCGAAGCCGGCGCCATCCTGGGCAACTTGCGCCGCGCGGCGCAGGACGCGGGACGGCTGCTGCCGTTGAGCCTGGCGGCGGAAGACTCCAGCCAGATCGGCGGCAACGTCGCCACCAATGCCGGCGGCGTGAACGTGGTGCGCTACGGCATGGCGCGCGAACTGGTGCTGGGCCTGGAGGCCGTGTTGCCCACGGGCGAGATCTTCAACGGCCTGCGCACGCTGCGCAAAGACAATACGGGCTACGACCTGAAGCAGTTGTTGATCGGCTCCGAAGGCACGCTGGGCGTGATCACGGCGGTGGCGCTGCGCCTGTTCCCGCGTACCGATGTGCGTTCGGTGGTGTTGACCGCGGTCGAGTCGCCGGCGCAGGCGCTGCAGTTGTTCGAGATCCTGTTCGAGCAGTGCGGCGCGCGCCTGCAGGCGTTCGAGTATTTCTCGGGCGATTGCCTGGATCTGGTGCTGACGCACGCCGAAGGCGTGCAGGAACCCTTCGACCAGCGCTACCCGGCGTATGTGCTGGTGGAGTTGGCGGACACGGCGGACGAGGCGGGGCTGACGACGCTGCTGGAAAGCGTGATCGGCACGGCGCTGGAACGCGGCCTGTGCCTGGACGCGGCGGTGTCGGCGTCGTTGGCGCAACTGCAGACGTTGTGGAAGCTGCGCGAGGAAATCTCGGAAGCGCAACGCGCCGACGGCCCGCACTTGAAGCACGACGTGTCGCTGCCGATCGAGCGCATCCCGGAATTCATGGTGTCGGCAGAAGCGCGCGTGCGCGCGCTGTATCCGGATATCCGCCCGTTCATCTTCGGCCACTTCGGCGACGGCAACCTGCACTACAACCTGTCGCGCCCGGCAGGCGCCGACCGCGATTGGGTGGCGGTGAATGGCGCGGCGATCACGGATGCGGTGCTGGATGAAGTGAATCGCTATGGCGGCAGCATTTCCGCGGAACACGGGATCGGGCAGCTGAAGCGGGAACATTTCCTGCATAGCAAGGATGCCGTGGAGTTACGGTTGATGCGGGAGATCAAGAAAGTGATGGATCCGGCGGGGATCATGAATCCGGGGAAGTTGCTGTAGGCGGGTGTAGGTTGCGGCTTGGGGTGCGCGTTGCCGTGGCTTCGTGGGACGCTCGTCGTCGGGGTCGGGTGGGTGGCGCGCGGCACATAGCGGTTTGCGTAGCCAGACCTGCGCGCGCGCCACCCGTCTAATAGGGAGACTGTCGATGCGATCCGGCGCGGTCGTTCTGCCTACTAGCTGATCGTGACTCGTAGCATGGCTGGAGCATGATCCGCATCCTTGCACCCACACGCGAAGCGAAAATCGCTACGACGCAAGACGCTGCGTAAGCGCCCGAAGGCCGCCCGCGCGGCCGGCCGGGCGCGGGCACCGCAATATCCTCCACCACTCCCCGCCGTGGAGAAGAACCTTAAGCACGCCGACCTCCCCAGCCGCCGTGAGATTGCGGCTAGCGGAGTCCGGCGGGTTGGGGGCCTGGGGTGCGAGGGGCGTCGATAAGCCCGAGGGAATCCGAAGGCAGCCGCCGGGAGGCGGCAACGAGGATGACGCAGGGGCAGTCCGGAGCGAAGGCTCCGGACCGCAATCGTTGCCCCTCGCACCCCAGGCCGCCAACGCGACGGACGTCTAAAGAACCCGACCCCCGCCGCTCGCCATCACAAACAAAAAACCCTACTGCCGGTGATAAACCTCAGCCCCCTTCTTCACGAACTCCACTGACTTCTCCTGCATTCCCTTCTGCAAGGCATCCTTCTCGCTGACGCCTTGCGCCGCCGCGTAATCCCGCACGTCTTGCGTGATCTTCATGCTGCAGAAATGCGGACCGCACATCGAGCAGAAGTGCGCCACTTTCATGGAATCCTTCGGCAGCGTCTCGTCGTGGAATTCCTTGGCGGTGTCCGGGTCCAGGCCCAGGTTGAACTGGTCGTCCCAGCGGAACTCGAAGCGCGCCTTTGACAGTGCGTTGTCGCGGATCGCGGCGCCCGGGTGGCCCTTGGCCAGGTCGGCGGCGTGAGCGGCGATCTTGTACGTGATGATGCCGTCCTTCACGTCCTTCTTGTTCGGCAGGCCCAAGTGCTCTTTCGGCGTCACATAACAGAGCATCGCCGTGCCGTACCAGCCGATCAGCGCGGCGCCGATGCCGGAAGTGATGTGGTCGTAGCCGGGGGCGATGTCGGTGGTCAGGGGGCCCAGCGTGTAGAACGGCGCCTCGTGGCAGTGTTCCAGCTGCAGTTCCATGTTTTCCTTGATCATCTGCATCGGCACGTGTCCGGGGCCTTCGATCATCACCTGGACATCGTGCTTCCAGGCCACTTGCGTCAGCTCGCCCAGCGTCTTCAATTCGGCGAACTGGGCTTCGTCGTTGGCGTCGTAGCCCGAGCCGGGACGCAGGCCGTCGCCCAGCGAGAAGCTGACGTCATAGGCCTTCATGATGTCGCAGATCTCTTCGAAGCGCTCGTACAGGAAGCTCTCCTTATGGTGCGCCAGGCACCACTTGGCCATGATCGAACCGCCGCGCGAGACAATGCCGGTCATGCGGTCGGCCGTCATCGGAATGAACGGCAGTCGCACGCCGGCGTGGATCGTGAAGTAGTCCACGCCTTGCTCGGCCTGCTCGATCAGCGTGTCGCGGAAGATCTCCCAGGTCAGGTCCTCGGCCTTGCCGTCGACCTTCTCCAACGCCTGGTAGATCGGCACCGTGCCGATCGGCACCGGCGAATTGCGGATGATCCATTCGCGCGTTTCGTGGATGTGCTTGCCCGTGGACAGATCCATGACCGTGTCGCCGCCCCAGCGGATCGCCCAGGTCATCTTCTCGACTTCCTCGCCGATGCCGGAGCTGACGGCGGAGTTGCCGATGTTGGCGTTGATCTTCACCAGGAAGTTGCGGCCGATGGCCATCGGCTCGACTTCGGGGTGGTTGATGTTGGCGGGGATGATGGCGCGGCCGCGCGCGATCTCGTCGCGCACGAACTCCGGCGTGATCGCGGCGGGGATGGCCGCACCGAACGATTGGCCCGGGTGCTGGCGCAGCAGGCGCTTGACCATCTTTTCGCCGTCGGGGCCGCTGTCGCGCAGTGTTTGCAGATAGTGTTCGCGGCGCAGGCTTTCGCGGATCGCCACGTATTCCATTTCCGGCGTGACGATGCCGCGGCGCGCGTAATGCATCTGCGACACGTTGGCGCCGGACTTGGCGCGGCGGGGCGGGCGCTGCAGGTCGAAGCGCATGGCCGTCAACTTGGGATCGGTCAGGCGTTCGCGGCCGTAATCGCTGGTGGGGCCCGACAGCACTTCCGTATCGCCGCGTTCTTCGATCCAGCCGCGGCGCAGTTCGGGCAGGCCGCGGCGGATGTCGATCTTGGCGTCGGGGTCGGTGTAGGGGCCGCTGCAGTCATAGACGGTCAGCGGCGGGTTCTTTTCCCCGCCGAACATGGTCGGCGTGTCGTCCTGCTCGATCTCGCGAAACGGGACGCGGATGTCGGGGCGCGAGCCCGTTTCATACACGCGGCGCGATTTGGGCAGCGGTGCGACGGCCGCCGCGTCGACTTCGGCGGTGGCGGCCAGGAATTTGGGATTGGCGTTCATGGAAAGCTCCAAGCGAGTTGTTGGAGCCGATCGGGAATGGACTTCCGCCAGGCGTGCGGGGACGCGTGGCGGAAATACGGCTCCCAGCATCGGCATTATCCGTACTGGTACGAAGGGACTCTCTCAACACGTCCTGCCGGAAAGGCGGGACGAGTACCCCTGCGCGAAAGCGAAGTATAGAGCCAACTGCGAAGAGGGCTGGTATTACAGCTTTACATTTGGATTCAGTCTGGGGCGACAGTGTCATTCAGGTTCTGTACACTTTTTCAATGAAACGCCCGGCGGGCAGTCGTCTCGCCGGGACCAGCCCACTTAAGAAGGAATCGAGCATGCAACTGACCCTACGCAAATTGGCGCCCGCCCTGGTTGTTGTGACATTGGCGCTGGCTGGTTGCAAGACCGCCCCGACGAAGTCGTCCGGTGCCGCGGCCACGCCCGAAGCCGGCCAGCAGGCCACGCAGCCGGCCGCCGCCTCGTCGGTCGACTTCTATCTGGCGCAGCAGCAGCCCGCGCCAGGCCTGCGCGAAATTGCGCTGCCCGACGGCAAGCTCTACATGCAGACCACGCCCGTGCTGACGCGCGCCGACCTGACCGACGCCGCCGCGCTGGTGGATCGCCAGGGCCAGAATTTCGTGGGCCTGCGCTTCTCTGAAGCCGGCGCCCGCAAATTGACCGAGGTGAGCACGAAGAACGTTGGCAACCGCCTTGCGCTGGTGATCGACCAGGAACTGGTCGCAGCCCCCAGCATCGCCGAACCGCTGAACCGCGGCGTATTGGCGTTTGGCGTGGCCTCGGCCCAAGCCGCGTCTGAAATCGCCGCCAAGATCCGTGGCGATGCCGCGCCGGCCCCGGCCGCAGGTGGCACGGCGCCCGCGCCCAAGCCCTGATCTTCCGGCGGGGCGGGATTGCCCGCCTGACCGCCTGTTTGTTCCCGCAGACGAGGAAAATCCGCATCGGACGATGCGGATTTTTTTTGCCCGAAAAGGGCGCATGCAAACAGGGGAGGCGCGTTGTGGCCGGGCGGGATCAGCCGATCTTGCGGCCGCGTGGCTTGACGGTGCGGCGGGCTTGCGCCGTTTCAATGAAGGTCAACGTCAGTGCTTCGAGCATCGCCCGGTCTTCGGACGACAGGCCGTCGAACTGCGAGGGCGCGATATTCGGATAAGGCCAGGGCGCCTGGGGCCGGCGCCGTTTGGGCAGGCGCGGCATCGTTTCGGCAACGCCCGCGGGCGGCAGCGTGTCGGACAGGTCGTAGCCTTCCATGGGCAGTTCCATGGGGCCCTTGCCGGTTTCGAGCCATTCCGGTTCGATCTTCAGGATCTGCGCAAGCTTGCGCACGGACCGGCTGGAGTGGCGCAGCCCGCTTTCGTAACTGGCGATTGCACTTTGCGAGATCCGCGCCAGACGAGCGAGCGTCTTCTGCGTGTGGCCACGCAGAAGACGGGTTTGCTTCAATCGGTCTGAAAATGTCTTCACGCGTCGATTGAAGCTTGCTCATGGTTTACTTTGGTGGCTATAAGCATTACTTAAGTGATAATTTCGGAGGTGCGAACGCATGCGGGAACGGGGCAATGTGTTCGTCGTGCAACTTGACGAAATGACGAGCAATAATTTTGTCGCTGCCTTGCGTGAATTCCAATGGCAAGTCAGCGCGTGCGAGTCGCCGACCGAACTCCTGGGCCGCCTGCGCACGCAGAATGTCGATGCGATGGTTCTGCGGGGCCAGGGAAAGCAGGTGCCGGAGTTGATCGCTGCGCTGCGCCGCGCGGCCCCGGATGCGGTGGTGGTGTGGCAGGCACCCGCGGCGTCGCCGCGCGAACGCGTCGATGCGCTGGAGGCGGGCGTGGACGCCTACAGTTCGGTGCGCATGGAAGCGATGGAATGGGATGCGTTGTTGCGCAATGCGCGCAGGCGGCTGCTGCCGCCCGCGACCGACGGGCCCGCGTGGCGCGTGCAGGGTGGCGAACGCGTGCTGTCGGGGCCTGGCGGCGAACGGTTGCCGCTGACCGTGACCGAGCGGGCTTTTTTTCTCCGCCTGCTGAATGCGCCCGGTCAGTGCCTGCGCCGCGAACGGTTTTTCCCCAGCAATCCGCAAGAGGGGGCGCGCAGCGTGGATGTCCTGGTGTCGCGGCTGCGCAGCAAGGCGCGCCGTTTTGATATTGATCTACCTGTGCTGGCCGTGCGCGGGTGGGGCTACATTCTTCTGCAGCACTACCCGGTCACGGAGCAGCAAGATTAGGGCCCGGAGAAGTCCGCCCTACAGCACGACCAGATTGTCCCGATGCATGAGCTCGGGGTCGGTCATGCTGCCCAGGATGCGGGCGATCTGGGACGACGGCTGGCGCAGGATGCGCCGCGTATCCACCGACGAATAATTGATCAGGCCGCGGGCGCATTCGCGGCCCTGGCTGTCCACGCAGGCCACGACGTCGCCCCGGCCGAATTCACCTTCCACTTCCGTGACGCCGATGGGCAGCAGGCTCTTGCCTTCGCGCAGCAGCGCCTGCACGGCGCCGTCGTCCAGTACGACGCGACCGCGCAGCCGCAAGTGGTCGGCCAGCCATTGCTTGCGGGCGGACCACACGGGCAGCACCGCGCGCAATTCGCTGCCGATGCATTCGCCCTGGGCCAGGCGCGTCAACACATTGCGTTCGTGGCCCGAGGCGATGACCGTGTGCGCGCCGCTGTGCGCCGCGCGCTTGGCTGCCAGCACCTTGGTCAGCATGCCGCCGGTGCCGATGCCGCTGCCGGCGCCGCCGGCCATGGCTTCCAGCGCCGGATCGCCCGCTTGCGCGTGCGACATGAACTTGGCTTCCGGGTTCTTGCGGGGGTCGGAATCGTACAGGCCGCGCTGATCGGTCAGGATGATCAGCGTGTCGGCCTCGATCAGGTTGGTGACGAGCGCGCCGAGCGTGTCGTTGTCGCCCAGCCGGATCTCGTCGGTGACGACCGTGTCGTTTTCGTTCACGATCGGCACGACGCCCAGGCGCAGCAGCGCGAACAGCGTGCTGCGGGCGTTCAGGTAGCGGTGGCGGTCGGCCAGGTCTTCGTGCGTCAGCAGGATCTGTGCGGTGCGCAGGCCGTATTCGGCGAACGCGGCTTCATAGGCCTGGCACAGGCCCATTTGGCCTACGGCCGCCGCCGCCTGCAGTTCGTGCATGACGGACGGGCGCTTGCGCCAGCCCAGGCGGGCCATGCCTTCGGCGATGGCGCCGCTGGAGACCAGCACGATCTGCTTGCCCTGCTTGTGCAGGGCAGCGATCTGCGTGGCCCAGTGCGCCACGGCGGCGCGGTCCAGGCCGCGGCCTTCGTTGGTGACCAGCGACGAGCCGACTTTGGCGACAAGGCGCTGGGCGTGGGTGACGACGGAAACGACGGGTGTTTCAGCAGACATGATGGGCGCCGGCTGCGGCGAGGAAAGACGTAATCGTAAGGACTGCGATTATGGCTTATTCGTCGGCGGCGCGCGGCGCGGCGGGCTTGTCGGCATCCGTGCGCGTGTCGTCGAAGCGCGGGTCCGGCGCCACATAGGTGCCGTCGGCCTGGTCGCGCGACACGTATTCCTTTTCGCGCTCGGCGTCCAGGTAGTCTTGCAGCGCGTAGAGCAAGTCCTGCGTGCCTTCACCCGTCAGGCCGGAAATGGCGAACACGGGGCCCTTCCAGTCGTAGAGCTCCAGGAAGCGGCGCTTGGTGTCTTCGGGGTCCGGCACCATGTCCAGCTTGTTCAGGACGAGCCAGCGCGGCTTTTCGGCCAGTTCCGGGTCGTAGCGGCGCAGTTCTTCAACAATGGCGCGCGCGTCGACGACGGCTTGCTCGACGGGGTCGGCGTCCGGATCCGGCGTGGACACGTCGACCAGGTGCAGCAGCACGCGGGTGCGCGCCAGGTGGCGCAGGAACAGGTGGCCCAGGCCGGCGCCTTCGGACGCGCCTTCGATCAGACCGGGGATATCGGCCACGACGAAGCTGCGCGACGGCGAGGTGCGCACGACGCCCAGGTTGGGGTGCAGCGTGGTGAACGGGTAGTCCGCGATCTTCGGCTTCGCATTCGAGATGCGGGTGATCAGCGTGGACTTGCCGGCGTTCGGCAGGCCCAGGAGGCCCACGTCGGCCAGCACTTTCAGTTCCATGCGCAGGTAGCGGTGTTCGCCTTCCTTGCCCGGCGTCCACTGGCGGGGGGCGCGGTTCAAACTGGACTTGAAATGGATGTTGCCCATGCCGCCCTGGCCGCCGGCGGCCAGCACGACCTTCTGCTCGTGCGTGTCCAGGTCGAACAGGACTTCGCCGGTTTCGGCGTCGTGGATGACCGTGCCCACCGGCACGCGCAAGGTGATGTCCGGGGCGGCTGCGCCGTATTGGTCCGAGCCGCGGCCGTTCTCGCCCCCCTTGGCGCGGTGCAGGCGCGCGTAGCGGAAGTCGATCAGCGTATTGATGTTGCGGTCGGCGACCGCATAGATGGTGCCGCCGCGTCCGCCGTCGCCGCCGTCCGGGCCGCCTTTGGGGATGAACTTTTCGCGGCGAAAGCTCGCCACGCCATTGCCGCCTTTGCCGGCGACCACTTCAATGGTGGCTTCGTCTACGAATTTCATGGTGTCTGCGCGTGTAGTGGGTAATAGGGCTGCCGCCCGTCATGCGGGCGCCGCCAGGGGGCAAGGAAGAGCTTACTACTCGTCCGATCTAAAACAAAAAAGCCCTGCCGCGTGCGACAGGGCTTTTGCCGTTCGAGAACGCGGCAAGCCGCGTTGCTCTGACCGTGCTTGTCCGATTACTCGGCAGCGATGATCGAAACGGTCTGCTTGTTCAATGCGCCCTTGAAGCCGAATTGAACCTTGCCGTCGATCAGCGCGAACAGGGTGTGGTCCTTGCCCATGCCGACGTTCACGCCAGCGTGGAAGCGCGTACCGCGCTGACGCACGATGATCGAACCAGCGGGAATCAGTTCACCGCCGAAAGTCTTGACGCCCAGACGCTTTGATTCTGAGTCGCGTCCGTTTCGCGTAGAGCCGCCGCCCTTTTTCTGTGCCATGTTTAGCTCCTGCTAAGTGGTACCGAGTCGCTTCTTAAGCCGTGATGGCTTCGATGCGGATTTCGGTGTAGTTCTGACGGTGGCCCTGACGCTTCTGATAGTGCTTGCGACGGCGCATCTTGAAGATCTTGACCTTGTCGTGGCGGCCTTGCGCAAGAACCGTTGCCTTGACCACAGCGCCGGAGACGAGGGGCGTACCAACTTTCAGTTGGTCGCCTTCGCCCACGGACAGCACTTGGTCCAGGGTGATTTCTTGCCCAATGTCTGCCGGTATCTGTTCTATCTTGAGTTTTTCGCCAGCGGCAACGCGATACTGCTTGCCACCGGTTTTTACGACCGCGTACATGGGGTGTTCCTTAAATAGGTAAATGGGTCTATCCGCGCGACCCGCCCTGCTGGGTGGGATTGCCGCCCTGGAAAGACTGCCTTCATGTCTTGATGCCACAACCTGGCAAGAAGGAAAGCCGCCCTGTGCTTTCAGGCACCGTAGTGCTTGGAAAGTACCCAGAGGGTTTACGCGAACAACCGACGTAATTCGGGCATTGCTGACCGAATCCAGGATATTAGCCCGGGACTTTTTAAAAGTCAAAAAGCCGTTGCAGGCTAAGGGCTTAGGTGTGGCGCCCAGGCTTCAAAGTGGGGGAATCACCCGCAGCGCGATGTCGCGCGCCACCTGGCGGATGCCTGCTATCACGCTGCGCCGGTGGGCGTCGTCGAGCCTGTCGGTGGGAATCGACGTGCTGACCGCCACCCGCTTGCCCAGCGGCGTCACGCCGACATAGGCGGCATAGCAGACCAGGCCCGTCGCCAATTCCTCGCGGTCTTGACCCAGCCCCGTCTGGCGCACCTGGTCCAGCTCGCGGTAGAGCGCGTCGTGGGTGGCCAGTGTGCGGCCGGTGACGCGCGGCAGTGCCGCCGGCACGTGGGCGGCCAGCTCAATCGGGGTCAGGCTGGCCAGCAGCGATTTGCCCAGCGCGCACGCGTGCGCCGGCAGCCGCATGCCCGGTTCCGACACCAGCCGCACGGGGCGGCGAGCGTCTTCGCGGGCCAGGTAGACCACGTCGAATCCCTCCAGCACCGCCAACTGCACGACCTCGTTGCAGCGGGCGACAAACTCGTCGGCAGCCGCTTGGAAGGCGGCTATCAGGCCATCGTGGCGCAGATAGGCGGCGCCCAGCGTCATCAATTCGATGCCGACGATATAGCCGCCGTCCTTGCGTTCGATCCAGCGGCGCTGCTCCAGGCAGTCCAGCAGCAGGTAAAGCGTGCTTTTGGCCAGTTGGCAGGCCTGGGCCAGTTCCGCGGCTTTGACCGGCGTGCGGCGGCCGGCCAGCACCCGCAGGATGTCGTGTGTGCGCCGGATGGCGGGAACGTCGTAGTCGGTGGCCATGGATGCTTAATTTCCAACCTATTGGAATCAAAATCAGAATGTTGGACATGATAAGGCCATTCCCCTAGACTCGTCCTCCATCAATGGAAGGCCGGGTCGCAGGCAACGCGCGGCGACGCGGCAGGCATAACGCGAGGAGACAATATGAACCAGCAAGACACGCTGCCGTCCGATCTGTCAGAAGCCCTGCTTGTGGGGCGGGTGTGGCGTCCGGCGCCCGTGAATGGCCCCAGCGTCGTGGTGGTGCGCAACGGTGAAGTCGTCGACATCACCGCCGTCGCGCCCACCGTGGCCGACCTGTTGGACCGCGCCGACCGCGTCGCGGTCGCGCGAAACGCGGCCGGGGAATCGCTGGGCGACGTGCGGGCGTTGATGGCGGCCACGTTGCAAGGCGGTGGCGGGCCGCACTTATTGGCGCCGTGCGACCTGCAACCCGTCAAGGCGGCCGGCGTCACGTTCGCCATCAGCCTGCTGGAGCGCATGATCGAAGAAGAGGCCGGCGGCGACGCCAGCCGCGCCGACGAGATCCGCGTGCGGATGCAGGCGCTGATCGGCTCGGACCTGTCGCGCTTGCGCCCCGGTTCCGCCCAGGCCGCCAAGCTGAAGGCCGAGCTTACCGAGCGCGGGCAATGGTCGCAGTACCTGGAAGTGGGCATCGGCCCCGACGCCGAGATTTTCTCCAAGGCCCCGGCGATGGCGTCGGTGGGCTTTGGCGCGCCGATCGGCGTGCTGCCCGAATCCGAGTGGAACAATCCGGAACCCGAAATCGTGCTGGCGGTGGACAGCCGGGGCGAGGTCGTGGGCGCCACCTTGGGCAACGACGTCAACCTGCGCGACATCGAAGGCCGCAGCGCGCTGCTGCTGACCAAGGCCAAGGACAATAACGGATCGTGCGCCATCGGCCCCTTCATCCGCCTGTTCGACGGCGGCTTCGATATGGACAGCGTCCGCCAGGCCGACGTGTCGCTGCGCATCGATGGCGCGGATGGCTTTGCGTTGAGCGGCGTGAGCCACATGCGGGAAATCAGCCGCGACCCGCTGGACCTGGTGCGCCAGGCCTGCGGCGCGCACCACCAGTATCCGGACGGCTTCATGCTGTTCCTGGGCACGATGTTCTCGCCCAGCCAGGACCGCAAGGGGCCGGGCACGGGGTTCACCCACAAGCTGGGCGACCGCGTGGTGATTGCGTCCGAGCGCATCGGCGCATTGGTCAACGAGGTGCAGCTAAGCACCCAGATCGCGCCGTGGACCTTCGGGGTGCGCGCGCTGTACGCCAATCTGGCCGGGCGCGGCCTGTAACAGGATCGGGGAGGGCGCGGGGCAGGCGCGCACGCGGGGTGGACGCGCCTGCCGGCCCCCCCGTAACACCCCGTATAATCGCTGGTCGAATCCCCCGCCGCACCTGGCGGGCCCAGCGGTAAGAGCCCCCACGCGGCTCGTTTCACTTGTCGGATACGTCTTGAACCTCCCCGCGCTTATTGCCCCCATTGCTGACGATATGAAGGCTGTCGACGCGGTCATCCGCGATCGGCTGAATTCCGATGTGGTGCTGATCCGCACGATCGGCGACTACATCATTGGGGCGGGCGGCAAGCGCATGCGCCCGGCCATGGTGCTGATGGTGGCGCGCGCCCTGGGATACGAAGGAACGCATCACCAGTTGCTGGCCGCCGTCGTGGAATTCATCCACACGGCCACTTTGCTGCATGACGACGTGGTGGACGAGTCCGACCTGCGCCGCGGCCGCGACACCGCCAACGCCGTGTTCGGCAACGCCGCCAGCGTGCTGGTGGGCGATTACCTGTATTCCCGCTCGTTCGAGATGATGGTCGAGGCCGACTCGATGCGCATCATGAGCATCCTGTCCCAAGCCACCACGGTGATCGCCGAAGGCGAGGTGCTGCAGCTCTTGAACGTACACGATCCGGACGTCTCGCAAGAGCGCTACCTGCAAGTGGTGCGCTACAAGACCGCCAAGCTGTTCGAAGCCGCCGCCCAAGTCGGCGCCGTGCTGGCGGGCGCGACGCCCGAGCAGGAAGCCGCCGCGGCTGCCTACGGCCGCCATGTCGGCACGGCCTTCCAACTGGTCGACGACGTGCTGGACTACAGCGGCGACGCCGCGGCCCTGGGCAAGAACGTGGGCGACGACCTGCGCGAAGGCAAGCCGACGCTGCCGCTGATCCGCGTGATGGAAGTGGGCACGCCTGAACAGCAACAACTGATCCGCGACGCCATCAAGACGGGCGACGCCGACTTCGCCGCCGTGGCCGCCGCTATCCAGGCTACCGACGCGCTGGAACACGCCCGCCAGGCCGCCGTGGCCGAGGCCGATCGGGCCCGCGAAGCCCTGTCCGCCTACCCCGTTTCCCCTTTCCTTAATTCTCTGCTAGAATTCTGCGCTTTCGCGGTGAATAGAGATCGCTAGCGCGGAAACCTGATTCGGGGAATTGAAAAGCAAGATTGAAAAGCAAGGTTGAAAAACCCGATTTTCAAAAAAACTGAATTTAGGTTCTAATAGCGGTCGCTGTTGATAGTGAAAAATTGATAGTGAAAAAGCAGCAAGATGTTTGGTTGCACTGAGCGTAGCCGAGCAAGCAGGTAGGCAGAAATGCCTGGATAGTAAGTAGTAAGACTATTAAGACTCGGGGCGTAGCTCAGCCTGGTAGAGTACTGCGTTCGGGACGCAGGAGTCGGAGGTTCGAATCCTCTCGCCCCGACCACTTGATGTGGTCGAATTTTTGAAAGTGTTTCCCGACACTTTTAGCTGAAAGCCGGTATCGCGCGAGCGGGCCGGCTTTTTTGCGTGTTGGCTGCGGCGGCACCCAAGGCCCGCAGGCCATCGGCCATCGCGGTGCTCCAGGGCCGGGCGATGTTCAACCGCAAGCAGTGGCCGAATTTTCCCGATGCGGAGAAAAGCGTGCCTGGTGTGTAGGCGATGCCGTGCTGTACCGCCGTGCGCAAGAGCGTCAACGTATCCGTCTGGTCGGGGAGTTCCAGCCACAGCCACCATCCGCCGTCGGGCCCCCGCACGCGCGTGCCTGCCGGGAAGTGCTGGCGCACGCAGTCCCTGGCCAGCGGCACGACCGACGCCAAGCGCGCGCGTAGCTTGCGCAGATGCGCGGGCAGCTTGCCGGATTTCATGTAGTCGGCAAGCACTTGCTGTTCCAGCAACGGCGCGGCTAAAGAACTGCTGATCTTCAGCGATTCCAGTTGGCGATGCCGCTGGCCGCCCAGCACCCAGCCCAGGCGGAACGCGGGCGCGATGCTCTTGCTGCACGAGCCGCAGTAAATCACCCGGCCATCGCGGTCCCAGGCCTTTACGGCGGGTGGACGGTCGGTCTTGTGTCCCAAGTCGCCGAAGACATCGTCTTCAATCAGGGTAAGGTCATGGCGCCGCACGATCTTCAAGAGGCGCTGCTTGGCGGCCTCCGGCATGCAATCGCCCAGCGGGTTCTGGAACGACGGCATGGCCACTACCGCCCGCACGCCGCCATGATGTTCCAACGCGTATTCCAGTGCCTCCAGGCTCATTCCCTGGCCCGGCACGCAGGGTACTTCCAGCGCGCGCAACCCCAGGTTCTCGATGGTTTGCAGCAGCCCGAAGTACACCGGGGACTCCACGGCAATGGTGTCGCCCGGCTTGGCCACGGACCGCAACGCGATCTGCATGGCCTCGGTGGCTCCATTGGTGATCAACACGTCTTCGGGCTCGGCGTCGATGCCGCAGGTCGCCAGGTGGGCGATCAGTTCGGCCTTGAATGCCGGCAGCCCGGTGCCGGAGGGATAGGCGCCCAGGGCCAGTGGATCCTGCCGCAACTGCCGCTGCGCGATCCGCGCCAGGGCATCGCAGGGATACCATTGCGGCGCGGCGCTGGCCAGGTGCAGTGCCAAGGGCAGTGGTTGCGCCGTCAGCGCATACAACTGCGTCATGCGGTGCTGCAGAGACGCCAACTGGTCAAATTCCAGGCGAGTCGGGGCGGGGGCCGCGGCGGCCGCTGCGGGCGTGCTGCGGCGGGCCGGGTGCAAGGCCTTCCAATCCGCCACATACATGCCCGATTTGTAGCGCGCTTGCGCATAGCCCTCGCGTTCCAATTGCCGGTAGCAGCGGGTGGCGGTGGAAACGCTGACGCCATGCGTGACGGCCAAGGCGCGGACGGAAGGCAGGCGTTCGCCCACCGGGTATTCCGAGGCACGAATGGCGGCTTTCAGCCGCGAAGCGAGTAGCGCATAACTGTGCTGCATGACAGATAGAAGAAAACACGATCTGTACAGCTTAACCGAGGGCCGGCCTGTCGCCGTCCAGGCGCACTGTTGCGGGCACTATCCAGTTTCCCCTATCAGCCCGAAACCGGAAGGCGCATTCCATGCACGCAGATAATTTCAACCTGGCCCGCTACCTTGAACGCATCGGCCACGACGGCGGCACCCGCCCCGACATCGCCACGGTGGCCGCGCTGATGCGCCGCCAGTTGTTCACGGTGCCCTTCGAGAACCTGGACGTTCAGGCGGGACGCGTCGTATCGCTGGTGCCTGAAGCCATTGTGGAGAAAATCGTCGAGCGCCGCCGTGGCGGTTATTGCTATGAGGTAAACGGCCTGTTCGCCATGGCGCTCGAGGCGCTGGGCATTGCCTACCGCTTTGTGGCAGCCCGCCCGATGTTCTACCCCGTCAAGCGACCCAAGACCCATATGGCGCTAGTGGTCCGCGTAAGCGGCGCCGACTGGCTGTGCGATCTGGGTTTTGGCAGCTATGGGATACGCGCGCCAATGAACCTGGCGGAACTGGAGGCCGAAGTGCATCAGGATATGGACGCCTTCATGCTGAGCCGGCCGGCGGGCGAGGAATTCGTCCTGAAGGCGCGCTCCGGCGGGCAATGGCTGAATCAGTACGCGTTTGACCTGTCGCCGCAGGACTGGATCGACTTCGTGCCGGCGAACTACCTGAACTCGACCCACCCGGACGCGATCTTCGTGCAGAAGCGCGTGGTGGTGCTGCACGACGAATCGGGCCGCAGCATCCTGGTGGGCAATGCGCTGAAGGTGGTTCGGGACAACGAGGTGGTGGAAACCGCACTGGATGATGCGAGCGCGGTCTCAGAACTGGAACGACGCTTCGGACTGCGTCCGGGTATTTGAATTGCCCAAACGGGGTCCGCTTGTGGGCGCGTGGCGCAGCGCCGGGGGGGAGGAGGCTCGCGGCCAAGGGGGCTTGGCGGCCGGGGGGACTCGGTTTACTGTCGAGCTTCCCCTTAACGGAGCCATTCCATGGCCGGAAAGACGTCCGCCAGCAAGACCGCTGCCCGCGAGAATGCCGTTACCACCAAGCCGAAAACGGCCGTGAAGCCGTCCGCCGCGAAGCCGGACGATAGCGCTGACGGCAAACCCGTCCTGCTGTCTGGCGGCAATCCGCAAATCCCCAAAGGCGAAGGCGAGGGTCCCGTGCAAGCCTATATCGCGGCGATGCCCGGCTGGAAGCAGGAGCTGGGCCGCCGGGTCGACGCGCTGATCGTCCAGGCGGTTCCCAACGTGCACAAAGCCGTGAAATGGAATTCGCCGTTCTATGGTTTGAAAGGCGAGGGCTGGTTCTTGAGCCTGCATTGCTTCACCAAGTACGTCAAAGTCGCCTTTTTCCGCGGGCAGTCGTTGCAGCCCATGCCGCCGGGGGCGTCCAAGAGCCAGGACACCCGCTATCTGGATATTCGCGAGGACGATGTGCTGGACGAGGCGCAATTCAGCGATTGGGTCAGGCAGGCCAGTCGATTGCCGGGTGAACGGATGTGAGGGGAAAAGCAGGAGCGGTGCGGGTGCGCGGTGGGCCCTCCGTGGACCGATATCGCCGGGGCGTGCGAAACACTCGCAACAATAAATTACGCCCCTCGCGATGGGTTGTCAGCGCTCGCATGGCGTCTTCCGTGCCCCCTGGCATGGTCGCAGCCCGCGCCACGGCTTGATCCCAGCCAGGCATCCCTTCGCGCAGGCGAGTGGGGCATGCCAAGCGGTGCGCGTCATGGCCGGCCGGGCCATGTTTCAGTCCGCCACCCGATGGTTGCAGCCTCCTTTCAAGTCAGTAGGATGCGCGATCACGTATCCGATTCCGCCCCATTCAAGGACCGATCCCATGACGCTGGCCCAACCGCGAGTCGCCCTTTCCGCCCTGACGCTTGCCCTGGCTTTATCGGGATGCGTGACCGTGCCGGATTCACACGGCGAAGGCACCATGGACGACCCGCGATATGCCCAGCTGCTGGACTTGATCGACAAGGCGCTGAAGGCGGACATGGCGGTGGTGCTGGTGGCCGACGTGATGCCGCATGCCACGCTGAACGATGCGGAGTCCATGATGAAATGGACCGGCAATGTGATCTTTACGCATGAAAAAATGCAGAACATCACCTTTGGCCGCAAGTTCCAGAACAATGCGCTGCAACGCGACAAGGACGCCACCTATTTGTTCAAGGCGTTTGAAGTGCATATCTTGCCGCCGGGCAAATACCTGCTGACGGGCGGCGACGATTACAAGCTGAATGCCTTGCTGGACCAGGTGGGCGCGCGCAGCGGTCCGGCAGGCTCGGGGCGGGGCGCCAATGGCACCGTGTATCTGTCGCCGGAGCTCTATCGCGAGTACTACAAAGAGACCAACTGGCACGAAGGCACCACCGGCACCCAGTTGAAGACGCGCACGGTCTGCACGGCGGTGCATCGGGGGACGGGGGCCTGCGTCAGCTGGGGCGAAGAGCAGTACACCGAGACCACGCAGGGTTCCCGCGCCGGCTATTACGAGCAGACGGATTCGCGGGACATTCCCGCGATCAAGGTGCAGTCGCGCCTTGCGCCGAACCGGGCGCTGGCCAGCTTTACGCTCAGGGGCGGCCAGTTCGTGCTGAGTCAACGCGTGCACATGAAGACGCCCAGCTACCAGTACAAGCAGTCGGGTTGCCGCGCGGTCGATCCGAAGAAGATCGAGTGCCCGCTTGAGGACTTCACCGTCTACACGCGCCCGGCGCCGATGGAGTTCACCCAGAAGCTCATCGCGCAGCGCGATTTGACCGATGCGCATCGGCAACTGCTGTCCACCTTGCAACCCATGCAGATCACGCCGTTGGGCAAAGAGGGCATGGAGGATCCGATCTGGGGCGTGCCGCTGTCGATCGGCCGCGGGAAGTAAGCAGTCGACCGTCCACACCCTCTAGAGAACTTCACGCCGTGATCCGTCATCTGGTCCTTGCAGCCTCGTTGGCCACCGCGGGCAGCGCGGCGGCGGCTGCGCCCTCATTCAACTGCGCCAAAGCTTCCACGCCGGTCGAAAAATCCCTTTGCGGCAACGCCGTGCTGGCCGCCCAGGATGCGGCCATCGCACAGCAATACAACGCGGTGCGTGGCAAGCTTGACGCCGAGGCAGCCAAATCGCTGACCGCCGATCAGCGTTATTTCCTGAGCGTGCGCGACAAGATCTATGCCGAGCCCCACGTGGGAAGCACGCCGTTCAAAGAGATCGGCACCAGCATGGATTACCGTCTGCGTTTCCTGAAGGCCATCAATCCGCAGCCGCCGGCTGGTTTTATCGGCAAGTGGAAAAACATCGAAGGTGAAATCGAGATCACGCAAACCGCCGAGGGCAAGCTGTTCGTGGCGGCCAATTCCTCTCGGCCTTATAGCGGCAGCTGGGTCTGCGATTTGAGCGGCAACGCGGTCGTCTCGGGTGACACCCTGAGCGTCACCTATCAGGACGGCGCGCCCTGGGTGCTTACCCTGACGCGCCGCGGCGCTGTGCTGGTGGTCCGCGAAGTCCCGCCCGCCGGTGTCAAAGACGCCGGCTTCGGTCCGCCGTTTTGCGGCATGAACGGCAGCCTGTTCGGCGACTGGTTCGCGGTGCGCTGATCACACCCCGATCGGTCCCCCGTCCGCACGCTGGATCACCACGGTCGATGAACGCGGGCGCACCGTGCCCGTGGAGGCGACGGTGGCGTCGTCCGTGCCGTACGACGGCCAGTTCACGGGATGCTGGATGTTCAGGAACAGGCTGGTGTAGTCCGGCGTGATGGCGAAGCCGGTGATTTCGGCTTCGTTGGGGCCGACGAAGAAGCGGCGCAGGTCGGCCTGGTTGGACGCGTTGATGGCCGGGCCGGTGCCGGTGCTGTCGGCAAGCGAACCGGGGATCACGGCCAGCATTTGGTCGTTGGTGGCGCGGGCGACGTTATTGTTGCGGCCGCCGTCGATGCCGTTGTCGGTCTGGATCCACAAGATGCCGCGGGCGTCGAAGCCCAGGCCGTCGGGGCTGGCCAGCTGGTTCAGCGCGGTCAGGCCCGAGCGGTTGGTGTCGGCGTCGGCGCCGGCGTCCGAGCCGAAGACGAAGATGTCCCACTCGAACTTGGCGGAGCCCGCTTCGTCGTGCCAGCGGATGATGTGGCCGTTGACGTTGTTCAGGCGCGGATTCGGCGGGTTGGTGCCGGTAGCGGCGTTGCGGCTGCTGTTGTTGGTCAGCGTCAGGTAGATGTCGCCGTTGGTGGGGTGCGTGGCGGTCCACTCGGGGCGGTCCATGGGCGTGGCGCCCACGAAGTCGGCCGCGCCGCGCGTGTTGATCAGGATGGCGTCCAGACTGCCGAATTCATCGGCCAGCGTGCGGCCACCCGTGCCGGGGGTGGCGCCGGTCAGCGCCAGCCATTCGCCGGTGCCGTCCGCGTTGAAGCGGGCGACATACAGCGTGCCTTTATCCAGGTACTTGGCGCCGACGGCCAGGCGGTCGGTGCGTTCGGCGTCCTTCGGGTCCCACACGGCTTCGGATACGAAACGGTAGATGTACTCGAAACGCGAATCGTCGCCGCTGTAGAAGGCCAGCGGCTTGCCGGCTTCGGGCTTGCTGTAGGCGCAGCCTTCATGGGCGAAGCGGCCCAAAGCCGTGCGTTTCGTGGCGATGCTGGTGGGGTCGTAGGGGTCGATCTCGACCAGGTAGCCGAAGCCGTTGACTTCATTGCGCCAGTCCTGCGTGGCGCTGGCGCCGGTTTCCGTGACGTTGAAGCGCGCGAATTCACCGAGGACTTCCGAGGGGTCGTTCGCGGCGGTTTCCCACTGGTAGCGGGCGGCGGGACCCGCGGACACGCCGACGCGGCGCTGATGCGCCGGGCGCGTGCCGGTGTTCACGAAGCAGGCCGCCCAGTTCTCTTCGGCGGTGATGTAGGTGCCCCAGGGTGTGAACCCGTTGCCGCAATTGTTGTTGGTGCCGCGCACTTGCGTGCCGTTGGGTGAAAACGGGGTCTTGACCCAGTCCGTGCCGCCGACCGGGCCGGCCAGCTTCATGGCGGTGGCTGACGTGAAGCGGCGGTTGTAGCGCGAGTTGTTGACGATGTTCCAGCGGCCGTTTTCACGACGCACGTGGACGATAGCGACGCCGTGGGCGTTGATTTCCTTGCGCACTTCTTCGGCGGGGCGCTTGCCGGCGACGCTCGTGGGGCCGTTCGGGTGCAGGGCGCGCTCGTCGATGTATTCGTGGTTGACCGCCAGCAAGCCTTCGGTGGAGCTGCCTTCGATCGGGAAGAAGTGCATGCCGTCGTGATGCATGCCCATCGAATTGAGCAGGTCGTTCGAGCTGTTGTTGCCGTTCTGGTCCCACGGCATGGCGTTGTCGTTGAGCGGCGTGCCCCAGGGCGCGAATACGTGGGCGATGTAACCGTTGGGCACCACGCAGCCGTCGGTCATTGAGGTGGGCAGGGAGTCAAAGCCCAGCTTGACCGGAGCCGGCGGCTCGGTGCCGGGGACTTCGGGATTGGGGTTCGGGTTCGGACCGCCGTCCACGGCGTCGTCATCGTCATCGCTGCTGTTACAGCCAGCCAGGCCCAGGCTCGTCATTGTGGCGAACGCAGCGGCCAGGCCGCCGCGCATCATCGTGCGGCGCGACAGGTTCTTTTCCAGGATTTCACTGAACGGCGTGTTCAGGCCGGGATTGCGGACGGTCTTGTCGGAGATGGATTTGCTCATTGGGATTCCTGGGGCGAGGGCTGCGTCTTGATCGGACGAGCAATGCTAGAAGTCCCAAATGAAAGGTTAATGACAATTTGCTGAACGCGATGGGGAAGCGGTCCGAATGATCGGGCGGAGCAGGGTGGCTGGGAGGCGGATGCAACAAGCCGGCGCCGCGTTCACGGCGCCGGCCTGCGTCAGGATTCGGGCAAGGCGGAACGGCCTGGCTTACTTGGCCGCGACCAGCGGGCAGCCGCCCTGGTTCAGCGGGCGGAACGCGTTGTCGCCCGGGATGGTGCGCAGGATCTTGTAGTAGTCCCAGCGCGCCTTGGATTCCGAAGGCTTCTTCACTTCGACCAGGTACATATCGTGCACCAAGCGGCCGTCTTCGCGCAGGTAGGCGTTGCGGGCGAACATGTCGTCGATCTTCATGCCGCGGATTTGCTTCATGACGGCGTCGCCCTCCAGTGAGTGGCTTTCCTTCACCCCTTTCAGGAAGGTCAGCACGGACGAGTAGACGCCGGCCTGCGCCATCGTCGGCACGCGCCCTTTCATGCGGTCCGCGTAGCGCTTGGCCCAGTCGCGCGTGCGCTCGTCCATGTCCCAGTAAAAGCCGGTGGTCAGCACCAGGCCTTGCGCCTGCTCCAGGCCCACGCCGTCGACGTCGGTGATGAACATGAGCAGGCCTGCCAGTTTCTGGCCGCCTTTGATCAGGCCGAATTCATTGGCCTGCTTGATGGCCATGGTGGTGTCGCCGGAGGAATTGGCCAGCGCCACGATCTCGGCCTTGGAAGCCTGGGCCTGTAGCAGGAACGAGGAAAAGTCGTTCGAGGCGCGCGGATGTTTGACCGCGCCCAGCGTCTGGCCGCCCGCCTGTTTGACCGCGTTTTCCGTGTCGGCCTGCAAGGCGTGCCCGAACGCGTAGTCGGCGGTCAGGAAATACCACTTCTTGATGCCGGATTCCGTCAGCGCGCGGCCGGTGCCGTTGGCCAGCGCGTAGGTGTCGTAGGTCCATTGGGCCGTCGAGGCCGAGCACGCTTTGCCCGTCAGGTCCGAGGTGCCGGCGGTAGACGCCAGGAACGCGATGTTGGACGTGCGCGTGATTTCCTGCACGGCCAGCGCGACTGACGAGGTCGGCACGTCGACGATGGCCTTGACGTTGTCCTGGTCGATCCAGCGGCGTGCGGTGGCGGACCCGATGTCGGCCTTGTTTTGGTGATCGCCGGCGATGATTTCGATCTTGCGGCCCAGCACGGTGGACCCGAAGTCTTCGACCGCCATGCGGGCGGCTTCGACCGAGCCTTGGCCCGAGAGGTCGGCGTTCATGCCGGACAGGTCGGTCAGGACGCCGATGCGGATGGGTTTGTCCGACTGCGCATGCGCGACCGGCAACGCGAAGGCGCCGGCGACGAGCAGGGCGCTAAGCAATGGTTTCATGTCTTTCCTCCAGGATGGGCGCCCGCTCTGAGACGGGTCTAAAACGCGGAACGGAACAGCGGAATAGCACTGCGGAATGGAACGTTGGAACGGACCTTGGAACTACCCCGCAGCGGCGGGTGACAGCAGGTGGCACAACAGGAACTGATCGGTCTGAGCATGCGCGTGGCGGCTCGCGTCGAATTGGGCGTCGATGGCGCGTTTGGTCAGACGCAGTGCCAGCGTGGGGCAGGCGGCGGCTTCTCGAGCCAGCTCCTTGGCGGCGCGCAGCACGTCGCCGGCAGGGGCGACTCGGTCGGCCAGGCCCCAGGCTTCGGCGGTGGTCGCATCCAGCCGCAGGTCGGTGAACAGCGCCCGTTTGGCGCGGGCGGGGCCGACCAGGCCTGCCAGGCGCGGCAGGCCGCCCCAGGCAAGAGGCAAGCCCAAACGGACTTCAGGCAGACGCAGGAACGCGTCGGCGCCCAGGACGCGCCAATCGCAAGCCAGGGCCAACACGGCGCCCCCTCCCACGGCGGCGCCTTCGATGGCGGCGACGGTAACTTGAGGCAGCTCGCTCCAGGCGCGGCACATCGCTTCGCCGCGAGCCAGCGCGCGTTGCGTGACCAGCGGATCTCCATGGCTCCAGAGCGCGGGGTCTTTCAGGTCAATGCCCGCGCTGAAGATGGCGGGCGCGCCTGTCAGCACGATGGCGCGGATGTGGTCATCCCGCGCCAGTTCGCCCGCGGCGTCGATCAGTGCGTCCATCGCCGCCAGATTCAGCGCGTTCGCCTTGCCGCCCCGGTCGTAACGCACGACGGCCACGTCCTTGTCCCGCTCGATTGAAACCATGCTCATTCACTGTCCTTCGGGTTTATTTCGTGGATATACTACCAAGTATGTTGAAAGTCGCAAGACGCCGCAAGGCGGTTGCCCGGGATGGTGCGGGTAAGTCCGCATTCTCCAAGCCTGGATGGCCGCGGAAAAGTCATGAAAAATAGGCGAAACAACAAAATGAGGAGACAGTTGATGAACGACGAGGCTCGGGCGGCCGTTCCCGATCGCCAGGCGTGCGTGCTGCGCTATTTGTTGGAAGATCAGGCAAAAAAGATACCGGACAGAATCTTTGTCCGCTTCCATGGCGGTCCAACATGGACTTATGCGCAGACCCTGGCCCAGGTCCGCCAGCGCGCGGCCACGCTGCGCCGCGAAGGCGTCAAGCAGGGGGACCGGGTGCTGTGCTGGATGGGCAACGGGCCGGAGCTGCTGACCAGCTGGTTTGCCATCAATTACCTGGGTGCGGTGTATGTGCCGTTGAACACCGCACTGCGCGGCCGGCCGCTGGAGCACGTGCTGGAGAACGCCCAGGCTTCTCTGATGCTGGCGCATCGGGGGCTGGTCGAGCGCTTGCAGGCGCTGTCGCCTGGCGCGCTGACCCGCGTGCTGCTGACGGGCGAGGGCGAGGCGCCGCCCGCTGTGCCGCGCGGCGTGTCGTTCGCGGCGCTGGTGGATGGGGCGGGGGAGCCTGCGGCGGATCTGCTGGCGACCGAGGCGCCGATCGAACCCTGGGACATGCAATCCATCATGTACACGTCCGGGACCACGGGGCTGTCCAAGGGTGTCGTCACGTCCTATGTGCAGCTCTACACCATGGGGCCGGACGCCTTTGATTGCATCACGCCGGAAGACCGGTGCATGATCGCGGGCCCCATCTTCCATTGCGGCAGCACGCTGTACGTGTACGCGATGCTGGCCTATGGGGGATCGATCGCCATGGTGCCGGAGTTTCGCACGGCCGAGTTCTGGGACGCGATCCGCGATACCGAAAGCACGGTGGTGCTGTTGCTGGGCGTCATGGCCAACTTCCTGCTCAAACAGCCGCCGTCACCGCGGGACCGCGAGCACACCCTGAAGAAGGCGTTCATCGTGCCGTTCGGGGAAGACTCCCCGGCGTTCCAGGCGCGTTTCGGCGTGGATCTTTACACGGTCTACAACATGACCGAGATCGCCAGCCCCTTGAGCGCCGGCCCGGGGCTGACCGAAGCGGGGCGCTGCGGCAAGCCGCGGCCATGGTTCGAGCTGCGGGTGGGCGACGCGCAGGACCGGGCGGTGCCGGACGGCCAGGTGGGTGAGCTGCTGATCCGGTCGCATCGGCCGTGGGCGCTGTTTACCGGTTACTACCGCAATCCCGAAGCGACCGCCGCGTCGATGCGCAACGGCTGGTTCCACACTGGGGATGCGTTCCGGCGTGACGCGGCGGGCACCTTCTTCTTCGTGGACCGCTTGAAGGACGTGATCCGCCGGCGGGGCGAGAACATCTCGTCGTTCGAGCTGGAGGGCGAGATCTGCGCGCATCCTGCCGTGCGCGAGGCCGTGGCAGTGGCGGTGCCCAGCGAGCACGGAGAGGACGAGGTGCTGGCGGTGGTGACGGCCGTGGAGGGGGCGCAGGTGGAGCCTGGCGCGTTGATCGGGTGGCTGGCGGAGCGCGTGCCGCACTACATGGTGCCGCGCTATGTGCGGGTGGTCGAGGAGCTGCCGAAGACCGCCAGCGGCAAGCTGCAAAAGCACGTGTTGCGCAGCGAGGGGCTGGCGCAAGGCACGTGGGACCGGGAGGCGGCGGGGATACGGCTGCGCCGCGAACGGCTGGCGTGAGGGGGCAGGCGGCTCGCCCCGGGACGGGGCGGGGCCGCGCCCTCAGGCGCGGGCGCCCAGGCCGGCGATGATGGTGTGGACGACCTTGTTGGCCAGGATCTCTCGGTCGTCGCGCGTTTCGCCCAGGCGCGGCCGGTACCAGACGGCCAGCCAATTGATGGCGCCCAGCGCCGCCTTGACCGCGACGGAGACGTCGTCGATGGCCAGCGAGCCGTCTTCCACGCCTTCGTAGGCCACACGCTTGAACAGCGCTTCGAAGTCGTCGCGGATGGTCATGAGTTCGGCCAGGGTCTGACGCTGGGCGGGGGTGGTGGCGCCCAGGCGGTGCATGTGCACGCCTTGTACGACGACCGTCTCGAACGCCAGATTCTCCATCATCGACAGGGCATGGTGCTTGAGCATCAGCGCCAGCCGGTGCGCGGCGGTGCCTTTTTCCTTCATCACCGGGCGCACGGCTTCGAAATTGCGACGCATGCCTTCGCGATGCACGTCGAAGAAGAGGTCGGTCTTGGATCGGTAATAGTGATAGACGCGGCCCTTGGTGGCTCCCAGCCGGCGCGCCACGTCGTCGATGCTGGACGCGTGGAACCCTTGCTCCATGAAGCACTCGGCCGCCGCGGTCAGCAGTTCGATATTGCCCATGCCGTCATCGCGTGCAGCCGTCACCGTAGGTTCCCCATTCATGCGCCTTTCTCCATCCATGCGTTGCGGCAAAGCGCCAGTTTAGCCAATTGCCAGTCAGCACACTGCGTGGCGGGCAGGTTTACGCGCCTTCGCAGGACGATCCGACCGGCTGTACAAATCAGAAAATCGAAGTTTATACTACTCGGTATGTTTTAGCGTTCTGAAGCGCCATGGTGGCGGTCTGCGACGCGCTCCCTCCTGGATATTCGGCTGCCCATGACTACAGACCTTGTTCAAGCCCCTTTCACTCCCCAAGCCCTGGCCGACCAGGTGTCGCAGGAAATCGGCGTGTCGGAATGGGTGACCATTTCGCAGGCGCAAGTGGACTTGTTCGCAGATGCCACGGGTGACCACCAGTTCATCCATGTGGACCCGGCCCGCGCCGCGCGCGAAAGCGCTTTCGGCGGGCCCATCGCGCATGGCTTCCTGTCGCTGTCGTTGCTGACCGCGTTGAGCCAGAAGGTGTTGCCCGTCTTCGATGGCGCCATCGGCATCAATTACGGTTTCGATAAGGTTCGCTTCCTGACGCCAGTGCCGGTCGGCGCGCGGGTGCGCGGCCGATTCGTGCTGAGCGAGTTCACGCCGCGCAACGCGCGTGAGTTCACCACCCGGTATGCCGTCACCGTCGAGATCGAGGGCGCCGCGCGTCCCGCGCTGGTGGCCGACTGGATCACCATGACCATTCTTCAAGGATGAACCCCATGAGCATTCGTTTCGATGAACGCGTCGCCATCGTGACCGGCGCCGGCCAGGGGCTGGGTCGCAGCCATGCACTGCAGCTGGCCGCGCGCGGCTGCCGCGTGGTGGTCAACGACTTCGGAGGCGCGGCGCAGACCGTGGCTGACGAGATCCTGGCCGCGGGCGGCCAGGCCATCGCCGACGGCGGCAACGTCTGCGACAGCGCCGCCGTGGACGCCATGGTGGCGCGGGCGATGGATGCCTGGGGCCGCGTCGATATCCTGATCAACAACGCCGGCATCCTGCGCGACAAGACCTTCGCCAAGATGAGCGCCGACGATTTCAACGCGGTCATCGACGTGCATCTGCTGGGCTCGGCAAATTGCGCGCGCGCCGTCTGGCCGATCATGCGTGAGCAGCGCTACGGCCGGATCCTGATGACCACCTCCACGTCGGGCATGTACGGCAATTTCGGCCAGTCGAACTATGGTGCCGCGAAAGCAGGTGTAGTCGGCCTGATGAACGTGCTGCACCTGGAAGGCCAGAAGCATGGCATCCACGTCAATGCGCTGGTGCCCACCGCCGCGACCCGCATGACGGCCGAGATGTTCGACGCGGACGCGCTACGGGCGCTGGATCCGGCCTATGTGACGCCGGCCGCCCTGTTCCTGGTGGCCGAGGGCGCGCCCAGCCGCACGGCGCTGCTGGCGGGCGCGGGGACCTATGCGCGTCTTGCCATCGTGGAAAGCGAAGGCGTGTATTTCCCCGAAGGCGAACGCACGCCCGAGAGCATTGCCGCGCACTTCGACGAAATCGCCAGCCTGGCCCGCCTGATCGAGCCGCCCGAGGGCCTGGCGCACGTCGCCCGCATCCTGAAGCGCGCGCAGGAGGCGGCATGAACGCCCCTGCCCAGCCGCCCGCCACGACGCAGCCGCCACGCGCGGCCCCGCACGTCCGAAGCGACTATCCGCACCTGCTGCCGATGACCACACGCCTGCGCGACATCGACGTCTACGGCCACATGAACAACGTGGTCTACAACGAATACTTCGACACGGCGGTCAACCAGACGCTGGTGGAACTGGGCGTGCTGGACCTGAACAAGAGCGACGTGATCGGCCTGGTGGTGCACAGCCAGACCTCGTACTTCCGTCCCGTGTCGTTTCCCGACCGCGTCGTGCTGGGTTTGCGCGTGGGCCGCCTGGGCCGCACCAGCGTGACCTACGAGTTTGCGCTGTTCCGCGGCGAAGACGAGGCCGCGGCCGCGCAGGGCAGCTACACCCACGCGTATGTTGACCGCGCCCGCAGCCAGCCCGTCGAATTGCCGCCCGCCTTGCGACGCGCGCTGGAGCCGCTGCTGCGCGCACCGGCGCCGGCCTGAACGCCGCCCAGGAGCGACTGTGATCGACCACACCCTGCCTCGCGTCACGTACTCGAACATCCACACGGACTTCTCGGCCGTGCATGATCTGCTGGACAAGCGGCTGCCCGATTTCGAATCGCGCATGCTGGGGTTGGATTACCGGCATCGCTTCGAGGGTCGCGTGGTGGCGGGCGAACCCTTGCAAGAATCCTATTCGCCGATCGATCACTGGCTGCTGATCGGGCGCTTTCCCAGCGCCGGCGCCGACACGGTCGACCAGGCGATCGCCTGCGCCCGGCACGCCCAGCCGGCATGGGCCGCGCAAGGCTGGGCGGCGCGCATTGCCGTGCTGCGCCGGTTGGCGATGGTGCTGTCCGAACGCAAGTACGACTTCGCCATGGCGACGATGGTCGAGATCGGCAAGTCGCGGCTGGAGGCGCTGGGCGAGGCCGAGGAAACCGTGGACCTGATCCGCTATTACTGCGATCAGGCTGAACGCAGCGATGGCTACCGGCAGCCGCTGGCGCGCGCCTTCGACAACGAAAGCACGCACGACGTGCTGCGTCCCTACGGCGTGTTCGCGGTGATCGCGCCGTTCAATTTCCCGCTGGCGTTGTCCGTGAACATGGTCTGCGCCGCGCTGCTGGCAGGCAATGCCGTGGTCTACAAGCCGTCGCCCCGCGCCGCGTTGACCGGCGCGTTGCTGTTGAGCGCCTGCGACGGTGCCGGCGTGCCCCCGGGATGCGTGAATGGCGTGTTCGGCGGTGCGCAGACGGGCGCGATGCTGGCGCAGCACGCCGGCATTGACGGTTACGCGTTCACGGGCAGCCTTGAGGTCGGCATGGATTTGCTGCAGGCGGTGGCGGCGGGCCGCCATGCGCGGCCCGTCATCGCCGAGATGGGCGGGAAGAACCCGACCTACGTCACGGCCAGCGCCGATCTGGATACGGCCGTGCAAGGCGTGGTGCGCTCGGCCTTCGGCTTGCAAGGGCAAAAGTGTTCGGCGGGGTCGAAAGTGTATGCGCACGCCAGCATCCACGACGCCTTCCTGGACCGGCTCTGCGCCGCCACTGAAGACGTGAGCGTCGGCGACCCGCGTGAACGCGGCGTCTTCATGGGGCCGGTGATCGACGAAGCGGCGTGGCGGCGCTACCGCACGGCCTGCGAAGACGTCAGGGCGGCCGGCCGGCTATTGGCGGGCGGACGCCGCCTGAGCGCGGGTGAATTGGCCTACGGCCACTATGTGCGGCCCGCCGTCGCGGCCGGCTTGCCCGCCGACCACCGGCTGAACCGCAAGGAACTCTTCCTGCCCTTCGTCTCGGTGCTGCCGTTCACCGATTTCGACGCAGCGCTCGATGACGGCAACGCGGTGGACTACGGCCTGACCGCCGGCTGCTATGCAGAAGAACAGGACGAGATCGACCGGTTCCTGAACCGCGCGCAGGCGGGCGCCCTGTATGTGAACCGGGCCAGCGGCGCGACCACGGGCGCGTGGCCGGGCGTCCAGACGTTCTGCGGCTGGAAGGGTTCAGGCATGACCGGCAAAGGCGGTCTGGGGCCGTACTACGTCGCCCAATTCGCACGTGAGCAAAGCCACACCGTCTGGCATCGCTAACACACAGGAAACCACAATGAGAGAAGCCGTCATCGTTTCAACCGCCCGCACGCCGATCGGCCGGGCCTATCGCGGCGCGTTCAATGACACGACCGCGCCCACGCTGGGCGGCCATGCGATTTCGCATGCCGTGGCGCGTGCGGGCGTCGCGCCCGGCGAGGTCGAAGACGTGATCCTGGGCGCCGCCTTGCAGCAAGGGACGACGCACATGAACGTGGCGCGCCAGGCGGCGCTGCGCGCCGGCCTGCCCGCGCAGGTGGCTGCAATGACGCTGGACCGGCAGTGCGCGTCAGGGCTGATGGCGATTGCCACGGCCGCGCGGCAAGTGACGCAGGAAGGCATGGATATTGTCGTGGCCGGCGGCCTGGAGTCGATTTCGCTGGTGCAAAACGACACGATGAACCGCCACCGATGGTTCGATGAGGCGCTGATGCGCGAGCAACCCGAAATCTTCATGAGCATGCTGGAAACGGCCGAGATCGTGGCCAGCCGCTATGGCATTCCCCGCGCCGCGCAGGATGCGTATGCCTTGCGTTCGCAGCAACGTACGGCCGCCGCGCAGGCCGCCGGGCGTTTCGACGAAGAGATCGTGCCGCTTGCCGCCATGATGCAAGTGACGGACCGCGCGACAGGCCTGACGTCGACCCAGTCGGTGACGTTGGCGCGTGACGAAGGCAATCGCCCGGATACCTCGCTGGACAGCCTGGCGAAGCTGCAACCCGTATTCAAGAGCGGCCAGCGCTTGGAGGTTGGCCAGCACATCACCGCCGGTAATTCGTCGCAGCTCTCGGACGGCGCATCGGCCTGCGTGGTCATGGAAGCCGCCGAAGCGCGTCGGCGGGGCCTGAAGCCGCTGGGCACGTACCGCGGCATGGCGGTCGCCGGCTGCGGCCCCGAAGAAATGGGTATCGGGCCGGTGCATGCGGTGCCGCGCCTGTTGGCGCGGCACGGCTTGAAGGTCGACGATATCGGCCTGTGGGAGCTGAACGAGGCCTTTGCCTGCCAGGTGCTGTATTGCCGCGATCAACTTGGCATTCCGGACGAGCGCCTGAACGTCAATGGCGGCGCCATTTCGATCGGCCATCCCTACGGGATGTCGGGCGCGCGCATGGCGGGGCACGCGCTGATCGAAGGCCGCCGGCGCGGCGTGCGCTATGCGGTGGTGACGATGTGCGTGGGCGGCGGCATGGGCGCGGCCGGCCTGTTCGAAATCACCCCCTGAGGGAAGGGCCGCGGGGCGCTATTTCGCGACGTTTTCGTCGTCCACCGTCAACCCGCCGTCTTTCATGATGCCTTGGGCGATCTCTTCGGCGGACTTGCCGCCAAAGCCATGTTCGCCGGCGGTGATGCGGAAGCTGTCGCCTTCCAGCGGGCTTTGTAGCGTGGCCGAGGTCAGCAGCACGCCATTGGAGCGCAGCTGAATGCGCTTGCCCACGCGGTTGCGCGTGAAGTCGGCCAGGGCCTTTTGGCTGTCGGGCTTCAAGGCCACGTCAACGACGCGGGCGCCTGTGTGCGGGTCGGCGCTGGGCGTGGCGCTGGCGGCTTGCAGCGTGACGGTTTCGGCGTGCGCGGCCAAGGGCAGCGACAAGGCCAGGGCGGCGGCGCAGGCCAGATGCTTCATCAAGGGCATGGCAGTTTCCTTTGACGGGGACAAGAGCTCCATCCTAGCCGAAGTGCGTTGCGCCGACGAGTTCAGGGCCGGCCGGGCGCACGCATGACCGGCGGGCGCACCCAGGGCATGTCGGGCAGCCCCTGTATCTGCGGCATGCCCGGGGCGGGCATGCCCAGGGGGTTGAGCGCAGCGTCTTGCAGCACGCTGATCCATTCCTGCGGGTTCATCGGTTCACCCATGCGCGCGCGCACGTCCAGCAGGTCCAGCGCGGCGCGGCGGTGGCCGGCTTCCGCGGCCTCGCGGAACAGGCGTTCGGCCACGTTGTAGTTCTTGGGCACGCCCCGGCCCATGCCGGTCAGTTCGCCCAGGTACGTTTGCGCGGGGGCAAAGCCCTGGTCGGCAGCGCGCTGATACCACCGGGCCGCCACCTGGTAGTCCTGCTCCACGTGTTCGCCGTTTTCGGCGATGAGGCCCAAGGTGGTCATGGCGACCACGTCACCCGCTTTGGCCCGCGCTTGCAGCGAGGCCAGCCTGGGCTCGTCCAAGTATTTCGCGCCCCGTTCGATTTCGAATTCCCACGCGCTCATGCGCGCCTTGATCAAGTCGCGGCCGAGCGTGGGCGAGGGACCGCGGCCGGCTTGACCGGGCTTGCCGCCCGGCACGGCGGGCGTCTGACCGTCGGCCAGTGTGGTGAAGGTGACCGTGCCGACCAGGCTGCTGGCGTAGTGCGGAATCTGCCGGTAGGCGGTGGCGACTTGCACATCGCCCGTCAGCTGCTTGAAGAAATTCTCGACCGGGGCGGACGCGGGCAGGGCGTCCAGGCCTTGCGCGAAGTAATACGCGTACGGGCTATGGCGCGGCCCTTCGTTGCCAAAGCCGTCTTCGGCCGTGGCGCCAGGCTGCGTCGAAAACGCGATCAGTTCGCCGCCCGCCGGCACGGTGTGAACCAGGCCCGCCGAGGGGGCGCCGCGCGTCAGATTCGTGCGGCACGCGTCCAGCACCATCAGCCGGGCGCGCACCTCGGACCGGCGCAGCGCCTGCGACACGCGCTTGATGCTCAGCGAGCTTTGCTGTGCGGTGCGGATGCGGACTTCGCCCAGGGGCAACGCCAGGTCCACGCCAAACAGATAGTTCACATCGTCCACGGCCACGGCATGGCCGGCAAAGTACACCAGCGCCAGATCTGCGTCTTTCGCGCGCGTGGCGAACTCGTCGACGGCGGTTTCCATTTGTGCGGTGGTCAGGTCGGTAAGCAGCGTGACGTCGAATTGCCGCTTGCGCAGCGACTCGGCGATCAGGCGAGCGTCGTTGACCGGGTTGACCAGCGCGTTGGCGGGCACCGCGTAGCGGGCGTTGCCAATGACCAGCGCGTAGCGACGCTTGGCGGCGGTGGGGGCGGGCGGAGCCGTTGGGACTGACCTGGCCGACGGGGCTGCGGGGGGCGAGGAGGGCGACGGAGCCGCGGCCGGGTTGGCCGTCACGCCCGCATGCAGCGGCAACAGGCCCGCGCCCAACATGGCGGCAAGCAACCGCCGGCGGGTCAAGGGCATCGTCGAGGGCATCGTCGAAGGCATCGCAACCGGAAACGGATTCGTCTTCATGCTTAGCTTCATTGACGGGGGCAAACGCCGGCCGGGCCGGGGGTAGCGGACAGTACGCCCAGCGCGTGGGCGGCATCCTGCAACGAGGATTCGCGAGCAGCGCTCAGCACGTATCGGCCGTCGGCGTCGGGACCATCCACAATCGACACGTCGTACTGGGACAAGGTGTTGCGCAGCTGTTTGGCGGTGAGCGCGTCGGGCAGGTCCACCACCAGGCGCGGGCAGGAACCGCCGCCGCGCGTCAGGACCCCGTCGGGCGCGGGCGCATCCAGCGGCGCTTGCTGCACCACCATGACCGACAGCATGATCGCCAGCGCCCAGCCCAGCGGCATCAGCGGACTGGCGGGCGTGGGCCATAGCCATTGCCACAGCCGGCGGGCGCGGGTCGGCAAGGGCTGCGCGGGGGGTGGGCGTTCGGCCAGCGCGCGCAGGAATGCGGAATCGCGGTCGGCCCGGCCGATGTCGTTGTGGGCCAGCTGGCGCGCCTGGGCCAGATTGCGCCATTCGTCGACCTCGGCCCGCAGCGCGGGGTCGCGCGCCATGTCGGCTTCGAAGGCGCGGCGGGCGTTGTCGTCGAGCTGGCCCGACAGATAGGACAGCACTCGGTCTTCAGACATGATCAGTCCATTCCTTTACGCGTGCATTCGGCCACGAGCTTGCGTGCGGCGTGCAGGCGGCTCTTGACGGTAGGCACATGCAGGTCCTGCTGCCGCGCGATCTGTTCCATGGGGACCTCGTCCAGATACAGGAACATCGTGGCGCGCAGGGTGTCGCTGAGCTTGTTCAGGCATTCGCGCATGCGCTTGATGAGCGACAGGTGCTCGTATGCGTGTGCGGGGTCGGCGAAGGGGGAGGGGTCGCCCACGTCGTCGGCGTCGCTGAAGACGTTGTCGTCCTGGCCACCGTCGCCTTCGGGCCCGGCCCATCGCACTTCGTGCCGCGTGCGCCGATGCATCTGGATCAGCTCGTGCAGCGAGCCCCGATACAGGTAGCCGCCCAGCTTGCTGACTGCGAGTTCCTGGGCAGTCCACCCGTCCGCCGGCTGGCCGTGCTGGAAGCCTTCGTCCTTGAACGTGCGCGTTTGCAGGAATTTCATGAGCGCGTTATTGAAGGCGTCCACCACGCCCTCCGGCGAGGTGTTGAAGAATTTCTTGCGCAGCTTCAGCGTGATGTGCTGTTCGGCCTTGTTGCGGAATTCCAGCGCGTAGCGCGGATCGGCATGCAGGATGCGGAGCAGCGCGTCGACGTTGTTGATGACGTAGCGCTTGGGGTCGAGCGAGTTCATGGTTCAGATTTCGGGCGGGGGGCGAACTGGACGCGGAACGTCAGCCCATCGGCGGAAAATGCCGCAGCCCTCCGGGGCGAGGGCTGCGGCACCTTAGCCGCGCAAGGCCGGAAAATCAAGCGCGTTGGCGCAGCACGGCGATACCGCGCACGGTGAATGCCACGGCGATCGCCAACGACAGGTAGAAGCCGAAGCCGAAGCTCAGGCTGCTCCAGAGCGACGACACCATGTCGCCGGCCATGTTGCGGCTGGCGCGCGAATTGCCCATGAATCCGGCGAATTGACGCGTGGCGTTCGTCAGTTCGCGCACCTGCGACACGATGCCGGCCAGTGCGATGCCCCACAGGGCAATCGGCAGGAAGTAGCCCAGGCGGGCCGCGCGGCGGGGCAGCAGGGACGGCAGCAGCGGGCCGACCACGGCCAGCAGCCACAACAGCGCGTAGATACCGGCGCCCGTGCCTTGCGAGCCCTGGAGGTTGCCGCCGTTCTGCAGGCGCAGCAGGTCGTAGAAGCTGAGGCTGGCGTTGGCTCCCATGATGCGTACCGTGATCACGGAAAGCACCGTGGTGGCCAGCAGGAACAGCAGCGCGCCTGCGGCGTCGCCACGGTTGACGCGCTGGGCGGCGGTGGCGGCCCAGCGTGCGCCGTGGATCTTGGCCTGGGTCAATACGTCGCGTGCTTCTTTGCCTTGCATGGTCTTTCCTTTTGAGTTGGGGGCGGGTGCCTGTATCTGTCGCTATGCGCGGCAGCCGGAAAGGTTCGATTTTTTTTCGATGAATATTTTTCGAACCTTTTCCCGCCGGGGGCGTAGCAGAGGGCAAGGGCGCGGATTTTCCCGTCGCCATCCACCCTCACGGAGAGTCGAATCATGTCCAATCCCACCGCGCTGACCGCCCTGTACCAGACCGTGGTTCAAGAAGAACTGGGCCTGGTGGCCCGCATCGACGACGACGGCGACGTGCTGTTTCGCCACCCCGACCTGGGCACCATGTTTTTCAGCCTGAGCGAGACGGACCCGGAATTCCTGCGCCTGGTCTACCCGAGCTTCGTGGACGCGGACGAACTGGGCCTGACCCGTGCGCAATTGCTGGAAGTCGTCAACGCGGTGAACAACCGCTGCAAGGCGGTCAAGCTGACCCTGCAGCAGGACCGGGGCCCGAAGGCCGGCCGTGTATCGGCGTCGCTTGAGGGCTTTGTGGCCGCGTCTGACACCCTGCCCGCCGAGGCGCTGCTGCGCGCCATCGTGGCGCGTTGCGTGTCGGTCATCCGCCATAGCGCCGGCGAACTGGTCAAGGACGCGCTGGAACGCAAGCAAGCCGCCGCTGATTGAGCCCCGCGCCGGCAAGGCGCAATTGAAACAAGCCTGGCCCTGTGTTGTAACTTTGCGATACATTGCAGGGCTTTGACGGAAACCGCGCTCCGCTGGCGCGAGGTTTCCCGCCACCACGATGATGTCGATGCACCCGCTCTTGTTCCGTTCGTTGATCCTCCGCCTTGCGGCCATACTGTTGTTGCTGGGGGGGCTGAGCGCGTGCGCGGTCAAGACCAATTCCCGGGGCGGACTGGTCTATGGCGTCGATACCGCCGCCTTGTTCGGCACCGAGATCGGCCAGTTCCCGTTGCAGGACGGGGGGCTGGGCACGCTGCGGCGCGAGGGCAAGAATTTCTCGGTCAAGCTGTCGGGCAATCAACGCGTGGTGCCGTTGAACAACGTGGACTCGGCCCGCGTCGCGCGTACCGAAAACGTGGGCCCGCGCACCGTCGTCGTCATCGAGACGCAGCGCCGCAACTGCGATTACCGCTATACCGTGCTGGCGATCGAAGGGTCCGACGTGCTGTCGTGGGACCTGGGCAATTGCCGCGACCGGCCAGCCGTGCTGGTGCAGGACGACCGCAGCGCCATGACCTTCGATTTTCCGAAGGGATCCAACATCGAGCGGTTCGTCTACACGCAGGACGGCCGCATGCGCCGGGGCGACGTCAAGACGGTGGCCGGCCTGAATCCGCGCGCCAAGCCGTTCGCCGACGAATCGCTGTATCCGCCGGGTTATCAGGATTCGCTGCGCCGGTACGGCGTCTATCCGCCGCCCGCTGCGCCAGCCGCAAAGACCGGAAAATCGGGCAAGCCGGGCAAAGCGCCCAAGCCCGCCCGGCCCGACGCGCCCGCCAGGACGGCGCCCGCCGACAACCCGGCGGGCAGTCAGCCCCAGAGCCAAACGCAGACTGCCGGCCGCGTCGTCCCGCCGCCGCCCCAGCGCGTGCCGGGCGGCGACGGGC
>NZ_JABBJN010000018.1 GCF_012928505.1 Achromobacter sp. Bel | reverse complement strand
TCTTCCGATCTCCGACCTGCGCCAGCCGCCGGCGGCCGCCGAACTGGCGCGTGAATTCGGCTTGCACACGCGCAAGCTGGAACAGGCGTTCAAGCGTGCGTTCGGCCTGAGCATGGCGCGCTGCGTGCAAGAGGCGCGGTTGTTGCGCGGCCGCGACCTGATCCTGAATGGCGGCATGAGCGTGTCGGAAGCCGCCTGGTACGTGGGCTACGCGCCCGCGCATTTCTCGGTGGCGTTCCGCCGCCGCTTCAACGCCAGTCCCAGCGCCTTGCGCTGATGCCGGGCGGGGCCGCTTCAGCGCGGCAGCAGGAACCCCAGCACCGCGTCCATGAACGCCTCGGGCTGTTCGATGTTCGACAGGTGCACCACCGGCAATTCCAGCGACTGCGCGCCCGGTACCGTGGCCGCGATGGCGGCGCCGTGGCTGGCCGCCGTCACGGTGTCGTCGCGCCCTGAGATGACCAGGGTCGGCGCCGTGATCAGCGCGATGGTGCGCCGCAAGTCCGCGTCGCGCACGGCCGCGAACGCGCCGGCCAGGCCATGCTTGTCGGTGGCCATCAGCCCGGCGCGGAACGCGTCGATGATGGGGCCGCCGGCTTGCAGCAGGCGGGCGGGGAACCAGTTGCCCAGGAACATGGCGGCGGTGTCCGTCATGTCGGGCGCCTGCAGCGTCGCGGCGATGCGCGCGTCCCATTGCGGCGCGGGCCCCAGGTAGGCGGACGTGTTGGCCAGAATCAGCCTGTCGATGCGATCCGGCGCATGCACGCCCAGCCATTGCCCGATGAAGCCGCCCAGCGATAGACCCAGGAAGTGGGCGCGCGGGATGTCCAGGCTGTCCAGCAGTTCAAGGACGTCGCGGCCCAGCCGGTCCATCGAATAGGCGCCTGCCGGCACGCCGGATGCGCCGTGGCCGCGGGTGTCGTAGCGCAGCACGCGGAAGTGGCGCGACAGGGCGGGGATCTGGCCGTCCCACATGTGCAGCGTGGTGCCGATGGAGTTGGACAGCACCAGCACCGGCAGGCGGGCGTCGCCGTCGATGCGGTAGGCGATGCGCACGCCGTCGCCGGTGGTAAAGAAGGAGAGGTCTTGCATGGCGGGTCTGCCTGGTCGGGTGAAGATGAGGCAAATCGTAGTTGCGCGCCCATCCGGAAGAAACTACAAAGTTCTGACCATCATTGTCAGAAAAACAGACATCAGAGGCACGCATGAGCGACTTCACCCTGCACGACCTGCAGTGCTTCGACGCCGTGGCGCGGGCGGGCGGCTTCCAGGCCGCCGCCGCCGCGCTGCATCGTTCGCACCCCGCGGTGTTCGCGGCCGTGGCCAAGCTGGAGCGCCAACTGGATCTGGCCTTGCTGGACCGCAGCGGCTATCGCGTGCGGCTGACGCCGGCGGGGCAGTCCTTCCACCGCCGTGCGCAAGGCCTGCTGCGCGAACTGGAAGGCTTGCGCACACACGCCGCGCAATTGGCGATGGGCGAGGAAAGCGACCTCCATGTGGTGATCGGCGACTTCTGCCCGCGGCCGTGGATGCTGGCTGTGTTGAGCCGCTTTTCCGCGCAGTGCCCCGGCACGCGCCTGCATCTGCACTTCGAGGCCGTGGGCGGCCCGGCCGAACGCCTGCTCGATGGCGATGCGGACCTGATCCTGCATCGCGTGGACAGGCAGGATCCGCGCATCGAATGGCTGGACCTGGCCAAGGTGCCGTTCGTTCCGGTGGCGGCGCCGGGGTTCCTGCCCGCCCGGCGCGGCCGCGGCATCAGCTTCTCGCAATTGCGCGAGGCCACGCAATGCGTGATGCGCGACACGGCCCGCCATACGCCGCCGCGCGATTACTTCATGGTCGATGGCGCCCCGCAATGCACGGTGCCTGACCAGCTCATGAAGAAGGACGTCATTCTGCAAGGCATGGGCTGGGGCCATCTGCCGCGTTTCCTGATCGAAGACGAATTGCGCGACGGCCGGCTGGTGTCCATCGCCAGCCGCCATCTGCCCGGCAGCATCGAGGACCTTGTGGCCGCCCGGCGCAGCGACCGTCCGCAAGGCCCCGTCGCGAACCGGCTGTGGCTGGCTTTGCACGCGGCGTCCGCAGAAATTCGAAAGCCTTAGTCCCAAAATCGAAAGCCTTTTCGATTGCCCGCAATTCCTCCGTTGAAGATGATTATCAGTCTTATTTGAAGACGGATCGTCGGAGGGAATTGTGGGTATCAAGACAGGTGGGGGCCGGCCGGCCCGGCAGGGCGGGGCGCGCGCGGGGCGCGCGGTCTGGCTGGGACGCGGCGCCATGATGTTCGGTCTGGCCGCGGGAGCGGCCTGGGCGCAGACGGTGCCGGAGACCACCACGCTGGCGCCGGTGACGGTGCGGGGCGAGGAAGCTGGCGTGACCGAAGGCAGCGCGTCCTACACCGCGCCCAGCGTCACCATCGGCGGCAAACTGCCGCTGTCGCTGCGCGAGATCCCGCAATCGGTGTCCGTCATCACGCGCCAACGCATCGAAGACCAGAACATGACGTCGCTGGAAGACGCCATGGCGCAGACCCCCGGCATCACCACCGACCTGGCGGCCACCGCGGCCATTCCGCAGTTCTATTCGCGCGGCTTCCAGATCGAATACTTCCAGTACGACGGCGTGCCCATGCAGACGGGCGGCGCCTCCTGGGCGCAGCCCGACCTGTTCATGTTCGATCACGTGGAGCTGTTGCGGGGCGCCGCCGGCCTGTTCAACGGCGCCGGCCAGCCGGGCGGTGTGATCAACCTGGTCCGCAAGCGCCCCACGCGAGAATTCCAGTTCTCGGGCTCGACCAGCGCCGGCTCCTGGGACAACTACCGCGGCGAAGCGGACTTGTCTTCGCCGCTGAACGCCTCGGGGTCGGTGCGCGGCCGCGTGGCCGCCGCCTATGAAGACCGCAAATATTTCTACGACGTCGCCAACTCGCAGAAGCAGGCCTACTACGGCATCCTGGAAGCCGACCTGACGCCGGACACGCTGCTGACGTTGGGCGGCAGCTATCAGCAGCGCGATTGGCTGCCGTTCATGATGCAGATGCCGCGCTACAAGGACGGCGGCGATCTCGGGTTGACGCGTGGCACCTACCTGGGCGCCGACTGGAATCGGTGGGATTTCGAGAACACGCAAATCTTCGCGGAGCTGGCGCACCGCTTTTCGTCGGACTGGACGGTCAAGCTCAACGTCAACCAGGCCGAAGAGACCAGCAAGTTGAAGTACGCCTATGTGCGCGGCGCGGTAGACCGCGCAAGCGGGCTCGGCCCGCGCCTGTACGGCGGCGGCAACCAGTACCGCAACCGGCAACTAGGTGTCGATCTGATGGTGTCGGGCGCGTTCGAGGCGCTTGGCCGGCGCCATGAGCTGGTCTTCGGCGGCAACTGGTACGACCGCAGCGCGCGTTCGTACAACGCCTATTCGCTGCCGGGGTTTCCGCCGCAGCCGGTAGACGTCTTCCACTACGACGTCCGCGACTATCCCGAGCCTGGCGATCCGCAATGGGGCAGCCAAAGCGACGTGAAGACGCGTCAGTCCGGCGTCTACGCGATGGCCCGCCTGAAAGTGGCCGACCCGCTGACGCTGGTGCTGGGCACGCGCATGAGCTGGTGGCGCACGCAGAGCGAAAACCTGATGACGGACGTGACGGCCCCGGCCGTCACTGAACATGGCCGGATGACGCCGTATGCCGGTCTGGTCTACGACATCGACGACCACTGGAGCGCCTACGCCAGCTACGCCGACATCTTCCGCGTGCAAAGCGATCTGCGCACCGCCGACGGCGGTTCGCTGCCGCCCGTGGTGGGGTCGAACTACGAAGCCGGCGTGAAGAGCGAATGGCTGGACGGGCGCCTGAACACCTCGTTCGCGCTGTTCCGCATCACCGAACGCAACCGCGCGCAGAGCGACCCCAACTATCCGGAAGTCGGCGACTGCTGCTACCAGGCCAGCGGGCAGGTGCGGAGCCAGGGCTTCGAGGCGGAAGTATCCGGCCGGCTGGCGCCGGGCTGGGAAGTGGCGGGCGGCTACACCTTCAACACCACGCGCTATCTGAAGGATGCGGAGAACGGCGGCGCGCCGTTCCGCACCTTCACGCCCAAGCACCTCTTCCAGCTCTGGACGACCTATCAGCTGCCCAGCCAATGGAACCGCTGGAGCGTCGGCGGTGGCGTCAACGTGAAGAGCGGCGTCTATACCGAAAGCGCGGTGCAGGGCCCCGTCTCGGGCAGTTCGGTGCGCGTGTCACAGGGCGGCTACGCCATCTGGAACGCGCGGATCGGCTACCGCGTGAGCGACCACGTGTCGCTGGGACTGAATGTGAACAACCTGTTCGACAAGGTCTATTACCAGCGGCTGGGCAACGCCGACATGGGCAACGCCTACGGCGAACCGCGCAGCGTCATGCTGAACCTGCGCGTCAAGTATTGATCGAACCCTCAGGAGAAAAGCGATGAAGATTTCCTTGCAACAGGCGCTGCGCGCCGCTGCCTTCGGCGTTGCGTTGTGCGCGGGCTTGCCGGCGCAAGCCGCACCGGCTGCGCCCACCCCGCAGGCGGCCGCGGCGTCCCCCATCTTGTCTGCCGGCGAGTACCGCTGGACGATCGACGACGGTCAGGGAGAACCGCCCTACACCCTGCGTCTCTATGTGCAGCCGCTGCCCACGGGCGACTACGCGCTGACCGGCAGCCTGCTGCTGGACGACGCCGAGCTGGGCGCCTCCGGGTCGGCGCGGGTGCGCGACGGCAAGCTGGTGCTGGACCTGACTGCCAGCGGCGGCGTGCTGCAAGCGCCGATGGAAGACAGCAAGCGCGCCCTTTATCCCAAAGGCGGTGCCCCGGCGCGCGTGGACTCGGCGGGTTTCGCGACGATGCGCGCGCTGTTGGACCCCACGACGCTGGGTGGCGTCATGCAGCGTTATCAGACCAACGTCATGACCGGCCATCTGGTGCAAGGCCCGATGTACGCCAATAGCGTCATCCGCCGCCAGCCGTAGCGCGCAGGTGGGGCGGCGTTCACCTCAGGCGAAGGCCGCCCTCCAGATTGCAGAATAGGCATTTGCCCCCGCCGCGCCCACACTCTGTCTCCACAAGTTGATCAATCAATGATCACGTCGGGAGACAAGCATGTTGCACGCGCATCGCTGGCTGGCTGCCGGCGCGGTGGCATTCGCCCTGGCAAGCCAGGCCCATGCCGCCTGGCCTGAACGGCCGATCACCCTCATCGTTCCGGCCGCGCCCGGCGGCACTACCGACATCGCCGCGCGCCTGATCGCCGACAAGCTGGGCACCCGGCTGGGGCAGCAGGTCATCGTGGAAAACCGCGCGGGCGCCGCCGGCATCATCGGCGCCCAGACGATGGCGCGCGCCAAGCCCGATGGCTACACCTTGCTGATGGGCAACATCGGCCCCAACGCGATTAACTACGCGCTGTACAAGACGCTGCCCTACACGCCCGCCGACTTCGCGCCCGTGACGCTGGTGATTTCCGTGCCCAACGTGCTGGTCGTGAACGAAGCCTCGCCCGCTCGAACGGTCGCCGACCTGCTGGCCTTGGCCAGGAAGGACCCGGCCAAGGTGTCGTTCGGCAGTTCCGGCGCGGGGCAGTCGCCGCACCTGTCTGCCGAACTCTTCAAGCAGCGCGCCGGCATCCCTGGCACGCATGTGCCCTACAAGGGCGCGGGCCCCGCGGTGGCCGCGCTGCTGGGCCAGCAGTTCACGTTCATGATCGACAACCTGCCCAGCTCGATGCCGTTCATCCAGTCCGGCAAGCTGCGCGCGCTGGCCGTCACCAGCGATCGCCGGCTGGCCGAGCTGCCGGACGTGCCGACCATGGCCGAGGCCGGCGTGAAGGACATGGTGGTGACCGCCTGGTTCGGGCTGGTCGCGCCTGCCGGCACGCCGGAAGACGTCGTCGGCAAGCTCTACGCCGCCACGCGCGACGTCGTGCAGAGCCCCGAAATCAGCGACCGCTTCAAGGCCATGGGCGGGCAGGCGGGCGGCAACACCCCCGCCGAATTCGCAGCGTTCATCGGCAAGGAGCGCGCTCGCTGGAAACAGATCGTGGACACGGCCGGACTGGCGCAGGAGCAATAGACGTGATCGACAAGATCCAAGCATCCATGGCCGAGGCCGTGGCGGTGATTCCCGACGGCGCCTCCGTGCTGGTGGGCGGCTTCGGCGAAGCGGGCGTGCCTTACGAACTGCTGCAGCGCCTGGCGGAATCGGGCCGGCGCGACCTGACCATCATCTCGAACAACGCCGGCACGTTCGAGCGCGGCATCGCCGCACTGTTGATCCGCAAGCAGGTCCGCAAGATCATCTGCTCGCATCCGCGTCCGCCCAATTCCGATGCGTTTGCGCGCGCGTTCCGCGCTGGCGAGGTGGAGCTGGAATGCGTGCCGCAGGGCACGCTCGCCGAACGGCTGCGCGCCGCGGGCGCGGGGCTGGGGCCGTTCTACACGCCCACCGGCTACGGCACCGAGCTGGCCGCGGGCCGGCGCCAGGAAGTGATCGACGGCGTGGGCTATGTGCTGGAGCATCCCCTGCGCGGCGATTACGCGCTGATCCGCGCTCATCTGGGCGACCGCTGGGGCAACCTGATGTACCGGCACGCGGCGCGCAACTTCAACCCGGTGATGTGCATGGCCGCCGGCCACGCCATCGCGCAGGTCGACGAGGTCGTGCCGCTGGGTACGTTCGTGCCCGAGCAGGTCATGACGCAAGGCATTTTCGTGAAATCCGTGGTGCGGGTGGAGGCCTGACATGCAAGACATCACCGGCTTGACCCGCCAGCAGATCGCAGAGCTGCTGGCCAGCGACATCCCCGATGGCTCCATCGTCAACCTGGGCATCGGCATGCCGACGCTGGTGGGCGACTACCTGCCGACCGACAAGGACATCCTGCTGCATAGCGAAAACGGCATTCTGGGCATGGGTCCCGCCGCCAGCGGCGACAACGTGGACCCGGATCTGATCAACGCCAGCCGCCAGCCGATCACGCTGCTGGACGGCGCGTCCATCACCGAACACACCGTCTCGTTCGCGATGATGCGCGGCGGCCATCTCGACTACGCCGTGCTGGGTGCCTTCCAGGTGTCCGAATCCGGCGACCTGGCCAACTGGAAGACCGACGCCGCCGACGCCATTCCCGCCGTGGGCGGCGCGATGGATCTGGCCGTGGGCGCCAAACAGGTGCTGGTCACGATGGAGCACCGCGGCCGCGACGGCGCGCCCAAGGTGCTTCGGCAATGCACCTATCCGCTGACCGGCAAGGGCGTGGTGACGCGCATCTACACCGACCTGGCGGTGATCGACGTGACGCCCGGCGGCCTGAACGTCCACGCCATGAAGGCGGGCGTCAGCGCGGCCTTCCTGCGTTCCGTGACCGATGCGCCGCTGCACTTCCCGAAGACGCCGCGCGTCATCGTGCTGGACCCGGCGGGCGCCCCGCGCTACGCCTGACAGGTTGACGCCCGCCTTCGGGCCAAGGAGACCCCTGATGATCCGTTCCCTTCTGATCGCCGCGTCGCTCGGCGTCCTGTCCCCGGGCGCCGTAGCGGCCGCGCCCGTATACCCGGACAAGCCGGTCACGTTGCTGATCCCGTATCCGCCGGGCGGCAGCGCAGACATGCTGGCCCGGCCACTGGGCGCGGAACTGCAGAAAAAGTGGGGCCAGCCCGTGGTGCTGGAATACAAGCCGGGCGCGGGGGGCGCCATCGCGTCCGCGCAACTGGCCCGCGCCAAACCCGACGGTTATACCTTGCTGATGGTGTTGGCCGCGCACGCCATCAATCCCAGCCTGTACCCGTCGTTGCCCTACGACACCCGCCGCGACTTCGCGCCGGTCTCGCTGGTGGCGACGTTGCCCATGCTGGTGGCCGCTCCCTTGTCCACGCCGGCCAACACCATTTCGGAACTGATCGCCTACGGCAAGAGCCATCCCGGCAAGCTCAGTTTCGCCTCGGCGGGCAATGGCAATACCAGCCACCTGGCTGCCGAGATGTTCAAGCGCCAGACAGGCGTGGACATGATGCACGTGCCGTACAAAGGCAGCGGCCCGGCGGTCGTCGCCCTGCTGGGCGGCGAGGTGTCGCTGATGTTCGACAGCATCTCCACGTCGTTGCCGCAGGTGCAGGCGGGCAAGCTGAAGGCGATCGCGGTGACGGGCGAGCGCCGCTCGCCCTTGCTGCCCGAGGTGCCGACGGTAGCGGAAAGCGTGCCGGGCTTCGTGGTGAACGGCTGGTACGGGGTGCTGGCGCCGGCGGGCACGCCGCCCGACGTCGTCAACGCGTTAAGCCGCGCTATCGCCGACGCCGTGGCGCTGCCGGCGTTGAAGCAGCAACTGGCGGGCTATGGCTATGAAACCGTGGGTTCGACGCCGGCTGAGTTCGCCAGCCATATCGACCGCGAACTGGGCGCCTGGAAAAAAGCGGTGGATGCCTCGGGGGCCAAGGTGAATTGAACAGGGGCCGGCCGGCCCCTGTCCCAAGCCGCCGGCGGCGCCGCGCTACATCGTCAGCACGCAATCCAGCGCTTCGGGGGCGCGCAGTTTCGCGCGGAAGGCGCGCAGTTCGTCGCGGCGGAACACATGCACCGTCACGCGGTCGCCGGGTCGGTACTGCGCCAGCAGCAGGTCCAGGCCGGCGGGCGCATCCACCCGCAGGCCATCCACCGCCACCAGCACATCGCCCGCCGACAGACCGGCGTGGTGCCCCGCGCCGCCCTCCAGCACGGTGGCAAGCAGCAGCGAGTCGCCTTGCTTGCGCGTGCGCACGTCCAGCGACGGGATGTTGGCCGCCGTCTTCCATTGCATCGTGATGCCTTCGGCGGCCAGCAGTTCGGCCAGCGGCACATCGGCCGTGCCGTAGGCATGGCGCGCGATGAAGCGGCGGGTGTCCACGCCGGTGGCCTCCTGGATCAGCTTGGGCAAGGCGTCTTCGGGCAGGCCCTGCGGATGGCCTTGATAGAAGTCGCGCCCATAGCGCTCCCACAGCAGGCGCATCACGTCGTCCAGCGAGTGGCGGCCGGCGCTGTCGCGGCGGATCAGCAAGTCCAGGCCCAGCGCCACCAGCGCACCCTTGGTGTAGTAGCTGACCAGCGCGTTGGGTGAGTTCTCGTCCTGCTTGTAATAGCGCGTCCACGCGTCGAACGAGCTTTCCGCCACCGATTGCTTCGCGCGGCCCGGCGTGCGGGCCACACTGGTGATGGTCTTGGCCAGCAGGCGCAGGTAGTCGGACTGCGTGATCGCGCCCGAGCGCAATAGCAGCAGGTCATCGTAATAGGAGGTGAAGCCTTCGAACACCCACAGCAGGCGCGTCAGGTCGGGCTGGTCAAGGTGGTACGGGGCGAAGGCCTGCGGCTTGATGCGCTTGACGTTCCAGGTATGGAAGTACTCGTGGCTGACCAGGCCCAGAAAGCCGCGGTAGCCTTCCCCCTGGCCTTGCTGGCCCACCACTGGCAGGTCCTTGCGCGCGGTCATCAGCGCGGTGCTGGCGCGATGCTCCAGGCCGCCGTAGCCGTCGCCGGTCACCATGGTCATGAAGACGTAGCGGTCGGTGCTGTCCAGGAAGGGCGCGCGCTTGGTGCGGGGTTCGAAGAATTCGATCTGCGTTTCACAGATCTTCTTCACGTCGCCCGTGATGCGGGCCAGGTCCAGGTTCGGCGTCACGCCCGTGAACACCAGTTCGTGTTCCGCGCCGTGGGCGGTGAAGGTCGCCACATGCGGCGTGCCCATTTCCACGGGGTGATCGATCAGCGCGTCGTAGTCGGGCGCCAGGTACAGGCCGAACCCGTGGCGGCGGGCGGCGCCTCGGTGGCCGCGGGCTTCCGGCAGGCTGGTGTAGACCTTCCAGCCGTCCAGCCCGCGCGGCGGCGCCAGGTCCAGGAGGCAGGGCAGGTGGTCCTGGCCATGCACGCGCAGGAACACGCTGGTGCCATTGAAGAAACCGTGGCTTTCGTCCAGATGCGCGCCGCGCACCGACAGGTCCCAGGCGTAGACCTCGTACTCAATCCGAAGCGGCCCGTCGCAGGGCGCGGCCTGCCAGGTGTGGTTGTCGATTTTGTCGACATTCACGCGCCGCGTGCCGGCATGCGCCGACAGGGATTCGATCTGGCGCGAAAAGTCACGGATCAGGTAGCTGCCCGGAATCCACGCCGGCAGCGACAGGCGCTGGCCTTCCGGAGAGGGCGCGTCGACGGTTAGGGTTATCCGGTAGCGGTGTCCTGCCGGATCGAACGGCGCAAGGCGGTAAAGTATCGGAAAAGCGGCATCTGGTTTTTTCATGCTTCTATCTTATTACTGGAGACATTCAATGAGCGAGTCGTTTGTACTGGTCGAAACCCGGGGCCGCGTCGGCCTGCTGACGTTGAACCGCCCCAAGGCGCTCAATGCCCTGAACGATCAACTGATGGACGAGCTCGGCGCAGCGCTGCTGGCGTTCGAGGCGAACGCCGACATCGGCTGCGTGGTCATCACCGGCAGCGAAAAGGCCTTTGCTGCAGGCGCTGACATCGGCGCGATGAAAGACTGGTCGTACATGGACGTGTACGGCAGCGATTACATCTCCCGCAACTGGGAAACCTTGAAGCGCATCAGGAAGCCCGTGATCGCCGCGGTCGCCGGCTACGCCCTGGGCGGCGGCTGCGAACTGGCCATGATGTGCGACATCATCATCGCCGCCGACACCGCCAAGTTCGGCCAGCCGGAAATCAAGCTGGGCGTGATCCCGGGCGCTGGCGGCACGCAGCGCCTGCCGCGCGCGGTGGGCAAGGCCAAGGCCATGGACCTGGCGCTGACCGCCCGCATGATGGGTGCCGAAGAAGCGGAACGCGCCGGCCTGGTGTCGCGCGTGGTCGCCGCCGACAAGCTGATGGAAGAGGCGCTGGATGCCGCCACTGTCATCGCGTCGATGTCGCTGCCGTCCGTGATGATGGCCAAGGAATGCGTGAACCGCGCGTTCGAAAGCTCGCTGAACGAAGGCTTGCTGTTCGAACGCCGCGTCTTCCATTCGCTGTTCGCCACCGAAGACCAGAAAGAAGGCATGGCGGCCTTCACCGAAAAGCGCAAACCGGACTTTAAACACCGTTAAGCCTTGTTACGTCCGCGCAAGCGGCGTGTGCAAGTGCTGATCCACCCGACGCGCCCGGCAGGGCGCGTTTTTCATGGGCGCCGAATACGGGTTTTCCCGTTGCGCCTTGAAACGTCTGGGCAGCACCTTGTTGCAGACTTCTTCCCTATCCTGATTAGGCGTCATCAAGAGGTGCCGCGCCAGAGCGGCTTGCCCAACCTGGCAAGTCCCGCGCGGCGGCTCGCTTGCAAACAAAATCAAGAAGGAGCCTTGCATGCGTACTTTTATCGCCAATCGCCGGTGGTCCGCCGCGGTCCTTGCGGGAGCGCTGAGCGCCTGCTTCATGACCGCCACTCAGGCTCAATCGCCGCAGTCCACGCTGCGCCTGGTGTCCGAAACGCCTTATCCCGCCTCGACTGCCGCGCCGCAGATGAGCGAGCAGGAACTGCGCGACACGGCCATCGACGCCTATGTCTACGCCTATCCCATGGTGCTGATGGAACTGGCGCGCCGCAAGGCCACTGCCGTGCAAAGCCCGTTGGACGGCCGCGCCCCGGTGAACCAGTTCGGCCACAAGACGGCGTTCCCCGACCCGCGCGCCGCCGATACGCCGTGGCCCAGCGCCGACGCGCTGTACTCCAGCCTGTGGTTCGACGTGTCGCAGGCGCCGCTGATCGTGAACCTGCCCGACACGGGCGGACGCTATTCGGTGCTGTCTGCGCTGGATATGTGGAGCGATGTGTTCGCCTCGCGCGGCACCCGCACCAACGGCCCCGGCCCGCAATCCTTTGCCATCGTCGGCCCCAACTGGCAGGGCAGCGTGCCCGCCGGCATTGATGTGATCCGCAGCCCGACCTCGACCGGCTGGCTGATCGGCTGGACGCAGACCGGCGGTCCGCAGGACTACGCCGCGGTGAACCAGCTCCAGGCCGGCATGACCGCTGCGCCGCTGGTCGCGCAGACGGCCTCCACGCCGGTGCGCGGCGGTCGCTACAGCGGCAACGCGTATCCGCAGACCGGATCGGGCGTGGGCTCCGCCCCGATCGGCAGCGGCCTGCCGTTGCCGATGCCGGTGAACCTGCCCGACGGCACGCCGGCCGAGCAGGCGGCCAGCATGGACGCGGCCTCGTTCTTTACGCTGTTCTTCGACGTGTTGCGCAACAATCCGCCGCATGCCAACGATTCGCCGATCCTGGACCGCATGCGTCGCATCGGCCTGGATGGCCGCCAGCCGTTCTCCTATGGCCGCTTGAGCCCGGCCGTGCAGCAGGCCTTGGCCGACGCCCAGCCGCTGGCGGGCCGCCGCATCGCCGATGGCGTATCGCGCCTGGGCACGCCGATCAACAACTGGAACACGGTCCTGTCGGGCATCGGCACATACGGCACGGACTACGCGCGCCGCGCGGCCATTGCCTACGCGGGCCTGGGCGCACCGACGCCGGAAGACGTGCTGTACCCGGTGACCGTGGCCGATTCGAAGGGCCGCCCGCTGGATTCCAACGAAGACTATGTGCTGCACTTCGACAAGGGCCAGCTGCCGCCGGTCAACGCGTTCTGGTCGCTGCATGTCTATAACGACAAGCACGGCTTTGCCGACAACCCCGCCAACCGCTACGCGCTGCGCAGCACCGACGCGCTGAAGTACAACGCGGACGGATCGCTGGACATCTATATCCAGCGCCGCGACCCGGGCGAGAAGAAGCGTTCGAACTGGGTCAGCACGCCGGCCGCCGATGGCCCGTTCCTGCTGAGCCTGCGCCTGTACTGGCCGCAAGACACGGCGCTGGACGGTTTGTGGGCGCCGCCGCCGGTCAAGGAAGACTAAGCCAACGCAAGCGGTTGAAACCGCCTGCCGGAACAAAGCAGCCCCGATGTCGGGGCTGTTTTATTTGGTTGGGGGCGGCCCGTTGCGCAAGGCTTGCGCAGCCGGCCTCCGCAGCGCGTTCGCGTCCCTATTTTTGGTGCGTGCCTAGTACGCTCAGGCCGTTGTTTGCACCTTACAAACCGCCGAAAGTTCATTTGCTTGGGCAAAAAGAATCACGCTATACTCTGCGGGTTTGACGCTTGCGGGATAAGAACACGTGGCGGCTGGTAAGCAGTGGATGGACGCGGAATGCACGGTAGAGGGCGCTAGATAAGCGCATGCTGAAAAAGCAAAAGCTGGAAAGCGAATGCTGAAAAGCGAACCCGGGCAGGCTGAATCCAGGCACTAGCGCGTACTGAAAGCGGTGCCTTTGACCTATGTAGGGCCAAAGGATCAGGTTTCAAGTGCGGGCACGCCGGTTCTGATAGGGGCAAGAAGTACAGCGGGGAAGTTTGATGCAGCAGAACTCGATGCAACATGTGCAACAGGGTTTGTTGGACCAGGACGAGATGGATAGAGTTCTGGTTCTTAGCGACGCGGATCGCGCGGCGCTGAATGCTCAAGCTAGCCGCGGGCTCCTGTTGGCATTGGCGGCGCAAGGCGCCATGGGGCTCGCAGCGGCAGTAATTGCGGGGGTTGTCGGAGGGGCGGCGGCTGGTTGGTCGGCGCTGGCGGGGGCGGGAGCGTATTTCATACCCAATGCGTTGTTCGCATTGCGCCTGGTTGTCAGCGTTCGGGCCGGTAAAGCCAGTCCCTTTACCTTTCTCTCTGGTGAGTTGATCAAGTTGTTCGCAACGGCATTGCTGTTGTGGGGGCTTTCGCGTGTGGCGCAGGACACCCTGGTGTGGCCTGCCGCATTGCTCGGTCTGATACTCACATTGAAGGGCTACCTCCTGCTCTTGATGTTCCGCAAGTTGTCTTAGCGCCGAGTAGTAAGTAGCGGCAAACGTGATCGTGGAATCGTCCGGCTCGCAAGGGTTCGGGCATACAGCAAATAGGGTAGGATTCAAATGGCTGCTGCCAGCGACGTGTCGCCTCAGTCCGCGTATATTCAGCATCACTTGGTGCACCTGAACAATACCGGTGAGAAACAGAGCGCAATTGCTCAGTTCGACATCATCAATTACGACTCGTTGTTCTGGTCCGGCCTGATGGGTCTGATCGTGATTTTCTTCCTGTGGCGCGCTGCTCGCCGCGCCACCAGTGGCGTGCCGACCCGCTTCCAGGCTTTTGTGGAAATGATCGTCGACATGGTCGACGACCAGGCCAAGGGCATCGTCCACAACGCCAAGAGCCGTCTTTTCATCGCCCCGCTGGCGCTCACCGTGTTCCTCTGGATCATCCTGATGAACGCGCTGGACTTGCTGCCGGTTGACCTGCTGCCCTCCATCTGGCGCCTGACCGGCCTGGGTGCGGAACACGGCGATCCCCTCTATTACCACCGCATTCTGCCGACCGCCGACCTGAACGTGCCGATGGGCATGTCGCTGGGCGTGCTGCTGCTGATGTTCTACTACGGCATCAAGATCAAGCACCCGGGCGGCTTCGTCAAAGAACTGTTCACCGCGCCGTTCCATGCGCATGGCCTGGGCGCCGTCGTGCTGGCTCCGTTCAACCTGCTGCTGAACCTGATCGAATACGCCGCCAAGTCCGTGTCGCTGGGCATGCGGTTGTTCGGCAACATGTTCGCCGGCGAACTGATTTTCATGCTGATCGCCCTCCTGGGCGGCGCCTGGACCGGCTTCAACGGCGCCAGCATCGGCTTGGGAATCGGCCACATCCTGGCCGGCTCCATCTGGGCGATCTTCCACATCCTGATCGTTCTGCTGCAGGCCTTCATCTTCATGATGCTGACGCTGGTGTATCTCGGCCAGGCACACGAAGGCCACTGATCCCCCGAATTTCTTGCGCTGGCCTCCCGGCCAGCGTGGGATAGCAAGATTATCTTGCATTGAGCTGTACCCCTTATTTTTCAATTTTTGACTTCAGATTTCTAACCAAGGAGTTGTCATGACCAACGTCGCTTTCGTTGCCCTCGCTTGCGGTCTCATCATCGGTTTGGGTGCTATCGGCGCTTGCATCGGCATCGCACTGATGGGCGGCAAGTATCTGGAAGCTTCGGCTCGTCAGCCTGAGCTGATGAACGCTCTGCAAACGAAGATGTTCCTGCTGGCTGGCCTGATCGACGCGGCATTCCTGATCGGCGTGGGTATTGCCATGCTGTTCGCCTTCGCCAACCCGTTCGTCGGCTAAGGCAGCGCCCGCCGGCGAATAGGCGGGTCATGACGCTGGCGGCGATGTGGGTGCAAGCCCCGTCGCCGGTCAGCAAAGTATCGAGTGCTCCGTGACGCCCCTTTCCGGGTGCGGTCGGAGCCGCAAGGTGTTAAAGGAACGACCGTGAATCTGAACGCGACGATCATTTTCCAGATGCTCGTGTTCTTCGTTCTGGGCTGGTTCACGATGAAATTCGTGTGGCCTCCTCTGACGAAGGCGATGGACGAGCGCCGCCAAAAAATCGCCGACGGCCTTGCCGCCGCCGAGAAGGGCAAAGCCGACTTGGCTCAAGCCCAGGCGCGTGTCAGTCTTATCGAGGCTTCTGCCAAGTCCGAAAACCACGCCCGCATCATCGAGGCCGAAAAGCAAGCCGCCTCCCTGATCGAGCAAGCCCGCCGTGAAGCGGAAGCTGAACGCGCCCGTATCGTGGCTCAGGCAGCGCAAGATGCCGCGCAGGAAGTCCAGCGCGCTCGTGACTCGCTGCGCGACGACGTTGCCGCGCTGGCTGTCAAGGGTGCTGAACAGATCCTCAAGCGCGAGGTTGACGCCCGCGCCCACGCCGAGCTGCTGAACCAGCTTCGCGCGCAGCTTTAATCCGGGACCGTCATGGCTGAACTTTCCACTGTTGCCCGTCCCTACGCTGAAGCGCTCTTCAGCGCAGCGCGCGACGACAAGGCCGGCTTGCCGGCTTGGGCCGACCTGGTCAGCGAAATGTCGCAGGTCGCCTCCAACCCCGACGTGCGCGAGGCCATGGCCGATCCGCGTCTGGGCGACAAGCAGCGCGTTGAGCTGTTTTCCGGCCTGATCAAGGCCGAACTGCCGCAGGCCGCCCGTAATTTCATCGAGCTGCTGGTTGAAAACGACCGACTGCTGCTGCTGCCCGACATCGCCACGCAATTCGTGGTGCTGCGGAATCGTCACGAGGGCACGGCGCAGGCGGAAATCACCAGCGCGTTCGAACTGAGCGACGACCAGGTCAAAGAACTGGTTGCCGCGCTCGAACAAAAATTCGGCCTCAAGCTCAAGCCCAACGTCACCGTCGACAAGTCGTTGATCGGCGGCGTGCGCGTGGCTGTCGGCGACCAGGTGCTCGATACTTCCGTACAAGCCCAATTGGTCCGCATGCGCGATCAGCTCGCCGCTTAAGGCAACTAACAGGATTCCAGGAGTCAATATGCAACTCAATCCCTCCGAGATCAGCGAACTGCTCAAGAGCCGCATCGAGGGCCTGGGCGCTTCGGCTGATGTCCGTACTCAGGGCACCGTCGTGTCCGTGACCGACGGTATTACCCGCATCCACGGCTTGTCCGACGTGATGCAGGGCGAAATGCTCGAATTTCCCAACAACGTTTTCGGTCTGGCGCTCAACCTTGAGCGCGATTCCGTCGGCGCCGTTATCCTCGGCGACTACACCGGCATCTCCGAAGGCGACCAGGTCAAGACGACCGGCCGCATTCTGGAAGTCCCGGTCGGTCCGGAACTGAAAGGCCGCGTGGTCAACACGCTGGGCGAGCCGATCGACGGCAAGGGCCCGGTCAACGCCAAGGAAACCGACATCATCGAAAAAGTGGCGCCTGGCGTTATCGCCCGCCGCTCGGTGTCGCAACCGCTGCAAACCGGCGTCAAGGCTATCGACTCGATGGTGCCGATCGGCCGCGGCCAGCGCGAACTGATCATTGGCGACCGCCAGACCGGCAAGACCGCGGTCGCTGTCGACACGATCATCAGCCAGAAGGGCAAGGGCGTCACCTGCGTGTACGTCGCCATCGGCCAGAAGGCTTCCACGATCAACAACGTGGTCCGCAAGCTGGAAGAGCACGGCGCGATGGAATACACCATCGTCGTGGCCGCTTCGGCCTCCGACTCCGCCGCCATGCAATACCTGGCCGCCTACGCCGGTTGCACGATGGGCGAATACTTCCGCGATCGCGGCGAAGACGCCCTGATCGTTTATGACGATCTGACCAAGCAAGCCTGGGCCTATCGCCAAGTGTCGCTGCTGCTGCGCCGTCCGCCGGGCCGCGAAGCCTACCCGGGCGACGTGTTCTACCTGCACTCGCGCCTGCTGGAACGCGCTGCCCGCGTGAACGAAGACTACGTCGAAAAGTTCACCAACGGCGCCGTCAAGGGCAAGACCGGTTCGCTGACCGCGCTGCCGATCATCGAAACGCAAGCCGGTGACGTGTCCGCTTTCGTTCCGACCAACGTGATCTCGATCACCGACGGCCAGATCTTCCTGGAAACCGACCTGTTCAACGCCGGTGTCCGCCCCGCAATCAACGCCGGTATCTCGGTGTCGCGTGTGGGTGGCGCTGCGCAGACCAAGGTCGTGAAGAAGCTGTCCGGCGGTATCCGTACCGACTTGGCGCAGTACCGTGAACTGGCCGCCTTCGCGCAGTTTGCTTCCGACCTGGACGACGCGACCCGTCGCCAGCTGGAACGCGGCAAGCGCGTGGTGGAACTGCTCAAGCAGCCGCAATACCAGCCGCTGCAAGTGTGGGAACTGGCCGTCACGCTGTACACGGTCAACAACGGCTACCTGGATGACGTGGACGTGGCCCAAGTGCTGTCGTTCGAGAAGTCGCTCAAGGATCAACTGAAGGCCAAGCATGCGGCCATGATCCAGCGCATCGAAGACACCAAGGAACTGTCCAAGGACGACGAGGCCGAATTGGCCACCGCCGTTCAGGAATTCAAGAAGCACGGTGCTTTTTAAGAAAGTGATGGGTTAGGCGTCTGCGACGCCTCACCCATCCTTACCGGATGGTTGAGGCGTCTAGCGGAACCCATCGGCCAGTCTTCACAGGAAAGCGCAATGCCCGGAATTAAGGAAATCCGAACCAAGATCAAGAGCGTGCAAAACACGCGCAAGATCACCAAGGCGATGGAAATGGTCGCCGCATCCAAAATGCGCAAGGCGCAGGAACGGATGCGTGCTGGTCGTCCGTACGCCACCAAGGTGCGCGAGATTGCTGCGCACCTGATGCAGGCCAACCCCGAGTACAGCCACCCGTACCTGGTCGAACGCGAAATCAAAGCGGTCGGCGTGGTCATGGTGACGACTGACAAGGGTTTGTGCGGCGGCTTGAACACCAACATCACTCGCGTGACGTTGGGCAAGCTGAAAGAGTTCGAGAAAAACGGCATCGCCGTGCAAGCGACCGCTTTCGGCAATAAGGGCGTGGGTGTGCTGACCCGTATCGGCGCCAAACTGGTTTCCCAGGAAGTGCAACTGGGCGACAAGCCGCAACTGGACCGCCTGCTGGGCGCGATCAAGGTGCAGCTGGACGCCTACCTGGAGGGCCGCATCGACGCGCTGTACGTGGCATCGACCCGCTTCGTCAATACGATGAAGCAGGAGCCGCTGTTCTTGCGTCTGCTGCCGTTGGCCAGTGGTTTGGAAGATCCGTACCAGACGGGTGCTGATAGCCTGGCCAAGACGTCGGAAGTGAAGTCGGACTACAGCTGGGATTACATCTACGAACCCGACGCCCGTAGCGTGATCGACGACCTGCTGCAGCGTTACGTTGAAGGCCTGCTGTATCAAGCCGTGGCCGAGAACATGGCTTCGGAGCAGTCGGCCCGGATGGTCGCCATGAAGGCGGCGTCGGACAACGCCAAGAAGGTCATCGGAGAGCTGCAACTGGTCTACAACAAGACCCGTCAGGCCGCGATCACCAAAGAAATTTCGGAAATCGTAGGGGGCGCTGCCGCCGTTTAAGGCAGGCAGCTCCCATCTAAAGCTATCAAGCAAGGAATCGACATGAGCAACGGAACCATCGTTCAGTGCATCGGCGCCGTGGTGGATATTCAGTTCCCCCGCGATCACATGCCCAAGATCTATGAAGCGCTTACCCTGGCCGACGACGAGACCTCCTCGTTTGCCGAAAAGGGCCTGACGCTGGAAGTGCAGCAACAGCTGGGCGACGGCGTGGTGCGTACCATTGCGCTGGGCTCCAGCGACGGCCTGCGCCGCGGCATGAAGGTCACCGGCACGGGCGCCCCGATCTCGGTGCCGGTCGGCACCGGCACGCTGGGCCGCATCATGGACGTGCTGGGTCGTCCTATCGACGAAGCCGGCCCGATCCAACACGAAGAAAAGCGTGGCATCCACCAGAACGCCCCCCGCTTCGACGAACTGTCGCCGTCGGTGGAACTGCTGGAAACCGGCATCAAGGTTATTGACTTGGTGTGCCCGTTCGCAAAGGGCGGCAAGGTCGGCCTGTTCGGCGGCGCCGGCGTGGGCAAGACCGTGAACATGATGGAACTCATCAACAACATCGCCAAGCAGCACAGCGGTTTGTCGGTGTTTGCCGGTGTGGGTGAGCGTACCCGCGAAGGCAACGACTTCTACCACGAAATGGAAGAGTCGAACGTTCTGGACAAGGTCGCGATGGTGTTCGGTCAGATGAACGAACCCCCGGGCAACCGTCTGCGCGTGGCGCTGACCGGCCTGACGATGGCCGAGAAGTTCCGTGACGAAGGCCGTGACATCCTGTTCTTCGTGGACAACATCTACCGCTACACGTTGGCCGGTACGGAAGTGTCCGCACTGCTGGGCCGTATGCCGTCGGCCGTGGGCTACCAGCCCACGCTGGCTGAAGAAATGGGCAAGCTGCAAGAGCGCATCACCTCGACCAAGACGGGCTCGATCACCTCGATCCAAGCCGTGTACGTCCCTGCGGATGACTTGACCGACCCGTCGCCTGCCACGACCTTCCAGCATTTGGACTCGACCGTCGTGCTGTCGCGTGACATCGCTTCGCTGGGGATCTACCCGGCCGTGGACCCGCTGGATTCGTCCAGCCGTCAGCTGGACCCGCAAGTCGTGGGCGAAGAGCACTACGCGGTTGCCCGCGGCGTGCAGCAAACGCTGCAGCGCTACAAGGAACTGCGCGACATTATCGCGATTCTGGGTATGGACGAACTGTCGCCCGACGACAAGCAGGCCGTGGCCCGCGCTCGCAAGATCCAGCGTTTCCTGTCGCAGCCGTTCCACGTCGCTGAAGTGTTCACGGGCTCGCCCGGCAAGTACGTTCCGCTGGCTGAAACCATCCGTGGTTTCAAGATGATCGTGAACGGCGAGTGCGATGCCCTGCCGGAACAGGCCTTCTACATGGTCGGTTCGATCGACGAGGCCTTCGAGAAGGCCAAGAAACTGCAATAAGGAACCGATATGGCTACCCTGCATGTGGATGTCGTCAGCGCAGAGGAAGCGATCTTCTCCGGTGAGGCGAAGTTCGTGGTGCTGCCTGGCGAAGCGGGTGAACTGGGCATTCTGCCTGGCCACACCCCGCTGATTTCGCGCATACGCCCCGGGACGGTCAAGATCGTTCGTGCCGACCAAGGCGAGGAAAACATCTTCGTCGCCGGGGGCATTCTGGAAGTGCAGCCGGGCAGCGTGACGGTTCTGGCCGACACGGCTATCCGTGCCTCCGACCTGGACGAAGCCCGTGCCCTGGAAGCGCGCAAGAAGGCCGAAGAGGCCCTTGCGAACGCCAAGGACAAGGCTGACATCGCTGTTGTCGAAGCGGAACTCGCCATGCTGGCTGCGCAGGCCATCGCGGCGCGCAAGCTGCGCCAAGGCGGTCGTTCGCACTAAGCGGCAACGCAGTGCCCCGGGGCTTGCCCCGGACTGAAAAAAGCGGCCAATGGCCGCTTTTTTCATGCCCGCGCGCTTTGCGCCGGCAGGCAAGTGCCCCGTGCCTGGCGGGCCGCCGCAATGCGTTCTATACGAATGGCGATGCAGACGCCACGGCAGTAGCCTTCAACTTTGCCTATACAGCCAAAGGGGGGAAGCGTGCGAGAAGTCCTGGATTGCGGGGTTCTGCTGGCGCCCGGCCACGAAGGCGCCATGCGGGATTGGGTAGCCCGGCATCAAGCCCGGATGGCACGGGTCCGGTTGCACCTGGTGCCGCTTGAGGGGGCCGGCCCGTTCTCCGGTCCGGATCCGCTGCCATCGCCGCGCCAGGACGTCCTGGCGCTGGCGCGTATGGCGGTGTCGCTCCGGCGGTATGACGGTTGCATCCTGCCTGTCACGCCCTCCACGGTCGCCTGGGCGCGCATGGCCCTGGCCCAGGCAGGCCCCGCGCTGACAACCCCGGTGCTGCTGCTGATGGACGACATGAAGGCCCCCGCCATCGAAGACCTGCTGGGATTGGGCGTGGCGGACTTCATCGCGCAACCCGCCTGCCTGGAAAGCGTCAGGGTCCGCTTGGGCCGGATGGCGCGGCGGGTGGCATGGCGCCACCCCGCGCACGCGGGCGTGCAGGAGACCGCGGCCCGCTATCCGGAAGCCGACGGGCGGGCGGCACACGCGCCGACGCGGCCGCGCGTGCCGGCGGAATTCGTCGACCAGGCGCTGGCGTGCATGCGGGACCACCGGGATTCCAGGGACAGGTGGGACGCCCGGGAAACCCGGGATCCGCAGAATACGAAGACGCCCTGGGCGACACGGGGTGCCCGGGATATGCGACGCCTGCCGGCGCAGGAGTCCTTCCGCGTGGCGAAATCGCTGGTCGTGGACGGCTTCGAGCGGGACTACATCCGCCACGCGTTGTCTCGCCATGGCGGCAATGTGGCTCAGGCCGCGCGGGCGTGCGCCAAGCACCGGCGTGCGTTCTGGGCGCTGATGCGCAAGCACGGTATCGAGGCTGCGCCCTACCGCCAGGCAGCGCTGGCGCGCAGGATGGAGGATTGAACTGCCGCTGACTTGCGCCCAGACAAGCCCGGCTTGCCCGCCGCGCGCGCCTTGTCAGCTTGGGGAAGTAAAATCACGGCTTCCGATCATCGAGGATAGTCGTGTCTGCTTCCAGTTTGAAGAACGATGTGTTCTTGCGCTCGCTCCTGCGCGAGCCCGTGCCCTACACCCCGATCTGGCTGATGCGCCAGGCGGGTCGCTACCTGCCCGAGTACCGCGCCACGCGCGCCCGGGCGGGCTCTTTCATGGGCCTGGCTCAGAATCCGGACTATGCGATGGAAGTCACGTTGCAGCCGCTCGAGCGTTTCGACCTGGACGCAGCCATCCTGTTTTCGGACATTCTGACGGTGCCGCACGCAATGGGCCTGGGCCTGGACTTCGCCGAAGGCGAAGGCCCGCGCTTCGCCCGTCCGGTGCGGACCGAGGAAGACGTGGCGCGCCTGGCCGTGCCCGACATGGACAAGCTGCGCTACGTGTTTGACGCAGTCAGCGTGATCCGCCGCGAACTGGACGGCAAGGTGCCGCTGATCGGCTTTGCCGGCAGCCCGTTCACCATTGCCTGCTACATGGTCGAAGGGCAGGGCAGCGACGACTACCGGCTGATCAAGACGATGCTGTATTCGCGTCCGGACCTGCTGCATCGCATCCTGGAAATCAACGCCGAAGCCACGCTGCAATACCTGAACGCGCAGATCGCCGCCGGCGCGCAAGCCGTCATGCTGTTCGACAGTTGGGGCGGCGTGCTGGCTGACGGCCTGTTCCAGCAGTTCTCGCTGGCGTACACGAAGAAAGTCGTGGCCGGCCTGACTCGCGAGCACGAAGGCCGGCGCGTGCCGGTCATCGTCTTTACCAAGGGCGGCGGCCAGTGGCTGGAGCAAATCGCGGCTTGCGGCTGCGACGCGGTAGGCCTGGACTGGACGGTGGACCTGGCCGCGGCCCGCCGCCGCACGGGCGATTCCGTGGCCTTCCAGGGCAACCTGGACCCGATGGCGCTGTTTGGCGGCGCGTCCGCCATCCGGACGGAAGCCCGCCGCGTGCTGGACGCCTTCGGCCCGGTCGGCAAGGGTGGCCACGTGTTCAACCTGGGCCATGGCATTTCGCGTTTCACGCCGCCGGAAGCGGTAGCGGAATTGGTCGACGAAGTCCACCAACATAGCCGCTTGCTGCGGGGGTAAGTGAGTGGACGCTTCGGTCCGAAGGGCCGAAGTTTGAGGGCCCCGGCAAGCACTTGTGCACAGCAAGATTTTGCTCGGGGAAAACCCTTTATAAGCTAGTTTACAATCTTGGAAGCTTGCATAAGTATTTGTTTTTAAAAACAAAAATCGAGTTTTCCACCGGATTGCAACAGCGTGCGCAATCCAGGCTTATTCCAAATCTTGACATTGCTCCAGCCTTTTCCCCAAAGTTATCCACAGGCGCGGCTGGAGCAAGCCAGCCCATCGGGGCGACAATTGCCCCGCAGCGCGCGCCCCTAGCACTCTCCCGCCATCCAGGTCTTATCCGCCCCATGCTCCGTCCAAGTCCCCATGTCTGAAGTGCCGCCGATTACGACTCCCGCTGCGGTTTGCTGGGTGCGCGTGGCGCTGGATGTGCCCTTGCCCGGCCCCTTCGATTACCGCAGCGACGCGCCCGTGCCGGTCGGGTTGCGGGTGATCGTGCCGTTCGGGCGGCGCAAGATGATCGGGGTCGTGGTGGAGAACCCGGCCGAGCCGTCTTTCGACCCCAAGAAGATCTTGCCTATCGAACAGGTCCTGGACGACTTGCCGCCGTTTGACGAGGACTGGCTGCGCCTGGCCCGGTTTGCCGCCGACTATTACCAGCGGCCGTTGGGCGAGGTGATGCTGCCGACGTTGCCACCGCCCTTGCGCAAACCCACCGCGTACCAGGGCAAACGGTCGGCGGGCGGACCGGTGGCGCGGTTGGACAACCGCAAGCGCAAGGCGGCGCGTGCGCCGGTCAAGGCCGACCAGCCGCCCGAACTGAACGAGGCCCAGGCCGCCGCCGTGGACGCCATCGGCGCGTTGGCCGGGTTCAAGCCCGTGTTGCTGCACGGCGTGACGGGCAGCGGCAAGACCGAGGTGTATCTGCGGGCCGCGGAGCGCGTGCTGGCCAAGGGGCGCCAGGTGCTGCTGATGGTGCCCGAAATCAACCTGACGCCACAGTTGGAAGGCGCGCTGCGCGCGCGGCTTGAGGCCCTGGTGGGCCCGGACGGGCTGGCGGTCATGCACAGCGGCTTATCCGACGGCGAACGCCTGCAGGCGTGGGCCCGCGCCCAGCGCGGCGATGCGCGCATGCTGCTGGGTACGCGTATGTCGATCTTCGCGCCCTTGAGCAAGCTGGGCCTGATCGTCGTGGACGAAGAACACGACGCGTCCTACAAGCAGCAGGACGGCCTGCGCTATTCGGCGCGCGACCTGGCCGTGTGGCGCGCCCACGACCTGGATATCCCCGTGGTGCTGGGGTCGGCCACGCCGTCGCTGGAAACCTGGCAGCACGCCGAGCGCGGCCGCTATCTGCGCCTGACGCTGCCCGGGCGGGCGCGGTCCAGCAGCCTGCCGTCCATGCGGCTGGTGGACACGCGCCGCCTGCAGATGAAGCACGGCATGTCGCCGCACCTGTTGGAGGCCATCGGGCAGCGGCTGGAACGCAAAGAGCAGTCGCTGATCTTCCTGAACCGGCGCGGCTACTCGCCGGTGCTGCACTGCCAGTCGTGCGCCTGGGTCAGCAATTGTCCGCGCTGCACGGCCTTTACCGTGCTGCACCGCACCGAGGGCCGGGGCCATCGCCTGCAATGCCACCATTGCGGCTATCAGGCGCCGGTGCCGCACGCGTGCCCGGAATGCGGCGACCAGGACCTGGCGCCGATGGGCCGCGGTACGCAGCGCATCGAAGAGCACCTTGCCGAGCTGTTTCCCGGCGCGCGCATCTTGCGCATCGATGCCGACAGCACGCGCAAGAAAGGCAGTGCCGAGGCGCTGTTCGCTTCGGTGCATGCGGGCGAGGTGGACATCCTGGTCGGCACGCAGATGGTGGCCAAGGGCCATGATTTCGCGCGGCTGGGGCTGGTGGGCGTGTTGAATTCCGATTCGATGCTCTTCGCGCACGACTTCCGCGCGCCCGAGCGCCTGTTCGCTCAGTTGATGCAGGTGGCGGGCCGCGCTGGGCGTCACCAGGGCAACGGCGAGGTGCTGATCCAGACGGGCTACCCCGAGCAACCCGTGTATCAGGCGCTGCTGCGCCACGACTACGCGGGCTTTGCGCGGCACGCGCTGCACGAACGCGAAAGCACCGGCTTGCCGCCCTTTGTCTACCAGGCGCTGCTGACGGCCGAGGCGCGTGAGCTGAAGGTGGCGCAAGCCTTCCTGGAACGCGCGCGGGTGCTGCCGGAAGGCGAATGGGCGGCGGACTTCCCGGGCCTGGACGCGATCATGCTGTACGACCCGGTGCCGTTGCGCGTGGTACGGGTGGCCAATATCGAACGCGCGCAGTTGCTGGTGGAAAGCAGCAGCCGGCCGGCCTTGCAGGCGTTCCTGGCGTCGTGGTCGCATCACCTTCCCTACATCGCCAACGAGGCGCGCGTGCGCTGGCAACTGGAAGTCGATCCGCTGGAGATCTGACCCCTCGGCATCCGCCGATGCGTCATCCATCCGATTGTTCTATGATCGTCTTCCTCTATCGCGCTGGCGCGGCAGGCCCGCATCGGCGGCTGCGCCCGTCCCCATTTTCTCGCGTAGTACCGGCCCGCTGACGGGCGGCCGCAGGCCCTGTGCCTGGCGGCCGCATCCGCATTGCGGCGAGCGCGATGCATGACGATCCAACTCAAAATGTCCGCAAGCGAATCTATTGGTCAAGGCATGAATCCCGCCCAGAAAGAGGCGGTGCTTTACCTGGACGGCCCGTGCCTGGTGCTGGCCGGCGCCGGTAGCGGCAAGACGCGCGTGATTACGCAGAAGATCGCGTATCTGCTGCGTGAATGCGGCTACATGGGCCGCAACGTGGTGGCGCTGACCTTCACCAACAAGGCCGCGCGCGAGATGGACGAGCGCGTGAAGACGCTGGTGGACCGCAAGCTGTCCAAGGGACTGATCATCAGCACCTTCCACTCGCTGGGCGTGAAGATGCTGCGCGAAGAGGCGCGCAACGCGGGCCTGAAGCCCACGTTTTCGATCCTGGACGCCGACGACGCCATGTCCATCATCCAGGAACTGCTGGCCACCACCGACAAGGCCCGCCTGCGCCACGTGCAGGGCATCATCTCGCTGTGGAAGAACGCGCTGCTGGAGCCGGACGACGCCGCGCGCGAAGCCGTCACGCCGGGCGACGTGGAAGCGGCCAACATCTACCGCAGCTACGCCGCCACGCTGGCCGCCTATCAGGCGGTGGATTTCGACGACCTGATTCGCATCCCCGCCTTGCTGCTGGCCAGCAACGAAGAAGTGCGCACGCGCTGGCAGAACCGCGTGCGCTACCTGCTGGTGGACGAATACCAGGACACCAACGTGTGCCAGTACCGGCTGGTGCAGCTGCTGACCGGGTCGCGCGCCATGTTCACGGCGGTCGGCGACGACGACCAGGCGATCTACGCCTGGCGCGGCGCCACGATCGAGAACCTGGCCAAGCTGACGACCGACTACCCCAACATCAAGCTCATCAAGCTGGAGCAGAACTACCGCTCGGTGCAGCGCATTTTGGCGGCCGCCAACCAGGTCATCGAGAAGAATCCCAAGCTGTTCGAGAAGAAGTTGTGGTCGGACCTGGGCGTGGGCGAACCGATCCTGGTGTCGGCGATGGACGGCGAAGAGCAGGAAGCGGAATCCATCGCGATGAAGGTGTCGGCCTCGCGCTTCGAGCGTCAGGCGCAGTGGAAGGATTTCGCCATCCTGTACCGCAGCAACCATCAGTCGCGCATCCTGGAGCAGGCGCTGCGCAACCTGAAGATCCCGTACACGATATCGGGCGGGCAGAGCTTTTTCGACAAGACCGAAGTGCGCGACGTGCTGTCGTATCTGCGCCTCCTGGCCAATGACGACGACGACCCCGCGTTCATCCGCGCGGCCACCACGCCCAAGCGCGGCATCGGCCAGGCGACCTTGCAGGTGCTGGGACAGTACGCCGCCTCGCGCGAGATCTCGCTGCTGGCGGCGGTGGCCGAGACGGGGCTGGAAAGCCAGTTGGCGCCGCGCCAGCTGGACCCGCTGCGCACCTTCGCCGAGTTCATCCGCCGCATGCAGTGGCGCGCCGGGCGCGGCGCGGCCTCGGGCAAGGACGCGGCGCCCGCCGAACCCGCGGGCGTCATCCTGGACGACCTGGTGGAAGCCATCCAGTACGAACGCCACCTGTTCGAGCTGTTCGAGGAACGCCCGGCGCAGACGCGCTGGCAGAACGTGCTGGAACTGACGGGCTGGCTCAAGCGCAAGGCCGAAGAAGACAACATGACGCTCTTTGACCTGGTGCAGCACGTGGCGCTGGTCACCATGCTTGAGCGCGGCGAAGAAGACGAGCCCGATGCCGTCAAGATGTCGACGCTGCACGCGTCCAAGGGGCTGGAGTATCCGCACGTGTACCTGGCCGGCGTGGAAGAAGGGCTGCTGCCCCACCTGGGCAAGGACGACGAAGTCGGCGACCCCGCACGCGCGGCCGAAAACTTGGCGACGCGCATCCAGGAAGAACGCCGCTTGATGTACGTGGGCATCACGCGCGCGCAGCGCAGCCTGAACCTGAGCTGGTGCAAGCGCCGCCGCCGCGCCCGCGAAGACCTGGTGCGCGAACCGTCGCGCTTCATCGAAGAGATGGGGCTGGGCGACGTGCGGGTGCAGGAAGACGAAGCCACGGCCGCCATGAATCCCAAGGAGCGCATGGCGATGCTGAAGGCGCTGCTGAAGAAGTAGCGCCGGAGCCGATGCCATGAAAGACGACGTCCGATATCACCCGGTGCCGGGCACGCCGGGGCTGGTACTGGGCCAGGCGCGGTTCAGCGAGTTCCAGTTCGACCGCCACTACCATGTCGACTATCACATCGGCCTGGTCACGCAGGGGGTGCAGCGCCAGTGCTTCCGTGGAAAAAGCATCTTGCTGGGCCCCGGGGGCGTCGCCCTGATGCCACCCGGCGAGATCCACGACGGCGCGGGCGTCGGCGATTACGGCGCGTCTTATACGTTGAAGACATTTCGCCTGTCGGCCGAACTGATGCGCGGCTTCATCGAAGAGGTGTCGGGCGCGGCGGCCGATGAGCGCTTCTTCGGCACGCTGGTGGAGGACGCCGCGCTGGCCGCCCGTTTCATGGCGCTGCACAGCGCGTGGATGAGCGGCGCGCCTGCGGAACCGCTGGCGCAGGAATCGCAATCGTTGGCGCTGATGGGCACCTTGTTCGCGCGAACGGGCGCCGTGCGACCCGAAGCCGTCAAAGGCGGCTTGTCGGCCGTGCATCTGCGCGCGGTGCGCGACTATTGCCAGGCGCACCTGTGCGAGAAGATCGCGCTGGACGATCTGGCCCGGTTGTGCGGGCTGAGCCGCTTTCAGTTCCTGCGGCGCTTCACGCATTCCGCGGGCCTGACGCCGCACGCGTGGCTGGTGCGGTTGCGGCTGGAGCGCGCCTGCGCGGCGCTGGCCACCGCGCAAGGGTCGGTGGCCCAGGTGGCGGCGGATGTGGGCTTCTACGATCAGAGCCACTTCAACCGCGCGTTCCGCACGGCTTACGGCGCGCCGCCTTCGGCCTACTTGCCCGCGGCGTAAATCGTCGGCGGGCGCTTCGGCAAAGGCTTCAGGACACCCGTGCGCGCAGCGCGGACAGGAAGTGGTCCACGTCCTGCGCCTGCGTGGCGAACGAGGTCACCAGGCGCACGACGCCGGGGCCCCAGCGGTCGTGATAGAAGCGGAAGCCATCTGCCAGCAGGCCCTCGATGGCGTGGGCCGGCAATTGGCAGAACAGGATGTTGGCATCGGCCGTGCCCTGCAATGCCACGCCGGGCAGCCCTTGCATGCCGGCCGCCAGGCGCGCGGCCATGGCGTTGGCCTGGCGCGCATTGCGCAGCCACAGGTCGTTGTCCAGATACGCTTCCAATTGCGCCGACAGCAACCGCATTTTCGAGAACAGATGGCCGCCGCGCTTGCGCCGGAATTCCAGTTCCCGGGCGCGATCCGGGTTGAACAGCACGATGGCCTCGGCGCCCAGCACGCCGTTCTTGGTGGCGCCGAACGACAGGATTTCGACGCCCGCCTTCCATGTTATTTCCGCCGGGGTGCAATCCAGGCTGACCAGCGCATTCGCAAACCGCGCGCCGTCCATGTGCAGGGGCAGGCCGGCATCGCGACAGACGCCGCCGATGGCGGCGATCTCGTCTTGCGTGTAGACAGCGCCGGTCTCGGTGGCCTGGGTGATGCTGACGCACGATGGCTGGACGGAGTGCACGTCGCCCACTTTGCGGCGGGCTTCGACGGCCAGTTCCGCGGGATCGATCTTGGCGGCTTCGCCGCCCAGCAGCTTGAGCCGCGCGCCGTGGGTGTAGAACTCGGGCGCGCCGCATTCGTCATTGGCGATATGGGCCTGCGCGTGGCACAGCACCGCGCCCCAGGGCGGGGTCAACGCGGACAGGCTGATCGAATTGGCGGCGGTGCCGGTGGGCACCAGCAGCACGTCCACGTCGCGTTCGAAGATGTCGGCCAGCTTGCGCTGCACGCGCAAGCTGCTGTCGTCCGCGCCATAAGCCGGCGCCTGGCCCGCGCCGGCGCGCATCAGGGCTTCAAAGACTTCCGGGCTGGCGCCCGCGATGTTGTCGCTGGAAAAACCCTGTTGCAGGGCGGGGACGGATGAGGGCGTAGTCACGGGCAGGTTCCGGCTGATACTGGGAAAAGACCACTATGCCCCGGCCCGGGCGTGCAAGCTTGTAGAAAATTGCGGGTCGCTCCTACACTGGGCAAGACTGTCTTGAAGGAGCGCATCATGTGTCGTTGGCTGGCTTATACCGGTAAACCCCTCCAGATGGAGAGTGTGCTGTTCAAGGCGAAGCACTCCCTGATCGACCAGAGCCTGCATGCGCGCCTGGGCGCCACCACGACGAACGGAGACGGTTTCGGGCTGGGCTGGTACGGACGCGCCCCGGATGGCCGGCCTGCGGATGGCCGGCCCCCGGATGGCCGGCCCCCAGAGCCGCCGTTCCGCTACCGCAGCGTGCATCCGGCCTGGAACGACCGCAATCTGCGCGAAGCGGCGCGCGCAATCCATGCGCCCTTGTTCGTGGCGCATATCCGCGCGGCCACCGATACGCCCGCGCAGGAAACCAATTGCCATCCGTTCCGGCACGGGCAGTGGCTGTTCGTGCACAACGGCGTGATCCGCGACTATCCGCTCTTGCGCCGCGATCTCATGCTGATGATCGCGCCCGCGTATTTCGGATCGCTGGAAGGGTCCACCGATTCCGAGGTGATGTTCCTGCTGGCGCTGACGTTCGGCCTGGAGGACGACCCGATCCCGGCGCTGGCACGCATGGTGGGCGCGGTGGAAGAGACCGGACGGCGCCATGGTGTGGCGCATCCCATCAATATGACCGTTTGCGCGCTGGACGGCGAACGCCTGATTGCGGTGCGCTATTCCAGCGAAGCCGATTCGCGCACGTTGTTTCACAATACCTGCGTGCGGCATCTGCGCGAGCTCTATCCCGACGATCCGCAGATCGCCGCGCTGGACGAAGACGCCTTCCTGCTGCTGTCCGAGCCGCTGTCCGAGATGCCGGGCGCCTGGGAAGAGGTGCCTGAGGCCACGGCGATCATCGCCGGGCGCGGCGACGTGGCGCACTATCCGTTCGAGCCGATTCCGCCGGGCGCGTGACCACCAGGTGAACAGGCCGTGAAAACGCCGAAAAGCGCGATAAGCAGGCCCCACGCCGCGCAAGCGGCCCGGCGATAAAAAGGGTCATCAAGCACGTATTCCTCATATGGGGGAGAATGCGTGTCGCATGACTTTGCGACGTCCTGGGCCGCGAAAGCACCCTAACTGAATAAGGAAGTTGCATGACTAATAGCAAAACCCCGCAGGCCTCTGACGCATTGGCGGTGTTTACGCACACGGGGAGCGCCCCGGTTCGCTTTGAATTGCATGACAAGGGCGTGGTCAGCCAGCAGGGCGACACGCGCCAATACGCCGCTTTCGCGGATATCCAGGATCTCTGCCTGTTCGCCTCCGGGCCGGACGCCGCAGCGGGCCCGGTCAACAGCCTGGCCTACCGCACGGACACGGCAGAAGACTGGACCGTGGTGCCCAGCGGCACCAGCGAATTTCCCGTGTTTATGGACGGATTCCGTTCGCGCTACGTCGAGCAGCGCCTGCCGGTGCTGGAAGCGATGATCGCCAATGGCACGCGGGTTCCGTTCCGCTATGTGAAGGCCGGCGAATTCCCCGGCCTGCAAACGCAAGAACTGGCCCTGTCGGCGGAAGGCCTGCACGTCGGCGGCGCCACCTGGCCTTACGAGTCGCTCAAGCGCATCGACCTGAATGACTGGACCGAGACGGTCACCCTGCAAGACGAAAGCGGCAAGACGGTGTTCTCGTGCCTGGCCACGCGCATCCTGAGTTCGGACCTGTTGGTCAACCTGGTGTACGACCAGTTGGGGCAGACGGCGGAATACGCCTGAGCGGGGCGCCGTCCCAGGCGGCCTGTCACGGCCCCTGACGGCTCTGCGGCGGCGCCGGGCGCGCCGGCTGTTCCCGGATGAAGAAAGGGCCGCTCACACAGCGGCCCTTTTCCATTCAATGCCCCGCGTGCAGCGCGGGGTTCAAGGCGCCCCAGGCGGCGGTGCGCACCAGGCATTCGACCACGCCGGTCTGCGAGTTGCGGCGGAACAGCAGGCCATGCTGGCCCGCCAGCGACACGGCTTTCACCACGGCGCCTTCCGGCGTCAGCACGCGCGTGCCGGCGGTGACGTAGCAGCCGGCCTCGACCACGCAATCATCGCCCAGCGAGATGCCCAGGCCGGAGTTCGCGCCCAGCAGGCAGCGCTTGCCGATGGACACCACCTGTTTGCCGCCGCCGGACATGGTGCCCATGATGGAGGCGCCGCCGCCGATGTCGCTGCCGTCGTCGACGATGACGCCCGCGCTGATGCGGCCTTCGACCATGGACGCGCCGAGCGTGCCGGCGTTGAAATTGCAGAAGCCTTCATGCAGCACGGTGGTGCCAGGCGACAGGTGCGCGCCGAGGCGCACGCGCGCGGTGTCGGCGATGCGCACGCCGCCGGGTACGACGTAGTCGGTCATGCGGGGAATCTTGTCGATGCCGCGGATCTCCAGGGTCTGGCCGATGGCGCGCAACTGCCAGCGCAAGGCGTCGACCTGGTCGATGGCGCAGGGCCCGACGGACGTCCACGCGACGTTGGCGAGCACGGCAAACAAGCCGTCGAGGTTGGCGTCGTGGGGGCGGATCAGCCGATGGCTGAGCAGATGCAGCCGCAGATAGGCGTCATGCGCGTCGGCAGGCGGTTCGGCAAGCGAGGGGATCGCGGTACGGACGGCGACGATGTCAACCTTGCGGCGAGTGTCCCGGATGAGGGCCGTGGGAACGTGCTCACCCAGCGCGGCGCGCGCTTCTTCAGGCGTCAGATGCCGGGTGCCGCCGGCAGGGGTGTGATCGGCCAGCGACGGACGTGGATACCAGGTATCAAGAATGGTGCCGTCGGCGGCAAGAGTGGCAAGGCCATAGGCGATGGCGCTTTGAGGTGCGGGGGCGGCGGACATGGCGGGGAGTTCTGGACTGGAATTGGGAGGATTCTAGGCGATTGAGGGTTTTGGCGGTGTTTGATGGCCGTTCGTAGGCATCGGCGGAGCTTCGTCGGTTACGTCTCGGGTCTTCGTAGGTCACCCATCGGCGCTGTCGGCGTGCCGGCGCGCGCCCACGATTGCGGTCCGGAGCCTTCGCTCCGGACTGCCCCGTCCTCATCCTCGTCCGCCTTCGGCTCCCTTCGGATTCCCTCGGGCGCATCAAGGTTGCGCGCCATCACGCCGACAGCGCCGACGGGCTACGGAAGTCTTGGATCGCGGCGCTGTTAGGTATCTGTTTACTAACGAGTGCTGCGTGGCCCGCCTCAAGCGACCGCGCAGGCGGTCGCATTCGGCATACGCATTGTCGAGGCGTCGGGGCGGTGATCGCTTACGCGCCGGTGGTGAGCAGTTTGCTAATGATCCCCGCAGTCACGGGGTAGGGCGGAGTGACGGGTGGCGCGCGGCAGATGGCGGTTTGCGTCGCCAGACCTGCGCGCGCGCCACCCGTCTAATAGGGAGACTGTCGATGCGCTTCGGCGCGGTCGTTCTTCTTGCTAGCTGATCGTGAGTCGTAGATCAACGACATTAGGACGTCCATTCCCTCAGGCCGCTCGCGCGAGATTCTTCGAACTGGAACCAACCTCGAAAAGAAACCGCACAACGCACCCACACGCGAAGCCAACGCCATGACGACGCAAGACGATGCGTAAGCTCCCCGAGGCCGCCCGCGCGGCCGGCCGGGAGCGGGCCCCGCAAGATCCTCCACCACTCAAAATTGTTGGCGAGAACGCAAGCACACGGTTCTCCCCAGCGACGGTGAGATTGCCGCCGCCAGAGCCCGTCGCGGCGGTCCCGCGGGGCGTGCGGGGAGTCGATAAGCCCGAGGGAATCTGAAGGCCGCCGCCGCAGGCGGCAACGAAGATGACGACGGGAACGTCCGGAGCGAAGGCTCCGGACCGCAATCGTTGACCCGCACGCCCCGCGGGACCGCCGTGACGGGCGTCTAAAGAACTATCAACGCAAAAAAACTACGCCAATTCCCGAAGCAACAATTCCCAAAACTTCAACCGCTGTTCCAACGTCGACACCAGGATGTATTCATTCAACGTATGCGCTCCGTCGCCGTCGGCGCCCAGACCGTCCAACGTCGGAATCCCCATCGCCGACGTGAAGTTCGCGTCGCTGCCGCCGCCGGTCATCGGGGCGTCTTCCAGCAGGAAGCCTGCCCGGTCCGCGTAGCCTTGCACCAGTGCCAGCAGGTCTGCCGCGGCTTCTGTCTTCACCATCGGCGGACGGTTCAGTTCCACGTTGATGTCCAGTTCCACATCGGGACCCACCGCGCACAGCTCGCGCATGCGGCGCAGCACGTCTTCCGCGGCCCCCATGTCCGGCACGCGGAAATCCACCACGCAACGGCACAGGGCCGGCACCGTGTTGGTGACGGTGCCGCCGGCGATCGTGCCGACGCTGACCGTGATGCCGCGGTCGTAGTCGGTCATCGCTTCCAGCGCCAGCACCTGGTGCGCCATTTCGCGGATCGCGCTGCGGCCCTTTTCGTGCTGCATGCCGGCGTGGGCCGGACGGCCCTTGACGTTCAGGTTCAGCATGCCCGTGCCTTTGCGCGCGGTCACGCACTTGCCGCCGTTGGGACGGGCAGGTTCGCAGACCAGCGCGTACTTGGCGTTGGCGGCGAAGCGTTCGATGTGCACGCGGGAGGCGTGGCTGCCGGTTTCTTCGTCGGGCACCACCAGGAAGTCCACGGGCAGCTGCGTCGCGCCCGGGCGCGCCACGCCGGCCAATGCCGTCAGCGCCAGGTAGATGCCGGCCTTCATGTCATAGCTGCCGGGGCCGTAGAGGCGGTCGCCGTCGATGCGCACCGGGTTCTCCAGCAGCGTGCCGACCGGATGCACCGTGTCCATGTGCGCCAGGATCAGGATGCCGGGGCGGGTGTCGCCGGGGGCGCGGTTGGTGGCGTACAGCAGCGGGCCCGTGGTGGGGCCCAGCGACGACAGTTCCACCGTCAGGCCGGCGGCGGCCGCGTAGTCGGCGATGATGCGCGCCATCGCGGCGATGCCTTCCGGAAAGTTCGACGGCGATTCGCATTGCAGCCAGCTTTGGATGCCGGCGACGATCTGTTCAGTGCTCTGAGTGTTGGACATGGCGGTATCGGTAATCAGCAACGGGAATGGGGGAAAGCGGTCAGGCGACCTGCTGGCCAGCCAGGCGGGCCAGTTCGGCGGCATCCGGCATCTTGCCGTCGAACCACAGGCTGGCGCACACGGCCGACATGGCACGGCCGTCGTGGCCGATGCCGGGCACCACTTGCAGGGTCCAGCCGAACGGCACGCCGCGGCGTTCCGCTTCTTTCTTGCCGAACTCGTAGTAGTTCTGCGCACGCGCAAAGCGGTGCGGGCCCTGGCGCATGGCGGCCGGCTCGGACGGCAGGTTGGGGTCGTCGGTCGCGATGTCCTGGTCGCCCGCCAGGATGGTCATCGGGTAGGCCAGCAGCTTGACCAGATGTTCTTCGGTCAGGCCGACGCCGTCCATGCCTTCCGGGAACGGGAGGTCGAAGGTGGGCAGCGTGTACCAGCCCGGATTGCCGGCCGCGACGGCTTTGAACGGCGCATGCGACTGGCTGCTCATCAGGCGGTGCACGAACTGGCCGCCGGCCGAATGGCCGAACAGGTAGATGTTCTGGCCGTCGGTGATTTCGCCGTCGATCATGTCGCGGATTACATTGCCGACCAGCGCGTAGGTCCAGCCGTCGATGTGGCGCGGATTGCCGCCGGCCGAGAACACGCGACCGTTGTTGTAGCTTTCGACGCCGGGCCAGATCTCGTTGGAGAACGTCAGCGCCACGATCAGCAGCTTGTGCTTGTCGGCGGCCTCGACCCAGAAGTCGCGGTATTCGTCGCCGTTGCGCAGCACGCCGTGCTGCACGATGACGACCGGGCGGTCGGGCGTGTAGCCGTACGGGCGGTACGTCTGCAGCTTGAAGGGGCGATCGGAATTGCGGTCTTCATCCACGTACAGGATGGCGTTGCGGCCCGCATGGCCCATTTCGATGGCGATGCGGTCCACGTTGGACATGTCGGAGGGTTTCATCAGGCGCTCGCTTCATTCAGGTGACAGGCCGACCAATGGCCCGCCGAGATTTCTTTCAGGACCGGCGCCTGCTCGCGGCAACGCGGCATGGCGTGGGGGCAACGGGGGTTGAACGTGCAGCCCGGCGGGGGATTCAGCGGCGACGGGATCTCACCCTTGATCGGCGTGAACTTGCGGCCGCGGCGGGCCACGTCCGGCACTTCGGCCATCAGGGCCTGGGTGTAGGGGTGGTTGGCGCGCGCGAAGATCTCGGCCGACGTGGAGATCTCCACGATCTTGCCCAGGTACATGATCGCGACGCGGTCCGAGATGTGCTTGACCACGCCCAGGTCGTGGCTGATGAACAGGTAGGTGAAGCCGTGCTGCTCACGCAGATCCATGAACAGGTTGATCACCTGCGCCTGGATCGACACGTCCAGCGCGGCGACCGGTTCGTCGCAGACCAGGAACTTGGGCGCCACCATCAGCGCGCGGGCGATGCCGATGCGCTGGCGCTGGCCGCCCGAGATCTGGTGCGGGAAACGGTCGCGGTATTCGGCGTCCAGGCCCACTTCCTTCAGGGCCTGGTCGATGCGGCCGGGAATCTCGGCCGGCGGGGCCAGCTTGTGGACCTTGAGCGATTCGCCCAGGATCTGGCGCAGGCGCTGACGCGGGTTCAAGGACGCCTGCGGGTCCTGGAAGATCATCTGCACGCCCAGCGTGTAGGCCAATTTTTCAGCGCCGCGCAGGCGCACGGCGTCCTGGCCCTGGTACAGCAGCTCGCCTTCGCTCTGGCGGTGCAGGCCGGCCACGACGCGGCCCAGCGTGGACTTGCCGCAGCCGGACTCGCCCACCAGCCCGACGACTTCGCCGCGCTTGATGGACAGGTCCACGCCGTTGACGGCATACACGGTGCGGCGGTCGATGGGACGGCCGGTCAGGGCCAGGATGCGTTGGGCCAGGTCGGGACGTTGCTCGAAGCGCTTGTGGACGTTCTTGAGCTCGATGACGGGGGTATCGGCTTGGCTCATGCTTCTTGTGCCTCGCGGGCTATCGGCACGTAACAGCGGTAGCTGCGCGGACCTTCGGTGGTAACGGTGGGGGCTTGTTCGGTGCACCGCGGGATCACCCGGGTGCAGCGTGGGCGGAACGCACAGCCCGACGGGCGGCCGGCCAGGCTGGGCGCCATGCCGTTGATCTGGTGCAGGCGCGCGCCGGGCTGGGTGGCGCCGGGCATCGAATCCAGCAGGCCCTTGGTGTAGGGGTGGCGCGGCGATTCCAGCACTTGCTCGACCGGGCCGCTTTCAACGATACGGCCGGCATACATCACCGCCACGCGGTCGGCCAGTTCGGCCACCACGCCCAGGTCATGGGTGATCCAGATCAGTGCGGTGTTGTGCTCGCGGCAGATCTCCTGCATGCGGTAGAGGATCTGGCCCTGGATGGTGACGTCCAGCGCGGTGGTGGGCTCGTCGCAGATGATCAGGTCGGGCTTGTTCAGCATCGCGATCGCGATCGCCACGCGCTGGCGCATGCCGCCCGAGAACTCGTGCGGGTAGCTCTTCAGGCGCTTTTCCGGCGACGGGATGCCGACCATGGCCAGCGCCTCGCGGCAGCGTTCTTCCGCTTGCGCGCGCGACACGTTCTCGTGCGTCAGGATGGCTTCCATCATCTGCTCGCCGATGCGCAGCACCGGGTTCAGCGTCATCAGCGGGTCCTGGAAGATCATGGCGATGCGGTTGCCGCGCAACTGGCGCATCTGCTCTTCCGTGAGCTTGCGCAGGTCGGTGCCCTTGAACTTCACTTCGCCGTCCACGACTTCCCCGGGCGGGTCGATCAGGCCCAGCAGCGAGAAGCCCGTGACGGATTTGCCGGAACCCGATTCGCCGACCAGGCCGACGATCTCGCCGCGGCGCACCGTCAGGTCGACGCCGTCGACCGCCAGATACGCGCCGGCCTCGGTATGGAATGCGGTGCGCAGTCCGCGCACATCAAGAAGGATTTCGCTCATTTCAGTTGTCCATTGCGCCACTGGCAGCGCGTGCAACGGGCGCCGCCCGATCGGGATGCCGCGGAGCCGGCTTTGCCGGTCCGCAGGCATGCCCCCTTGAGGGGGAAGCGCGTAGCGCTTCGGGGGTGGGCGTCATCGTTTGGGGTCCAGGCTTTCACGCAGACGGTCGCCCACGATGTTGATGGAAAGGATCAGGACCAGCAGGGCGATGCCCGGGAACAGGCTGATCCAGTAGTCGCCCGACAACAGGTATTGGAAACCGTTGGAGATCAACAGGCCCAGCGACGGCTCGGTGATCGGCACGCCGACCCCCAGGAAGGAAAGCGTCGCTTCCAGCGCGATCGCGGTGGCGATCTGGATGGTGGCGAACACCATGACGGGGCCCAGGCAGTTGGGCAGCAGGTGGTAGACCATGATGCGCCAGGCCGGGTACCCCAGGTTGGCGGCGGCTTCCACGTATTCCTTGCGGCGTTCCTGCAGCGCGCGGCTGCGCATGATGCGGGCGTAGTGGCCCCATTGCACCAGCACCAGCGCCAGGATCACCTTGTCGACCCCGCGGCCCAGCACCACCAGCAGCACCAGCGCTACCAGGATGGTCGGGAAACCCAGGATGAAGTCGACGATGCGCATCAGCACGGTATCGACCAGGCCGCCGACATAGGCGGCGACCAGACCGACCGCGCCGCCGACGGCGGTGGCCAGCACGACGGCGGACAGGCCCACCATCAGGCTGATGCGCAGGCCATACAGGATGGCGCTGAGCATGTCGCGGCCCTGGTCGTCGGTGCCGAGCCAGGCGATGCTGCCGTCCATCAGCGCCTGGCGCGGCGCCAGGCGGCCGTCCATCAGCGACAGGTTGGCCAGGTCATACGGGTTCTGCGGCGCGAAGTAAGGGGCGAAGATCACCAGGACCACCAGGATGGCCAGCGCGATCGCGGAGCCGCGCACCGTTGGGCGCGCGCGCAGTTTCTTCAGGATGGAGGCGCGTTGCGGCGTCTCAGCCAGAGGCTGGACGGTGCGGGTGCGGCCGGGATTGGGAGAGTTAGCCATGGCGGATTATTGAGCGGGGGTCACGAGCTGCACGCGCGGGTCGAGCGCGGCGTACAGGATGTCCACAACCAGGTTGATGACCACGAAGATCAGGGTGACCAGCATCACGTACGCGACCACCACGGGGCGGTCCAGCTGGTAGACGCTGTCGATCAGCAGCTTGCCCATGCCCGGCCACGCGAACACGGTTTCGGTGATGGTGGAGTAGGCGATCAGGCTGCCGAATTCCATGCCGATCACGGTCACGACCGGGATCAGGATGTTGCGCAGGATGTGGCGGCGCACGATGCGGCCCGGTTTCACGCCCTTGGCGCGCGCGAACTTCACGTAGTCCTGGCTGCGGGCCTCGACCACGCCGGAGGCGGTCAGGCGCAGCACCAGCGCGATGTTCGCCAGCGCCAGGTTGATGGCCGGCATGATCAGGTGCGACCAGCCGTCGGCGGTCAGGATGGACAGACGCACGCCCAGCACGGTAACGGTGTCGCCGCGCCCGGTGGCCGGCAGCCAGCCCAGCCAGACGGCGAACAGCAGGATCAGCATCATGCCCTGCCAGAAGTTCGGCAGCGAAAAGCCCAGCACGGACGACGCCATGATGCCGCGGCCCAGGTAGTCGTCGCGGTACAGGCCGGCGACCAGCCCCAGCGGGATGCCGATCACACAGGTCAGCATGATGGCCACGAAGACGAGTTCGAACGTGGCGGGGATGCGTTGCACGATCAGTTCGACAGCGGGAATGCCGTGCACGAAGGAGGTGCCCAGGTCGCCGTGCAGCGCGCGCCACAGGAACCCGGTGTACTGCTGCCACACGGGCAGGTCCAGGCCCAGGCGGGCGATCATCGCCTCGCGGGCGGCCTGGCTGGCTTCGGGGCTGACCAGCAGTTCGATCGGGTCTCCCACGGCGTACACCGCGAAGAAGACGACGACCGATACGGCCAGCAGCACGAACAGACTCTGGATCAGTCTGCGTAGGATGAACAAGGCCACGTGATAATTTCCTTGGTGGGCTCAGGGGTTGCGGGCGCCGCGTGTTACTTGGCGGGCTTGGCCGACATGGCCAGGGTGTACTGATCGGCCCGGCCTTCGTAGGCCAGTCCCTTCTTGAACGCCCAGATACTGCTTTCGAAGTGCAGGGGGATGCTGGGCAGGTCGGCCAGTGCAAGGGTCAGGGACTGTTGCAGCAGCTTTTCCCGCTCGGCCGGATCCACCGTCACCAGCGCGCGCTTGAACACGCCGTCGAACTCGGGGTTGTCGTAACCACCGTAGTTGCTGGTGCCCAGGCCCTGCGCCTTGTCGAACCGGGTAACCCAGTATTGTAGGAAAGACGAGGCCTCGCCGGTCTCGGACGACCAGCCGCCCATCGCGAAGCTGAATTCGCGTTTGGCGCGCTTGGGGAAATACACCGAACGCGTCATGGCGTCCACCGTCGTCTTGATGCCCACCCGCGACAGGTACTGCGCGACGGCCTGCGAGATCTGGGCGTCGTTGATGTAGCGGTCGTTGGTGGACGAAACGGCCAGTTCGAAGCCATTGGGATAGCCGGCCTCGGCCAGCAGCTTCTTGGCGCCCTCCGGGTCGTACTTCAGTTCGGGCGGGTGGGGCAAGGTGCCGAACATGCCGTCGGGCAGGAACTGGTTGGCGGGCGTGGCGGCGCCGTCCATGATGCGGGCGGCGATGGTCTTGCGATCGATGGCCATCGAGATGGCGCGGCGCACGCGTACGTCCTGCAAGGGATTCTTGCCGTCGGCGGCCTTGACCGTCGGGCTGGGGCTGCGGGCCACGTCGAACTGGAAATACACCACGCGCACGGATGGCGTGATCACGTAGCCGAAGCCCGGGGTTTCCGAAATGCGCTTCACGTCGCGCGCGGCGGGGTTCTCGATCAGGTCGAAATCGCCGGCCAACAGGCCCGTCAGGCGCGGGCCCGCGGCGGGCACCGGCACCAGCTTGACGGCCGGCCAGGCCGGCTTGTCGCCCCAGTAGCCGTCGTTGCGGGACAGTTCGATGGCGGTGCCTTTCACGTAGGACGTCAGCGTGTAGGGGCCGGTGCCGATCACGTCGCGGCCGCCGTTGAAGTCGGCCACCGTCGGCCAGGGACCCGTCACGCCGCACTTGTTCTTCAGGTCGAACGTAATGGGGCCGTGTTCGACAATGCCGCTCCACAGCATGGCGGTGCGGGTCAGGTCGTTGGGCAAGAGCGGGTAGGGCTTGTGCGTCTTGATGACCAGCGTATTGCCGTCGCGCGCCGCGACATCGGCAAACTTCTGGACGACGGCCGGGTATGAGCCGCCGATGGACTGCTCGTTGTTCATCACGCGGCAGAACGTAAAGATCACGTCCTGCGCCGTGAAGGGCTGCCCGTTTGCGAACTTCACGCCGTCGCGCAGCTTGAATTCCCAGGTGGTGTCGTCGACCGCCTTCCAGGCTGTGGCCAGCCGCGGAATCAGGTTCATCTTGGCGTCCTGCCCCACCAGCGTCTCGAACATGTGCGAGGTCATCGCGTCGTTCGGCGTGGCCTGGTGGTAGTGCGGGTCCATCGACGTGGGCTCGGACGACAGGCCGATCTTCAGGGTGGAAGGCGGGGTCTGGGCCTGGACGGCCGCCGTACAGGCGGCAAGCGTACAGGCCAGCAATGCGCTGCGGGTGAATACCTGGGCTGACATGTTTTTTCCCTAATTGTTATGGGTAGTGCCGGTCGTGCTGAAAGGCGCCTCTTTGGCGGGCGCTGCTCTCGTGTTGAATCAGGGCTGCGGTTCAGGCGATAGGCTGGGCCAGACGGACGACCGTCACGCCGGGCCGCAGGTTCGCGGTGGACGGCATGATCAGCACGCAGTTGTCGTAGGGGGTGGTGACGGCTTCGCCCTCGGACCAGCCGATCACGGTGCCGGCGGCGGCCAGTGTTTCCAGGCCCTTCCAGGGCTCCGCGAAACGGAAGTCGGCGCTCTTGGCGGCGACCGCGTGCGTCACGCGTAGCGCGCGCTGTGCGGGGGCGCCGGGCGCGACCCACCCGGCCGGGATATCCGCGGCGTCGACCGTGCCCGCCTTCAGCAGAAAGCGCGCCATCTGGTCGACGGCCACGCCGCGCGCCTCGGGCGCGCCATGGAAGCCGCATTCGATCAACAGGGAACGGGTGCCGTTGTCGCCGGCTTCGCCGAAGCGGCCGTAGTCGCGCATGCGCACGCCCGCGGCATGGCCGGCGTCGGCGATGAGGGTGGCGGGGTTGCCCAGCGCAAGCGCCAGGTCGATATTGCGCTGCTCCATGCCGGTCAGCTGCAACGGCACGTCGGAATTGCTCATGGAATGGAAGTCCAGCAGCCAGTCGGCCTGTTCCACCCAGGGGCGGATTTCCGCGGCGCGGCGGCGTTCCTGGCTGATCGGCAGGGCCAGCTTGTCATCGCTCCAGACGCGGTTCATGTCTTCGTCGACAAAGCGCGCGGGGGCATAGTTGGCGGTGTCGAAGCGGTCGAACGCGGCCAGGTTGCAGAACGCCAGCGTCAGCGATCCGCGTCGCGGCCGCAGGCCGGCGGCCAACGCTTCCTTCAGTGCCCAGGCGCCGCATAGCTCGTTGCCGTGGATCAGTGCGCTCAGCATGACGCGCTTGCCCGGCACGCCCGAATCGAAATGCCAGACGCCCGGGGTATCCGTATTGCCCAGGCGTTCGGCTGACAGGTCGGGACAGGCAAGCAGGAAAGGACGCGGACGGGGCGCGGATGAGGACGTGGGCATGGGAACTCCGATGAAGCGAGGGGATTGTATAGGGGTTGGGGCCAGGCGAGCTTCATTCGCGCATCGGTGCGATGCGGTCCCCGCGAATTCTAGGAGTTTGGCAGCTTTCTCTACAATTAGAATATTTATCGGCAGCTTTGCTGAAAAGGCAAAGGTCTGCGGTTGGCAACGGGGCTGAACATGCACGGAATCGCCTTGAAGTACTTTCTGGAGGTCGCCCAAGCGGGCAGCCTGAGCGGCGCCTCCGAGCGCCTGCATGTGGCGGTGTCGGCGATCAGCCGTCAGATCGCCAAACTGGAAGAGGAGGCGGGCGCGCCGCTTTTCGAGCGCGCCGCCCGGGGCATGGTGCTGAGCCAGGCGGGCAAGCTGCTGCTGGCGCACGCCCGGCGCACCATGCTGGAGGCCGAATCGGTCCTGCAGGAGATCGCGGCTGCCAAGGGCACGGCGCGCAACGAGATCCGGGTGGCCGCGGTCGAGGGCGTGGCGCGCATTTTCGTGCCTTCGGTGATGGCGCGCTTCCACCAGGAACGGCCGAACATCCGCTTCGACCTGTTCGTGGGATCCCCCGCCGAGGTCAGCCGCCGCGTGGCCGAAGGCGGGGCGGAGTTGGGCATGACGTTCATCGCCGAACGCGTCAACGGGGTCAGCGTGCGGTATTCGCGCCGCGCGCCGGTGCACGCCGTGATGGCGTCCAACCATCCCCTGGCCGGCCGCCGCAGCGTCAGCCTGCAGGACCTTGGCCGCTATCCCCTGGCGTTGACCGGCCAGGGCACCACCACGCGGCAGCTCTTCGAAATGGGTTGCGCGCTGGAATCGGTGCAACTCGACCCGGTGCTGACCTGCAACGACTCTTCGCCCCTGCACGGCTTCGTGTTCGGCACGGACGCCATCATGCTCAGCGGATACATCTCGGTGGCATGGAGCCTGCGGCGCGACGAATTGGTGGCGGTGCCGATTTCCAACGCGGAACTGCAGTCACGAACGCTGCAGATCCAGGTGATGCCGGGGCGGGTGCTGCCGCCCAAGGCGGAAGCGTTCATCGAGCTGCTGTCCCGGGAACTGGACCACGCGCTGGCAGCCGGCCCCGCGATGCGGCCATAGGAAAGCGTCCGGGCCCGCCCTTGCGGCCCGGCGATAAAAAAGCGGCTGCCCGAAGGCAGCCGCTTTTCATTCAGACCGACCTGATCACTTCTTGTCGGGCGTGACCGAGGTGGCCAGCGTGTACTGGTCGCGGCGGCCTTCGTAGGTGATGCCCTTGCGGAAGGCCCAGATGCTGCTTTCGAAGTGCAGCGGGATCAGCGGCACATTGTCCAGCGCAATCTGGGTGGATTCCTGCAGCAGCTTTTCGCGCTTGGGCGCGTCCACCGTCACGATGGCCTGCTTGTACACCTTGTCGAAATCGGCGTTGGAGAAGCCGCCGTAGTTACTGGTGCCCAGGCTCTTGGGCGAATCCAGGGACGCGACCCACAGCTGGAAAAGCGCCGAGGCTTCACCCGTTTCCGCCGGCCAGCCGCCCATCGAGAAGCTGAACTCGCGCTTGGCGCGCTTGGGGAAGTAGATAGAGGCCGTCATGGCGTCCACGTTGGTCTTGATGCCGACGCGGGCCAGGTATTGGGCCACGGCCTGGGCCACCTGGCCGTCGTTGACGTAACGGTCGTTGGTGGACGACAGCGTCATTTCAAAGCCGTTCGGGTAGCCGGCTTCGGCCAGCAGCTTCTTGGCGCCTTCCGGGTCGTACTTGATTTCCGGGGCCTTGGGCAGCGCGCCGAACATGCCGTCGGGCATGAACTGATAAGCCGGGGTGGCCATGCCGTCCATGATGCGGGCGGTGATCGTCTTGCGGTCGATGGCCATCGAAATAGCCTTGCGCACGCGCAGGTCCTGCAGCGGGTTCTTGCCGTCGGTCGTCTTGACGAACGGGCTCGGGTTGCGGCCCACGTCCGGCTGGAAGAACACCAGGCGGGTGGAGGGCGTGGCCACGAAGCCGAACTTCGGGTTGTCCTTCAGGCGCGGCAGGTCGCGGGCGGCCGGGTTTTCGATCATGTCGAAGTCGCCGGACAACAGGCCGGTCAGGCGCGGGCCGGCGGACGGCACCGGCACGAACTTCACTTCCTTCCAGTACGGCTTGTCGCCCCAGTATTGTTCATTGCGGACCAGTTCGATGCCGGTGCCCTTGACGTAGGACTTCAGCGTGTACGGGCCGGTACCGATGGCATCCTTGCCGTTGTTGAAGTCGGCCACCGTGGGCCAGGCGCCGGTTACGCCGCAGCCCTTCTTCGGGTCGAACGTCAGTTTGCCGTGCTCGACGATGCCGTTCCAGACGATGGGCAGCGAACGGGCCAGTTCGGCGGGCATCAGCGGGAAAGGCTCGCCGGTCTTGATGATCACGGTGTGTGCATCCGGCGTCTGGACGTCGGTGATGCGCTTGGTCATGTCCATGTAGGACTGCGACACGTTGGTTTCGTTGTTCAGCGTGCGGCAAATCGTGAACAGCACGTCTTCGGACGTGAACGGCTTGCCATTCGAGAACTTGACGTCGTCGCGCAGCTTGAATTCCCAGGTCAGGTCGTCCAGGTTCTTCCACGACGTGGCCAGCTGGGGCGTCAGTTTCATGTCGGCGCTGCGGCCCACCAGCGAACTGTAGACGTGCGCGGAGAACGCGTCGTTCTGCGTCATCTTGTGATAGTGGGGGTCCGCCGAAGTGGGTTCGGCCGACAGGCCGATCTTCAGCGTCTGGGCTTGGGCGGCTGCCAAGGGGATGGCGGCGGCCACAAGGGCCAGGGTGGTGCGCAACTTCATGGTGACAACTCCGGATGGATAACGAACCGGATCGTGCCTGAAGAACCACCGGGCGCGCCGGGCGGACAGCGGGTGCCGGCCGGGGGGGCTTACGGTGTTTTGGCGCCAGGCACGACGGCAAGGGGCCGATTATCGGTAGGGGCTTCGCGCGCTGTCAATGAAGAACGGCGAATCGGGCGCTAGGGAAAACGCCGAGAGCAGGGGGGCGGCAGCAAGGCCAGGAGGGCGTCGCGGGGGCTCCCAACAGCATGAATGGGAGCCGGCGCGGCGCGATGGCGCCGGTGAGGGGCGGGCGCCGAAATCCGCCGCACGGGGTGCCTGGACCGGCCAGGCAGGCCATTGCGACGGCAGCGCGCCGGGCGGAATCGCGGGAGATCGGTCGCGATTCAGTCCAGCGCAGCTGGTCTTACCACTGAGAGCCGGAGAAGCGCGAGCTGGCGGCGCGGGCCTTGTTCATCGATTCGTTCACTTCGTCGATGAAGGCAAACACGCTGGCGACAGCGGCGATCACGGTTTGGCCAGCCTTCTTCAGGTTGGTCAGCGGGTGGGAATTCGGTTGGTTCTCGAGAGCGCCGCGGAGCAGGTCGCGCTCCAGCGCGTCGGTCAGGCGGGCAGTGCTATTCAAGGTCAGTTCGCTCATGGTCTTCTCCAGTCCGTTTCGTCTTGGGGTAAACCATTATAGGGATAACCCTAAATTAAAAGCAACGACCTTTTAGGGGAAAACCCTAGTATGTTGTAAAAATGTTTATTCCACGGGGACTTAGCGCCGTTTTGGCTCCGTTCGCGCTTCTCAGCCGCCGTTGCGCAGGGCGCGCGCGGCGTTCGCCAGTTCACCCGCCGTCAGTCCGATCGGACCGATCCCCTGCGTGACCAGCGCATCGGCCGCGGCGCCATGCAACCAGACAGCGCCGGCCACCGCTTGCTCGAACGGCAGCTTCTGGGCGATCAGCGACCCCAGCATCCCGGCCAATACGTCCCCGGTTCCCGCGGTGGCCAGGCCGGGGTTGCCGCTGGTGTTGGTCCGCCGGCTTCCGTCTGGCGAGCAGACGATGGTACCGGCACCTTTGAGCACCACCCAGGCATTGAAACGTTGCGCCAGTTGCCAGGCCGCGCCCCGCCGGTCCGCCTGCACCTGCGCGGCTGTCAGCCCCAAGAGGCGGCCAGCTTCGGCGGGATGCGGGGTCAGCACGACAGGGCCGGGCCCCCAATTGGGCTGGATGTCGCCGTTGGCCAGCAGGTTCAGGCCGTCGGCATCCAGCACCAGCGGGGCTGCATGTCGTAGCACGAACAGTTCCGACAGTATGTTGGCCGCCAGCGCGCCCGTGCCCATGCCGCAGCCGGCGACCCAGGCCGTGATGCCCCAGTCTTCCTCCAGCAGCGACCGGGCGTCGCGCAGCATCAGTTCGGGTTGCAGCGGGTCGCAGGCCAGGGGCGCGGCGTCCTGGGCGAAGCCGACCAGCACCTTGCCGGCGCCCACCTTCAGCGCGGCGCGGCCCGCAAGCAACACCGCGCCCGTCATGCCCGGGCCGCCGCCCACCACGCCCACGGTGCCGAAACTGCCTTTGTGCGTGTCCACACCCCGTGGGGCGAATAGAGCGGGCAGGCTGGCGCGGTCGATGGGGGCGCCGGCGGACGGGGCGGGGGTGTTCATGGGGTGAGGCTCCTTCAGGCTGTCGGCGGGTGGACGCCGATGTATCCACTATAGTTCGCAAAAACGCGCCGGCCTCAGGCTTGCCCCATTGCTAAAGACAACGCGGAGAAGACAATGACTGATATCACGCTGCAACACTATTCGGCCTACGAGTCCCTGAAACTGCGCCGGCATCCCAACGGCGTGCTGGAACTGATCATGGGCGCCAAGGGCGGCGTGCCGGGCAAGCTGTCCACGGCGGACGACCGCATGCACCGCGAACTGGCCGATATCTGGCGCGATATCGACACTGACCCCGACACCCGGGTGGTGGTGATCCGCGGCGAAGGCAAGGGCTTTTCCGGTGGCGGCGACCTGGACCTGGTGCAGCAGATGGCGGACGACTTCGACGTGCGCACCCGCGTCTGGCGCGAAGCCCGCGACCTGGTCTACAACATCATCAACTGCAGCAAGCCTATCGTGTCCGCCATGCACGGCGCGGCCGTGGGCGCGGGGTTGGTGGCCGGGCTGCTGGCCGACATCTCGATCGCGGCGCGCGACGCGCGCATCATCGACGGCCACACCCGCCTGGGCGTGACGGCGGGCGACCACGCCGCCATCGTCTGGCCGCTGTTGTGCGGCATGGCGCGCGCCAAGTACTACCTGATGCTGTGCGAAACCGTCACCGGCGAGGAAGCCGAGCGGATCGGGCTGGTGTCGCTGTGCGTGGACGAAGCCGAACTCATCACCCGCGCCTTCGAGGTGGCCAACAAGCTGGCCGCCGGCTCGCAGACCGCCATCCGCTGGACCAAGTATTCGCTGAACAACTGGCTGCGCATGGCGGGTCCCACCTTCGACACGTCGCTGGCGCTGGAATTCATGGGATTCGGCGGGCCGGACGTGAAGGAAGGGGTCAAATCCCTGCGCGAACGTCGGGCACCCAATTTCCGGCCCGACTCGCCGTTCTGAGTCGATGGGTTGCGCCTGCGGGGCTACCGCGCGCAACCCACCTTCGCGCCGCTATTTCTTGAAGAACTTCGCGAATGCCGCCTGCGCCTCGTCGGTCTGCAGGCGGGCGCGGAATTGCTGGGCTTCGTAGTCCAGCGTTTCCTGGATGGCCTGCCGGTCGGCGCGCTTCATCATGGCTTTGGTCAGGCGCAGCGCGGCCGGCGGCTGGCGCGCCAGGTCGGCGGCGGTGGCTTGCGCCGCCGTGAGTGCCTGGCCCTTGGGCGCAACCGACGTCGCCAGGCCGGCCTCGTGCGCGTCGAGGGCGGAAAACGCCTTGCCCTGCAACAGCCATTCAGCGGCCCGCCGGCCCGCCAGACGGGGCATCAGCAGGCTGGACGCGCCTTCCGGGCACAGGCCCAGCGCCACGAACGGCATGCGCAAGGTGGCGCCTTCGCCGATATGGACGAAATCGCAATGCTGCAACAGGGTCACGCCGATGCCGATGGCGTAGCCCTCGACTGCGGCAATCACCGGCACGTCCGCCGAGGTCAGCGCCCGAAGGAACGTCAGGCCGGCGCTGTCGCCCGCGCCGCGTTCCGCCTGGAAGTCGCGCAGGTCGTTGCCGGCCGTGAAGTGTTCGCCCGCGCCGGTCAGGATCACCGCCGACACCGATGGGTCGCCCGAGGCCAGCGATATCTGCTCGGTCAATGCGGCGTAAGTGGCCGTGTCCAGCGCGTTGCGGCGGTCCTGGCGGTCGATGGTCAAGGTCAGGACGGCGTCCTCGCGGACGACTTTCAGGCCCGCGCTCATGCGTAGGACCTGCCTGCCAGTTGCGCTTTCGCGTCTTCGTACTCGCGGCGCAGCGTGTCGACGATCTTGCGCGTGGGTTCGACGCTGGCGATGCCGCCCACGCCCTGGCCCGCGCCCCAGATGTCTTTCCACGGTTTGACCCGCGACGATCCGAAATTGGACGCGCCGCTATCGGGCTGCGGCAGGTTGGCCGGGTCCAGCCCGGCGGCCGCGATGCTGGCCTTCAGGTAGTTGCCGGGGATGCCGGTGAAGAACGGGGTGTACAGGATGTCGGAGGCGCTGGCGTCGACGATGGCGGACTTGTAGCCTTCGCTGGCGTTGGCTTCCGCGCTGGCGATGAAGCGCGTGCCCATATAGGCGAAGTCCGCGCCCATGGCCAGCGCGGCCAGCACGTGCGCACCGGAGGTGATGGCGCCCGACAGGATCAGCGGGCCGTCATAGAAACGGCGCACTTCGGACACCAGCGCGAAGGGGCTCAGCGTGCCCGCATGGCCGCCTGCGCCCGCGCAGACCAGGATCAGCCCGTCCACGCCCGCTTCCAGGGCCTTTTCCGCGTGGCGGATCGTCGTGACGTCGTGGAATACCTTGCCGCCCCAGTCGTGCACCCCTTTGACCAGGTCGCCGGGAGCGCGCAGGCTGGTGATGATCAGCGGCACGCGGTGGCTGGCGCAAACGGCCAGGTCCTGCTCGAGGCGGTCGTTGGACTGGTGGATGATCTGGTTCACGGCGAACGGCGCCACGGCGGCGCCCGGATTCGCTTCACGATACGAGGCCAGGCCGGCCTGCACTTCGTCCAGCCAATCGGTCAGCAGGCTTTGCGGGCGGGCGTTCAGGGCGGGGAACGACCCCACGATGCCGCTGGTGCACTGGGCAACCACCAGCGTCGGGTTGGAGACGATGAACATGGGGGCGCTGATGACCGGCAGGGACATCTGGCCATACAAATCTGTCACGAGAGAGTGGGGCATAGCGTCGTCGCGTTGTGTTCAGGGTCAGTCCAGATGGGGGCGCCAGCATGCAGGCTTGAGTCCCCGAGGCGGATGTGCCTATAATTACCTACCGACCGTCCGGTAATTAATTAATCTTTATTTAACGGCATGCGCCGAACCGCTGTCAATGGAGGCCCACCCGGCCCCTTGGCCGCCTGCGGCGCAGCCCCTTTGAAAGGCTGCCATGGCGACCTCCGCTCCTCCGGTCCCGAAACGCCCTCGCGCCGGCCGGCCCCCCACGCTGGCGGCCCCGCGCGAACGCATCCTGGAAGAAGCCGCCAAGCTTTTCGCCCAAAGCGGTTACGACGGCAGCTCCGTGTCGGACCTGGCGGCCGCCATCGGCGTGTCCAAGGCGGCCATCTACCACTACTACACCACTAAGCAGGACATCTACGACGCCATCATTCTGGGCGTGTTGAGCGGGCTGACCCAGAACGTGGGCCAGGACGTCGACCGCGCCGAGGGCGCCGCCGCCCGGCTGCGCGCGTTCATGGTCGGCCACGCCCGCTACTTTGAACACCACCACGCCGAATTCGTGACGATGCTGATCGGTTATTCCGGCATGGCCCTGCCTGAACGCGAAGACGCGGCCCGGTTGCGCGATGGTTACGAGAAGCGGCTGCGCGAACTGATCGCGCAGGGCGTGGCGGACGGCACGTTCCGCACGCTGGACGTGGCCGCCACCGGCCGGGCCGTGCTGTCCATGCTGAACTGGATGGTGCGCTGGTACAAGCCGGGCCAGGGCGATAGCGCGGAAACCATCGCCGCCGGCTACTTCGACCTGCTTCTAGGCGGCATGCGCGCCTGAGCGCTGCCGGCCGCAATCCGCGCGATCCCGACATCAAATCCCGCATCAAATTCCCATACCGCATCCCCGCACCGCCTTCTTCTTGAGACTCCCATCATGGCCCTTGACACCGAAACCCTGACCCTGCTGCTGGACGCCGTGCGCCGCTTCGTGCACGAACGCCTGATCCCCGCCGAAGATGAACTGGCTACCAGCGGACAGGTTCCGCCCGACATCGTCAACGAGATGCGTGAACTGGGTCTCTTCGGCCTGTCGATCGCGCCGGAGTTCGGCGGCCTGGGCCTGACGATGGAAGAAGAAGTGCGCGTGGTGTTCGAACTGGGCCAGACTTCGCCCGCGTTCCGTTCGCTGGCGGGCACCAACATCGGCATCGGTTCGCAGGCCATCGTGCTGGCCGGCACGGACGATCAGCGCGCCCGATACCTCCCCAAGCTGGCCAGCGGCGAACTGATCGGCTCTTTCGCGCTGACCGAGCCCGATGCCGGCTCCGACGCGATGGCGCTGCGCCTGTCCGCCGAACGCGATGGCGACGGCTATGTGCTGAACGGCACCAAGCGCTACATCACCAACGCGCCCATTGCCGGCCTGTTCTCGGTCATGGCGCGCACCGCGCCCGAGCGCCGCGCCAATTCGATTTCGTGCTTTCTGGTCGAAGCCGGTACGCCCGGCCTGAGCATCGGCAAGCCCGACAAGAAAATGGGCCAGGCCGGCGCCCTGACCAGCGACGTGGTGTTCGACAACTGCCGCGTGCCCGCCAGCGCCTTGCTGGGCGGCGAAGAAGGCAATGGCTTTCGCACGTCGATGCGCGTGCTGGACAAGGGCCGCCTGCATATCTCGGCGCTGTGCGTGGGCATCGCCGACCGCTTGTTGTCCGACGCCGTCAAGTACGCGATGGAACGCAAGCAATTCGGCCAGCCGATCGCCGAGTTCCAGTTGATCCAGGCCATGATCGCCGACAGCCAGGCCGAGCTCTACGCCGCCCGTTGCATGGTGCTGGATGCCGCCCGCATGCGCGACCGCGGCGAGAACACCACGATGCAGGCCGCCTGCGCGAAGCTGTTCTCGACTGAAATGGTGGGCCGCGTCGCCGACCGCGCCGTGCAGATCCACGGCGGGGCGGGCTACATGTCGGAATATGCGGTGGAACGCTTCTACCGCGACGTGCGCCTGTTCCGCATCTTCGAAGGCACGTCGCAGATCCAGCAGTTGGTGATCGCCCGCGAAACGATCAAGGCCCATTCCTGATGCCAAGCCGGCAGGGGGCGCGTGCGGCTGCGGGTGCCAGCACGCCACCCCTGCCGTACGCGCCCGCGTCCGTGCGCCGGCCGCCCGGCCATGCCGGCGACCGGCCCGGGGCGTGAACGGCTAATATCCCATATGACGCGCTGGCGGCCTGGCCCGCTGGCATGACGGACTCCAGTCTGGCTTGCGCTGGCCGCCAGCCAGACGTTTTCATTTCCCATCTAGCGAAAAGAACACTGATGTCGCAACGTCCCGCTCCCCTTACCGGCATACGCGTGCTGGATCTCACCCGCGTACTGGCGGGCCCCTGGTGCACCCAGAACCTGGCCGACCTTGGCGCCGAAGTGATCAAGATCGAACGCCCCGGCGCCGGCGACGACACGCGCGCCTGGGGTCCCCCCTACCTGAAGGACGAAGCGGGCAACGACACCACGGAAGCCGCTTATTACCTGTCCGCCAACCGCAACAAGCTGTCGGTGGCGCTGGACATCGCGTCGCCGCGCGGCGCCGAGCTGGTGCGTGAGCTGGCGCTGCAAAGCGACATCCTGGTCGAGAACTTCAAGGTGGGCGGGCTGAAGAAATACGGCCTGGACTACGAAAGCCTGAAGGCCATCAACCCGCGCCTGATCTATTGCTCGATCACCGGCTTCGGCCAGACGGGCCCGTATGCCAGCCGCCCCGGCTACGACTTCATGATCCAGGGCATGGGCGGGCTGATGAGCATCACCGGCGAACGCGACGACCTGCCCGGCGGCGGCCCGCAAAAGGCCGGCGTGGCGGTGGCCGACCTGATGACCGGCATGTATTCCACCGTGGGCATCCTGGCCGCGCTGCTGGAACGCGCCAACAGCGGCCTGGGGCAGCACATCGACATGGCGCTGCTGGATTGCCAGGTTTCGATGCTGGCCAACCAGAACCTGAACTTCATGACCTCGGGCGTGGCGCCCAAGCGCGCGGGCAATGCGCACCAGAACCTGGTGCCCTACCAGGTGTTCGCGGCGGCCGACGGCCATCTGATCGTGGCGGTCGGCAACGACAGCCAGTTCCGCAACTACTGCGGCGCGATCGGCCTGCCCGAACTGTCGGCGGACCCGCGTTTCTCGACCAATCCGCAGCGCGTGAAGAACCGCGCGGAGCTGGTGCCGCTGCTGACCGAACGCATGGCCACCGGCGCGCGCGACCACTGGCTGGCCGCGCTGGAAGCCGTGGGCGTGCCGGCAGGCCCCATCAACACGCTGGACCAGGTCTACGAAGATCCGCACGTGTTGGCGCGCGCCATGAAGCGCGAACTGCCGCACCCGGCCGCCGGCCGCGTGCCCATGGCGTCCAGCCCGCTGAAGTTCTCGGACAGCCCGGTCGAGTACCGTCGTCCGCCGCCCATGCTGGGCGAACACACCGCGCAGGTCCTGGCTGAAAAGCTGGGGCTGTCGGCTGAAGACATCCAGGCGCTGGCCCAGAGCCAAGCTTGAGCGGAGGCGGAGCGGCGTAGCGCCGCTCCGTTCTCCCTGCGCCCCGCCATGCCGCGGCGCACACGATCCATTCCAATAAAGGCAGGAGAAAGTTGATGACGGAGATTCAAACCATCGGCGTCGTGGGCGCCGGGGCCATGGGGCGCGGCATTGCGCAGATCGCGGCACAAGCCGGTTTGCGCGTGCGCTTGTACGACACTAGCGCCGACGCCGTCGCCGCCGCGCGCGAGTCGCTGCGCCAGACGTGGGACAAGCTGGCCCAGAAGGGCAAGATCACCGCCGCCGACGCGCAAGCGTCGCTTGAGCGCGTGGAATCCGCCACGGCGCTGACCGATATGTCGGCGTGCCAGTTGGTGGTGGAAGCCATTGTCGAGCGCCTGGACGTCAAGCGCGATCTGTTCGCGGCGCTGGAAGGCGTCGTGTCGGAAGACTGCATCCTGGCGTCGAACACGTCGTCGCTGTCCATCACCGCCATCGCCGCCGCCTGCAAGCGTCCGCAGCGCGTGGTGGGTTACCACTTCTTCAACCCGGTGGCGTTGATGAAGGTGGTGGAAGTGATCGACGGCCTGCGCAGCGCGCCCGAAGCCGGCGACGCGCTGGCCGCGCTTGCCCGCCGCATGGGCCACACGCCCGTGCGCGCCAAGGACATGCCCGGCTTCATCGTGAACCACGCCGGCCGTGGCATGAACACCGAAGGCCTGCGCGTGGCCCAGGAGGCCGTGGCCACCTTCGCCCAAGTCGACGCCGTCATGCGCGAGCAGGCCGGCTTTCGCATGGGCCCGTTCGAACTGCTGGACCTGACCGCGCTGGACGTGTCGCACCCGGTGATGGAGTCCATCTACCGCCAATTCTTCGACGAGCCGCGTTTCCGCCCGTCGCCGATCACCACGGTGCGCCTGGCGGGGGGCCTGATCGGCCGCAAGGCTGGCGAAGGCTTCTATGTCTACGCCGATGGCCAGAAGCAAGTGCCCGCCGAACCGCCCGTGCCGGCGCTGCCGGAAGGCCTGAAGGTGTGGGTCAGCCCCAAGCACGCGGAAGGCTACGCACGCGCCTCGGCGCTGGTCGAGAAGCTGGGCGCGACGCTCGTGACGGGCGCCACGCCCGACGCCGATGCGCTGATCATCGTCACGCCGTTCGGCGACGATGTCTCGACGTCGGTGTCCGCGCAGGGCCTGAACGCCGCCCGCACGGTCGGCCTGGACACGCTGTACGCGTTCGACGGCGCCAAGCGCCGCACGGTCATGGTGTCGCCAGCGACCGAAGGCAAATGGCGTGACGCCGCCCACGCGCTGCTGGCCGCCGACGGCGTGCCGGTGACGGTGATCGAGGACTCGCCGGGCTTCATCGCCCAACGCATCGTGGCCATGATCGTCAATATCGCCAGCGATATCGCGCAGCAGCAGATCGCTACGCCGGAAGACATCGACCAGGCCGTGACGCTGGGCCTGGGTTATCCGGTGGGCCCGTTGGCGCTGGGCGACAAGCTGGGCGCCGACCGCATCCTGGAAATTCTGAAGAGCATGCAGCGCGTGACGGGCGACCCCCGCTATCGCCCCAGCCTGTGGCTGCAGCGCCGCGTGCAACTGGGCTTGTCCCTGCTGAAGTCGTCGGCGGAATAAAACCCTACGGGATGCCGGCAAAAAATGCCGCAAAAAAAGCCCCTTGAGCGATCAAGGGGCTTTTTCCTGGGCGCGCCGGAATTACTTGGCCGCGTCCACCATGTATTGCACGGCCGCGCGGATGTCGTCTTCCGAGGCGTTGGCCGCGCCGCCCTTCGGGGGCATCGGCGGTTTGCCTTGCATGGCGACCTTTACCATGGCGTCCATGCCGGTCTTGATGTACGGATCCCAGGCGGCCTTGTCGCCGAACTTGGGTGCGTTCGCCACGCCGGTGGCGTGGCAGGCGAAACAGACGCTCTTGTAGAGCTTTTCGCCAGCCGGGTTGACGGCGGCGGCCTGAGGCGCGGCGGGCGCGGCAGCGGGAGCCGCAGCAGCCGGTGCCGCAGCAGCCGGGGCAGCCGCGACGGCCGGTGCGGCCGCAGCAGGTGCTGCTGCGGCAGGCGCGGGCGCGGCAGCAGGTGCCGCATCCGCTTCCTTCTTCGCGCCTTCCTCGGCGGGAGCCGCAGGTTCGGGCAGCGAAGCGCCGGACTTGTTGGCCATGTAGACGACCGCGCGTGCGACTTCGTAGTCGGACAGCGTGGGGTTGCCGCCCTTGGCGGGCATGCCGCCCTTGCCGTGCAGGGCCACGTTCAGCATCGTGTCGTAGCCGGACTTGATGAACGGCGCCCAGGCCGCGTTGTCGCCCATCTTGGGTGCGCCGGCGATCCCGGCGGTGTGACAGGCCGTACAGACCGCGGCAAACACCTGTTCGCCCGTCTTGAACACCTTGGGCGCGTTGGCGTCGACCAGCGCAAAACCCGCGACCGGCGCGATGCGCTTGGTGACGGCTTCTTCAGTCAGGGTATCGGACCCGGCGCCGACCTTGGTGCCGGAGACCACCATGTTCACCAGGAGGATGATGATGGCGATTGGGATCACGAAAGATAGGACGATCGTGACGACCAGTTGCTTGGGGGTCTTGATGGGGGAGGCGTGCTCTTCTATGTGTTCCTGCTCGTTGCTCATGACCAAATCCTGCTAACGGGTGGGGCGCCTGGCGGCGGCAACAGAAAATCAGTAACTGCACAAATCGGCGAACCCGTGACGCATCCGCCTGCAAGCAAACGCTGGATTATATAACGGTGTCAGGGACCCTCGTCCAATGACTGTCCCGGGGTTTTCGATGAGATTGGCGGAAGATTTGATCCACTTCATGCACGCTATTGAAAACTAGGTACAATGTCGCCTCCTTGCGCTGCGCCCGTAGTTCAATGGATAGAATGAGAGTTTCCGAAGCTCTTGATACAGGTTCGATTCCTGTCGGGCGCGCCAACAAATCAAAGACCTACGTTTTTTTGGGCCCCCTTTGGGCCCAAACCGCGCAAATTAGCGCGAGTTCTTTGGAGTGCTCTACGCCTCCGAAGTTGGCAAATGGCCGGCATACAGAGCAGCCATTTTCGCCTTCCCCCCCTGGTTGGATTCGCCGTCGATCCACTTGGCGTAGACGCGGAAGAGCATCTGCGCGTTCTTGTGACCCATCTGGCGGGAAAGATACCCAGGATTCATTCCGGCATGCAGGCCGAGCGTGGCATACGTATGCCGGGTTTGGCGTGCGTCTCGATCCCGGATTCCGAGGGCGGAGAGCGTTGGGCGACGTCTCGCAAGTGCGCGGTCCATCCGGATTTGTTGTTTACCATTAGCGCATGGTAAGCCGTAGCACCGCTGACTCAAGTACTCGGCCGGTGATCTGGGCTGCCGGGGTACTGGTAGACGTGAGCTCGGATGTCGGCCGGGCGTTGCTACGGTATCAGCGCCGGGCTTCGATCAGGTGACGGGTCGAGTGCGCCACGAAAGGCCGCCCTTCACGCATCTGGCGATCCAGCGCCTGCAAGGCATCACGGTACTTCTCTACCGAAAAGTCCGGCACCCACCACACACACTTGCGAAGAATCCAGACAACCGCGCCCACGTCATGGAATACCATGCGGCAGCGTGCCGTGCGCAAATCCGTCACGGTCAGCCCTGCGGCTTGGGCGGCTGCGGCTTCTTCCTGCGGATCGCGCTGGCGCCTTTCGCGCGGCAGCGGTCCCAGGAAATGCTCGATCAACTCAAATGCCGACGCCGGCCCCACGTGCTGCCCAAAGTAATGTCCGCCCGGCTCCAGCACACGATGGATTTCTCCCCAATGGGGGAGCACGGGATGGCGCGACGTGACCAGCGCAAACGATGCATCAGCGAAAGGCAGCGCGGCATCGCTCGCTACCTCCACCACCTGCACGCCACGAGCGCCGAGCCGTTCACGTGCCTTTTGCACATTGGGTAGCCAGGCTTCGGTCGCCACCATACGTGGCGGAAATCGCTCGGCCTCGGCCAGTACCTCACCGCCGCCAGTGTCAAGGTCAAGCGCGGACTCCACGCTGGCCAGCCGCTGCGCAAGCAGCCGGGCATAGCCCCAAGACGGGCGCTCCTCGCTGGCCCGCCTGGACAGCCAATCGAAGCCCCAGCCGCTCACGTCTGCCGCTTTGGCTTCAGCCACCAAGGCTTCAAAGGGTTTCATTCACTCTCCCGGTTCGATGCGACCAGCCGACAGAGGCGGCGCGCTCTGCTCAGTTTACTGGCCGATGCGCTCGCATCAGACACTTTCCTCATCTTCTAGTAATGCGTGCTGCGCGCATGATGGCTTTCATGATCTGGCGATCCGTCAATCGCGACTACGTCGTCCTGTAGACCTCCTCAACGAGAAAAGTCCCCTGTCTGACGACAGCGCTGATGCGCGGGAATTACCTATGGAGCAACGCAAGCAGCAATAAAAACTCGGAATCGTCCGGGTGTTTTTCGCACGGCAAAAACATAAGCTTCGTCCTCACAACATTCCCCGTAACCCCGCAGGCTTGATCATCGGGTGAATGTTGTGCCGGCCACAATTTCAGCCGACTGCCTTTAATCCCACACCCCAAGGAAGTACATTCATGAAGCGCAAAATTCTCTCGGCAATCATTGTTGCCGGTATGGCGACCGGGACGCATACTGCTTTCGCGTCGGACGGAACCATCAACTTCACCGGCAATATCACCGCGCAAACCTGCACAATCGCTAGCAGCATCGGCGGCAAGGATTTCACCGTGGCTTTGCCGACGGTGTCGGCCAGCACACTGGCCGCGGCCGGCCAGACTGCGGGCGACACCGCATTTACCATTCTGCTGACCAATTGCACGCCCGATACGGGGGCGGTGCGCACGCATTTTGAGGCGGGTGCAACCGTGAATTCCAATGGCCGCGTGACTCAGCAGACCGGTACCGCGACGCAGGTGGATATCCAGCTGCTGAACGGTGATGGTTCGGTGATCAAGGCCGGTGACCCTGTTGCGACGCAAAACTCGAAGTCGACCAACATCAATGCGGGTTCGGCATCGCTGCCGTACATCGCTCGTTACTTTGCGACTGGTCAAGCGACGGCCGGCACGGTGAGCACGATGGTGAATTACTCAATCGCCTATCAGTGACGATCTCAAGGTGAATTGAAGATGGTGTCTCGCGCACCATCTTCGTCCAGATTACCCCTCCAGGAAACATGATCATGAAGGCGAAGTATGTCTTTCGCTCCGTGCTGTGCGCGACGGTATTGGGCCTCGGTGCATTCAACGCATTGCAGGCGCATGCCTCTATCGTGATTGCGGCAACGCGGGTGATCTATCCGGCGAAAGAACGGGAGGTCATGGTCAAGTTGAGCAATGAAGGCAAGGGTCCCCGCCTGACCCAGGTATGGATCGACAATGGCGATGAGCGGGCCGGGCCTGCCGCGCAGGAAGTGCCGTTCACCATCGCGCCGCCCGTGGCACGGATCGATCCCGGCAAGACACAGACGCTGCGCGTTTCCTATACCGGAGAAGCGCTGCCTCAGGACCGCGAATCCGTGTTCTGGCTCAACGTTCTGGATATCCCGCCGCAAGTGCAGGACGATGGCGTCCAAGCCAACCTCTTGCAAGTCGCCGTTCGTTCGCGCATCAAATTGTTTTTCCGACCCGCAGGCTTGCCCGGCACCGCTGAAGAGGCCCCCGCCCGGATTCAGTGGCGGGTGGTGCCCGGTGGAATCGAGGCCAGGAATCCCTCTGCCTACCATGTGTCCTTTACCGAAATCGAGGTTGTTTCCAGTGCAAGGACAGCGACGTTCGATGAGGGTGGCATGGTATCTCCGGGACAGACCACAGTCTTCCCCTTGAAAGGGGACGTCCAGGCAAGCACCGCTACCAAAGTGCGATCACAGGCCATCAATGACTACGGTGGCGTGCAACGCAACGAGATTCCGTTGCTACGGCACTGAATGCACTGGGCGGTGACAGCGTCACTGCCCCTCCAACCCGATCCGTTTTCGAATGTGCACGATACCGCCTCTGGCTCGGTAGGGGCGTGTTCGGTCCAAGGCAAGGTTCACGATCATGCAAAAAGCCAAAAGTCCGCCGATTCCCCTGTCTCGGTACCCGATGCGGGCCGTGGTTGTGCCGATGTTGCTGGTTGGCGCCTCAGTCGCCGTCGCGGCGCCGGCCCACGCGCAGGTGGTTGCCGAGGTGCAGTTCAACGAAGGGTTCCTGCAAAGAGCGCCTGGTGAGGGTATCGACATCAGTCGTTTCAGCAAAGGCAATATCGCCGCGCCCGGGCAGTATCGTGCTGATCTATTCGTGAATCAGGTCTGGCAGGGGGCGATCGATGTCACGCTGCGCGCGCTCGGCGACGATAAGGCTGACGTGCAGCCATGTTTCGACCGTCCCTCGCTCGAACGCCTGGGGGTCGATGTCATGAAGATCCCGGAGCCGGCCGCTACATCGCTGGCAGGATCCCTTTGCGTGCCGCTTCCCGTGCTGATCGCGGATGCTACCGCCATCTATGACAGCAGTGAGCTGCGCCTGGATGTCAGCATTCCGCAGGCGTTCATGGCGCGTAACGCGCGTGGCTATGTCGACCCAAAATTCTGGGATGACGGCATCAATGCCGCCAAGCTGCAGTACAACGCCAGCACGTACCGGTCCGAAAGCTACGGGACCTCGTATTCGCAGAGTTATGTTGGTTTGAACGCCGGATTCAACGTCGGCCCTTGGCGATTCAATCACACGGGCAGCTATAGCCACAGTGATCTGAGCGGCAGCCAGTATCAGGCCATGCAAACCAATGTCAGGCGATCGATCGCCGCAGTCAAGAGCCAACTGACGGTCGGTGATGGCTATACCGACGGCGCGTTGTTCGAGTCCGTGGGCTTTCGCGGCTTGCAAATGGCCAGCGACGACCGGATGTACCCCGAATCCCAGCGCGGCTACGCCCCGCTTGTCCGTGGCATTGCCTCGTCGGCGGCCCGTGTTCAGGTGCGTCAGAACGGCAACATCATCTACGAAACAACGGTTCAACCGGGCGCGTTCGAAATCAACGACCTGTATGCCACTGGCTACGGTGGCGATCTGGAGGTGATCGTGACCGAAGCGAACGGCAGCGTGCACATCACGAAAGTGCCGTACGCCGCGGCTGTCAATGCGCTGCGCCCAGGCGTCACGCGCTATTCGGTCACGGGTGGACGCTATCGAAACATCAATACCGCCTACAAGCCGTTCATGCTTCAGAGCACCGTGCAGCACGGTATCTCGAACTTGGTGACGGGGTACGGCGGCGCCACATTCGCCGAGGACTACGGTTCCATCATGATGGGGGCGGCGCTGAACACCGACTATGGCGCATTTGGTGCAGACGTGACGTACGCGCGCACCAAGCTGCGCAACGAGCCGGACCGCAGTGGCCAAAGTTATCGGCTCAGCTATTCCAAACTGATCGATGCCACCAATACCAACTTGACACTGGCTGCATACCGCTACTCGACACGTGGCTATCTTGGGCTGGCTGATGCCATGGCGCTTTCGGACCTGGACCACCGAAACCTGGCACAGGACATGCTCGGCATTCAGCGCGGCCGTCTACAGCTGACCCTGAACCAGAATCTGGCACAGGGTTGGGGCAACTTCTACCTGACGGGCTCCACGCAGGATTACTGGAACCGTAGCGGTCGCGATACGCAGTTCACCTTCGGCTACAACAATTTCTATGGACGCATGAGCTACGGGATCGCCGCTTCACGCGAGTTCAACCTGACGCAACGAGAGTGGGGCAATCGCGTCATCCTTACGTTCGGCATTCCGCTTGGGAAAAGTGCCGGTGCGCCGATGTCGATGACCAGCCTGGAGCACGAATCGAGGGGGCTGACCAGTGTGCGCGAGTCGGTGAGCGGCTCCGTCGGTGACAACAACCAATTCAGTTACGGACTGAACGCGGCGCGATCCTCGGGAGGCGCAAGCCGCGTCAGCACGTCTGTGGGGGCCAGTGGCGCCTATGTGACGCCGATGACCACTTTGAGCGCCAGCGTCAGCAAGGGCAGCAACTACAACCAGTACAGCGCTGGCATGTCGGGCGGCATGGTTGCTTACGCCGGAGGCGTGGCGTTTACGCCAACTGCGGGAGAGACCATGGCGATTATCGAGGCAAAGGATGCGGCCGGGGCGCGCGTGATAAATGCTGCGGGTCTCAAGCTGGATCCTTGGGGGCGCGCGATCGCCGCCAACATGATTCCCTTCTCGCGTAATCAAGTCGAGATCGACCCGAAGGGCCTGCCGTTGAACGTGGAGCTCAAATCAACGACGGAAAGCACCAATCCCACTGCCGGGGCGGTGACCTTGGTGAAGTTCGATACGCAGAAGGTCGGCATGCCGGTGCTGATCCGGGCCAGACAAGCGAATGGGAAACCGTTGCCCTTTGGGGCTACCGTCCTGGATTCTGCCGGGATGGAGATTGGCGTGGTCGGCCAGGGCAGCAAGATCCTTGCTCGGATAAGCAAGAATGCCGACGATCTAACCGTTAGATGGGGAGATACCCAGGCCGGGCAATGTCGCTTGACGTACGCGGTTCCCGCGGCGGAATTCGACAGTGGCGACGCCCGCTCGTATCGCCAGGTGGAGGCGGTATGCGTATCTTGAATCAATCCATTCGGATGCTGGTCATTGCGGGTTGCTCCGCCTGGCTTGGATGTTCGGCTCCGCTATCCGAGGCATCGATCCTGATCGGGGGAACCCGTGTGGTCTACGACGAAGACCAGACGGAAGTGACGCTGAAGTTGGTCAACGAGGGTGACGAGCCAGCGCTCATACAGTCGTGGATCGATGCCGGCGACTTGCATGACATTCCCTCCAACGCTGAGACGCCGTTCATCATCACGCCTCCGATCATGCGGCTTGGGCCTTCCCGATCTCAGAGCCTGCGTATCGTTCATACAGGCGAAGGGCTGCCCCAGGACCGCGAATCCGTTTTCTGGCTGAATGTGCTCGAAGTGCCGCCAAAGCCGGCTGCCGATGCCAATCAGTTGCAGTTGGCCGTTCGTTCTCGCATCAAGCTCTTCTACCGGCCCGCACACCTGAAGGGCTTGGCGGAGGTCGCGCCTGCGGCCTTGACGTGGCGCCTGACGCGTATTGATGGACTGCCGGCGGTTCAAGCCCATAACCCGACGCCATTCAACGTGTCGCTGACAGAGATTCGCGTGACGGCTGGCGGCAATACCGCGCATTTCGGTGAAGGCGGCATGGTCGGCCCAGGGGCAACATTGGCCTTTCCCTTCAAGGACGGCAGCGTGGCAAGTGGCGAGACCCCTGCCACCGTGCACTACCGATCACTGGACGATATCGGCGCCCCGGTGGACAGCGAGGCACCGTTACAGACCCGCGCCGACTGATCCCCCCATCAGAAACGGAGCATGCAATGAGAAATAAGATGCGAACATTGATAGAGCGGATGACCTTGAGTAATAGTGCACGCCGTCAGAAGGCGTGGATGCTGGCGGCATTTCTAGGTTGGATGTTGCTCGGCTCTGACATGGCAGCCGCGCAATCCTGCACGGGTGCCGCGGAGTCGATTACCGTGCAGTTGCCAGCAACAGCCACCGTTGCTCGCGACGCACCGAATGGTACGACGTTGCTGACAAATTGGTTTTCGGCTGGCAACAACAGCTACTTCGTATGCAGGGGGTCGGATAGCGGTTCGGGTATGGGCTTTAGACCGCACGCTGGGCTCACCAAGTCTGGGATGATGGTCAATACCGCGGATGGAACCTATACGGTCTGGAATACCGACGTGCCTGGGATCGGCATCGCGATTGCGGTGCGTACCTTTGCAAATGGTTGTGGATTGCTGGCATGGCAGGACCTTGGTCACCCAAACAGCGGCGCATTTCCGCCCGGATGGGTAGGCCGTGGTTGCAACGAAAGGGGCACAGTCCGAAACGGTGGGTGGGTAAGGGTCGCGCTGGTTAAGACGGGCAGCGCTACCGGTGGCACTGTCACGGGCACGGTCACGGGCAGCAGTCTATTGGAAGGGGCATCAATGACGAGGGCCAACGGTGCTATTGCATATACCCCGGGCACGTCGAACATGAAGACCTTCGGGATTTCACCCATCAGGGTGACCGTCGCCGCCTGCACGACAGAGCCTGTTCCTGTCCCCATGGGTTCGTACCCACAGTCTGTATTCAAGGGCAAAGGCCTGGCCGCCAGCCCCGTTTCATTCAACGTCTTGGTCAATGCCTGCCCCGCCGGCCTCAATAGCGTTCAATATCAGTTCGTGCCCGTCAATGCCGTGCTCGACCCGGCGAACGGTGTTCTCGCGCTATCAAACGATTCGACGGCGACGGGCATCGGTCTGCAACTGAAGGATAGCAATGACACTGCAGTGCAGTACAACAAGCAATACACGCTGACGGCATACAGCAAAGCCACGGGCGGCTCGTATTCCATTCCTTTGAGGGCGGCCTATTATCAGACTGCCGACACGGTGACGCCGGGTAGCGCGAACGCGATGCTTACGTTCACGATGACCTATCAATAGCGCGTGGTCGACAGGCGGGTCGTTAAGCCGATCCGTATTGAAAGGACTTGAGGCCCTGTCGGCGTATCCGCGGGGCTTTAACTTGCCCACGCCGACGGAATTTCGGTGGCCCCGCCTCCGATCATGAGGTGAACAGTCCGTGGTGCACGCAGAACATGATCAGTTCATGGTCGTTCTCTGCACCCAGCTTGCGCATCGCGGCCATCTTGTGTGCGCTTACTGTGGTGACGCTGCGCTTCAGATGTGCTGCAATCTCGCTTACGCTCATGCCGGAAAACAGGTAGCGCAGGATTTCCATTTCCTTGCCCGTCAGTTGGGACACTTTTTCGTCCACCCCCTCGATCGTCCCGGCACGCGGCCGCAGCTTCGCGGCAGAAGCGCCGCCGCGCAAGATGGACGCAATCGAGGCTCCCAGTCCCACGAGATTGTCGCTTTTCAGGAGCACGCCCACCACGCCCAGCCGGTACAGGCTGGACGCGATCAGAGGCGAGGAGATCATCGTCAAGACCAGTAACCTGACCTCGGGATAGTTGTTGCGTATGTAGCCGATCAGTTTGGCGCCGTCGCCATAGCGGGTTGGGCCCGGCATGTTGTAGTCCGTGATGACGACGTGGGGACGCAACTTGATGATGTGGTCTATCAGCTCGTCGGACGAACGCGCCTCCGCCACGATTTCGTAGTCGGGGAACTGAGATAGGATGTGTTTCATGCCCACCGTCACGATGGGATGATCGTCGGCCAGCACGATACGCGTTTTGCCATGCATGTTGTTCTCCTGCTGCTAGCTATCCAGGATTCCGGGGCGGGCCATTGCCGCTCTCACTTCCTCGATCTTGCTCTGGAGGATGCCGATGAAGTGGTCGATGTCGATCTCAAATTCCGGCGTGATTCCAGAAGCGGTCAGGTCCGCCTCCATCGTGACACAGGCCTGCGACATTCCCGCGCTATTGGCCATCAACAATCCGCCACGGACCCGGTGCAGGATGTCCCGCACCGCCTGCGCATCCCGGTGCGCGACCGCCTCCCGCAGCGCCAACGTGTCCGCGGACATTGCGACAACGAAGGATTGGCGAATAAAGTCGGGCACATCATCGGCCGCAGCGTCGCCTGTCCCCGATGAGACCGCGTCGTTCGCAGACGCTTCGGAGCAGGCGTGGAGCAGGGCTGTCCTTAGCGCGTCGGCGGTCACGGGCTTCACCAGCCACGCATCCATCAAGACATCCGATTCGGTAGCAGCCAGTATCTCCGACACCGCATTGGCCGTCACGCAGACTGCCGGCCGCTTCATGCCCCGGCCCCGCAGCTGCGTCACCAGCTCGCGGCCGTTCATTGCGGGCATGTTCATGTCGGTCAGCAAGAGGTCGAAAGCCTCGTCCGACCAGCGTTCGAGCGCGTCTCGTGGATCGCCGCAGAGCGTGACCTCACAGCCCAGCGATTGCAGTTGGCGGCCTAGCACCTCCTGGTTGAGCGGGCTGTCGTCAACCACAAGCACGCGCAGCGCCAATCGGCTTGCCACCTGTTGGGGATCCGGTGCGCGCTCGGCCTCGTCTGGCGACATCAAGGAAGCCTGGCCGGCGGCCAGCTTCACGGCCAAGGCAATGGACCGGATGGCGTGGCTGTTCACCTGCCATCCGTGCAAGATGGGGTCGGGTTGCAAAGGGCCCGCCTGTATGCAGAACACTTGCCGCGCATGGGCCGGGAATGGGCTCATTTGCTCCGGCATGATCTGCAACAGCACCGCGCTGGCATCCATCTGTTGGCGCTCTACACCTATTATGTGGCACAGCGCACCCCATTTCCCCAACCAACTGCTGTAGTAGTCGCGCAGCTCCTGCGTCGGCGCCCGCACATAGACCTTAATGCCGTCCAAGGCGTGCGCCATCTGGGCGCGGGCGGCAGGGAGGGCTGCCGCGAAAGGGATTCTGACGAGAAAAGTGCTACCCACGTTGCGCTGGCTGACGACCTCGATTCCCCCGCCCATCAGTTGCGCCAATGTATGGCAGATGGCGAGGCCAAGTCCCGTGCCGCCTGCGGCGAGACGAGAGGATCGAGCTTGGTAAAACGGTTCGAAAACGTGGGGGAGCTCAGACTCAGACATGCCGACTCCACTGTCCGAGATGCGCCAAAGCAAGCGTGCCGAGCCATCCTCCAGACCTTCTGCCGTCAGCGCGACGACGATACGCCCGATCTCTGTGAACTTGATGGCGTTGCTGACAAGATTGGTCAGTATCTGGCGCAATCGGCCGGCATCCCCTGCCAGGAACTCGGGCACCGCGACGTCCACCACGCAATGCAGGAACAAGCCTTTATCGGCGGCCTTCGCGCCGTACATCTGAACCACGCCTTCGGTAAGGTCCAGCGGTGAAAACCGCTCCTCGTGCAAGGTCAGCCCGCCAGCCTCGATCTTCGACATGTCGAGCACATCCCCAATTACGTTAAGCAACTGGTCGGAAGAGGCCTGGATGGTGCGAACGAAACCGCGTTGGACCTCGGACATGGGGGTGGCTGCCAGCAATTCCAGCATGCCCAGCGCGCCGTACAGGGGCGTGCGGATTTCATGGCTCATCGTGGCGAGGAACGTGGATTTGGCGGCGTTGGACTCGTCAGCGGCCTGCCTGGCCCGGACCAGCGTCTCTTTCGCTTCCGCGTCGTCGCTCACGTCGCGAAAGGTGCAGAGCAAGGCGGCCTTGTCCTCATAGCGCGTTCGTTGATACGTGGCGAGAACGTGGCGTTGCCCAAGCATCAAGTGGAAACCCTCCTGCGACAGCGGATCCGCTTCGTCATGGGTGGTCGCGCATTTGACCGCGGCAGCACGGAGCGAGGCATCGCCTCCGAACCAATCGAACGCAATGTCGTTGGCGCGCAATACTCTGCCAGCCGGCCACTCGCAGACGATCACGGCCAGCTGAGCCGCATCAATGACTTGCCGACCGAACGCCTCGCTTTCCTCTATCCGCTTCCGTTGCCGTTGCCCCGGCTCGTAAAAGCGGCGCAAATACCATTTCGCCAGGAGCAGGGTCACGATACTGCTGATCAGCGTAAGAATGACGACGGCAGCCAGTCGTGGAATCAGTTCGTCCGAGTAGTAGCGGTAGGGAATCACGTAGCGGACTGACAGGCCGCTGCTACCGTCCACGCGATAAATCAAGCCCTCTGAGCGAAATGCCCATCCTGGACTGACGTCCGCCAGCGTGGATCGTTCGGCGCTCAGGCTGTGTCCCGCCCCATCGTAAAACTCCACACGGGAAACATGGCTCGGTCCCGCCCCGATTTCGCCGCCTGCGGCCTGCGCCAGCAGCGAATTCTCGATATCAATTGGCGCAACGGCAATCCACTTTTGGTTGACCAGGACCGGCGGAAATCCGGATTCTGAAACGTCGATCAATCGATATATCAGCCCCGCCGTCGAGCCATCGGGCAGCGTGATCACCGCGAACTGGACAGCATCCGTCGTGTTGACAGCGCGGCTCTCGATTTCATTCCAGACGAATTCCCGATTCCGGCACGCGTTCACGCGGCGGGCATGCAGTGTATTTTGGTTCAGCACGCAAGTCGTGCTGATCTTCACTTTCGCATCCTGGGACATGAGCATCATCGAGGGTGCGAGCGACGACGTCTGCGCAAGATGGCTATAGAACTGAAGCGCCGTTATCACGCCGAACATGCCGAACGCCGTATGCGCGGTATCGCTAGACGTCGGCGCCTCAAGCTGCAGGTTCAAATCGAATGAGCGATCGCTAACTTCATATCGTTGCGGCTCGCCGGAAGCGGGTATAGACGTGACCATCAAGCTGCGCTTGATGGAAGGGAAGAAATCCTGATCGCTGACCGGAGCAAGCCTGGCCAATGCCGTCTTGATGGCGTCGACGTCTTCTTGCAGGTGCTCCATGCCGTGCGTCAGCCGCTGACCGGCAATGCCGATTTCACGCTCTAGCGTGGCATAGCCCAGAGAGGTCGCCAGGACAAGCAAGGAAGCAAGGCTCAGAGCCGCGATTTGAATTTGCCGAGAGGTAATACCTGGCATAGGCTGTGGACGCATGATTGACGAGCGCAAACACGCTGAGCTTCCAAGAAGAAGAAAGGTGCGGCAACGACAGTATTATGAAACTGAAGTGAATAAATGCAATGGGTTGGGCCCTTTCTTTTGAGTTCAATGCCCGGTTATCGCACCCGCCATGCAGGTGGTCTTATTTTTGCTGGATTCGCCATTGTTTTGGTCGCCGCACCGGGCATCGCGGGTCTCGTTCTCTCCGGCCTTGCGCAGCAGCTGCAACAGCAGGGCCGCGCTCAATGCTCCCGAAACAAAAAATCCTTGCACCGCAAAACAGCCCAATTGCGCGAGGAGTTGGTGCTGCGTTGCCGTTTCAACCCCTTCGGCTACCACAGGCAACCCGAGGCGATCCCCGAGCATCACGGCACTTTCGACAATAGCTCGGCTTTTTTCATCGTCCACGAACCGCTGAATGAAGGAGCGGTCTATCTTGAGTTCCGTGAATGGCGTCGTGACAAGGTTGTATAAGGAACTGTAGCCTTGGCCAAAATCGTCTTGCGACAGGCCGAAGCCCATCATGCGCAAGCGGCAAGCGCCCGCGTAGTAGTCGCTGGCACGATTGGTCGTGCTGTTTTCCGTCAATTCGAAGCAAATCCGGGACGGGTCGCCTTGCAGGCTCCTGACCGCTTCGTAGAGCCGGTCAGGCAAGCCGCGGTCGTCCAGCAGGCGGGTGGGCAGGTTGACGGAAACGGTCAAGGAATAGCCGGCGGCCCGCCAAGCAGCCTGGTCACGCAGGCTTTGTTCCACAACGTGAAATGTGAGCTGCTCTTCCAGTCCATGCAAGGCCACGGCCGGCAGGAAGCTGGACGGCAACAATACGGTACCGTCGGGGCACAGCCAGCGGACCAGCGCCTCCACGCCATACACGGTGCCTTGAGCCAGCGCTTGTTTGGGCTGGTACCAGACCTGAATTTCACCGCTGGTAATGGCGCGGGCCATGCGGTCCCTGTCGCTGGAAATCGGCAAGGCCGCGGCCGCGAAGGGAGGCAATCCGGATCGGGCCTGACGCTTGATCAACGTCCGGATATCCTCCAGCAGGACGGGCTTGCAGAACTGTCCCACCACTTCGATGGACAACAGCTTTGCCAGCAGGCAAACCGTCCCGACCAGTTGCTTCGGCGACGAACTGATCAGCGCCAGCCGTGGCCGGCGCTCCAGCTCCGCGATGCGCTGAATCAGCTGCACGCCGTCGAAGCCCGGCATCATCAGGTCCGTCATGACCAGATCGAACGGCACCGCGCGAATCCGCTCCAGCGCGTCTGCGCCATTGGCAGCCGTTTCCACATAGGAAACGCCTTCGCCGCGCATCAGCCCGGATATGTACTCGCGCTGCAGATGTTGGTCGTCAACTATCAGAATCTTCATGGACACGTGGGCTCCCGAGTGCGGGGGAATTCGTGCCGCAGTCTACGTCCGTCCAGGCGTGTGACGCATCCGGACAATTCCGATTTTTACGCTGGTCGCCGCAGCGAATGTCGTCATGCCTGAGGAGCCTGCCGCCAACAGTGGGAGGCTTGGCCCGACGTTCGATTTCTCGGATTTCTCCTATTCAGCCGACCTGATTGACGTTGATAGGATGCGTTCCCGACAGACGGTCAACCCGGCTCACAAAAAATAGGCAAAGCCTGACCCCATGCCAGTCCATAAGATTTTTTTGATTCTTACCTTGATTCTCACCCTGATTTCCTGCGCTGCGGTATTCCTCTCCAGGAGAAAACCGGTCCTGATGCTGCTCTGCTTCGTTTCCTTACTGGTTTTGTCGACCTTGAGTTGCATGCAGGCAATGAGCTCGCATCTTGGCGGCTACTCCCGTTGACGCGGGTTGCAGCGTCGAATGCTCCCCATGCAATCCGTTCACGCCGGCATGTACGGCGCCAGCAGCGATCTGCCATAGGGCGAAGCCAGAAAAACAAAGACGCCAATATTGACCGCTACCGTGATCCAGAACACGGCGCGGAAGGCCGGCTTCACCGACTTGTGCCTGAGCCATTCCTGCGCGACCAACGCACCGGGCCAGCCCCCGATCAGCGCGAGGATATGCAAGGTCTTCTCGGGAATGCGCTGCCGGTTGGCGCGGGCGGCCGCCTTGTCGACGGCGTAGACCGTGAACGTGAGCGCGCTCAGCGCGAGATAGCCCAGCCCTACGGCGATCGGCACCCGCCACAGCAAGGCGGCCAGCCCATAGGCGAACACGAACGCCGCCGCCAGCAGCAAAGGCGGGCCGCTTTTGCGCCCTGTGCGAGGCCCTGACGGGCGTCGGGTCACGGCCTGTGGGCGACCCGCGCATGGAGTCGGGCGCGTCGCGATTGCGTGTGTTCCAGCATGCCGGCAGGCAGCGGTTGGAAATCGGCTTCGATGGCTTTGCTCATGCGTTCCACTTGCTCAAGTCATCGACAGGACGGGGCAGATAACCCTCCAGCGTCTGCGCGATCCATGCGGGGTCAATGTAGTTGTAGGTAGATTCGATCACCCAGGATAAGAACTCCTGTGGACCGCCATTCAAATAAGGAGGGGGAGACACCGGCTTGAAGACGGTCGGCAGTTTGTCATGCACCGACGCGTCGTTCAGCACGAACCCCAGCTCCTGCACGACTGGCCAGGCCAGCGGATGCTGCAGATCGATGGTCAGCTTGACCCACCAGTACGCGTCGGGCGTGACTTTCGAAGACAGCACGGTCGTCCCGGGCAGCCGCGACAGATAGTCCACCAATTGCGGCAATCCCACCTTCAGCACGTTGGGGTCGATCGCCTCGACGGGCGGGGTGACGGCTTCCAGCTTCTTCAGGATGTGCGCGTGCAGGGTGCGTTGCGCATCGGCGGCTTCGCGTTCAAGGGGCTTCAAGAGACTGGAGGGTAGGGTGAGTTCCATGGCTTCCCGGTTGTTGGACTCTGATGGGTCGGCCAATGTTAACCGCCCGTCTGCCGCACTCGTCCGCTACGGCCGGCACTAAGCGCCGCGATCGATTTCCACCACCGCCTTGCCGATCTGCACGCGGCTTTCGATGCGTTCGTGGGCTTGGGCGACCGTCTCCAGCGTGTAGCGTCCGGCGATTTCCATCGTCAACGCACCGGAAGCCAGGGCGGCCCACACCGCATCGGCGCGGCGTTGCACGGTCTGCGCATCTTGCATGTGATCGGCCAGCCTGGGACGGGTAAGGAACAGCGATCCGCTTTCGCCGAGTTCGATGGGATCCAGGTCCTGCAATGAACCCGACACGGATCCGTAATTGACGACCAAGCCCCGTGTGCGCGTCGCCCGGAAGCTGTCGCGCAGCGTCTTGCGGCCTATGGAATCGAACGCCACGTCCACGCCGCCGCCCGCGGTCGCTTCCAGGACGTCGTCGGCGAACTGGCCGTCACCATAGAGGAAGGCTGCGTCCGCGCCGCGCGCCATGGCGACGCTGCATTTTTCCGCATTGCTGGCGGTGGCGTAGACGGTCGCGCCCAGATGCTTGGCCCACTGGACCAATAGCTGTCCGATGCTGCCGGATGCCGCATGGATAAGGCACGTCGCGCCGGCTTGCAATCGCGCGACGTCCTGCACCAGATAGTGGGCGGTGCTTCCCTGGAAGATCGCTGCCGCCGCGACATCGTACGCAACGGTGTCGGGCAGGCGCGCGCACCGGGCGGCGGGGATACGCGCATAGTCCGCGTAGCTGCCCCATGCGATGCACCAGGCAACGCGATCGCCCGCCTTCACCGTCGTCACGTTGTGGCCGACGGCGATGACGCGGCCCGCGCCTTCCATGCCCAGCGTGCACGGCAAGCGCACGGGGTAGGTGCGCGACGCGGCGTACTTGCCTTGACGCGTGTGGATGTCCATGAAGTTGACGCCGGCATACGCGACGCGCACCAGGACGTCGTCCGGGCCGGGCTCGGGGACGGGCGCGTCCTGCCGCCATTGAAGGACGTCGGGGCCGCCGTATTGTTCGATAGAAATGGCTCTCATGATGGTTTCCGCTGCTGTGTGTGGAGTCGTGCTTTGTTGAAGAGTCGGGCGCGCCTGGCGCGCCGCTAGTTCACGGCGATGCCCGTCCGGGCGATCAGTGCCTGCCATCGGATGGATTCAGCACGCACCAGGTCGGTGAATTCCTGGGGCGTGCCGCCGCCAAGTTCATTGCCTTGCGCCAGCATCTGTTCGCGGATGCCGGGGTCTTGCAGGGCACGGTTCACCACCTCGTTCAGCTGCTGGATCACGGTGGGCGGCATGCCGGCCGGACCGATCAGTCCTTGCCAGTTTTCCATGTGAAAGCCGGGCACGCCCGCTTGCGCCATCGTAGGAACGTCGGGCGCGATCGGCGAGCGGTGTTCGCTTGTGATCGCCAGTGCGCGCAGCTTTCCGGACCGCGTGTAGGGAATCGCGGAGTACATGGGTTCGAACAGGAAATCCAGGTGGCCGCCGATCAGGTCGGTGACCGCCGCGGCGCCGCCCTTGTACGGCACGTGCGTCACGGGCGCGCCGGTCAGGCTTTTCAACAGTTCACCCGACAGGTGGTGGGCGCTGCCCACGCCGCTGGATCCGTAGGAAAAACCGCCAGGCTTTGCGCGGGCGGCTGCCAGCAGCGACGGGACGTCGCGTTGGGGCGAGTCCGCACTGACGACCAGCATCAACGGGCCGCGCTCGATCAGCGCGATCATCGTCAGTGACGACACGGGGTCGAACCCGCTGGCCGGCATCAGGCTGCGATTGACCGACAACGGGGCCAGGTTGCCCATGCCCAGGGTGTAGCCGTCGGGTTTCGCCCGGGCGACGGCTTCGGTGCCGATATTGCCTGCCGCGCCGGGGCGATTCTGCACGATCACGGGCTGGCCGAGCGCCTGCGCGATGAACGCGCCGAATTGGCGAGCGCGCTGGTCCGTGCTGCCGCCAGCCACATACGCCACGATCAAGGTGATCGGCGCGGCCGGGTAGGCAGGGGCGGCGCGGGCGGTGTTGAACAAGGCGGGCAGGGCGGGCAATGCCAACCCCGCGCGAAGAAAATGTCTGCGTTGCATGGAGGTCTCCTGGTCTTGTGCTCTGCATTCAGAGTCAGGGCAACCCTTGCAAAACCCGTGCCAGGGGTGCGGGATGGCCAGGTCCATTGATAAGAAAGGATTTTTTTAAATGGCGGGCATTTTCGGTAATCCGGGTTGATCTATATTTGAAACACAAGCATTCAAAAATGAGACAGCCCAATGCCAGCCCACCAGCCTTACCCGGCGCCGACGCCCAGCCCGGTTTCACTCTGGGCCGTCAGCGCCTATGAGCTGCTGCCCCTGGTGCAGCGTTGCGCGCCGGATTACGCGGAGCGCGCGCGCGTGCAGGTCCTGAAGGCCCATTTCGACGACGCCGTAGACATGATCCGCGCCAAGCTGCGCACGGAATCTTGCGATGTGATCCTGACGGCGGGCGCGAACGCCGATTATTTACGGTCGCAGTTGGACGTTCCGGTAGTCGCCGTTCGCGTGGGGGGGTACGACGTCATGGCCGCATTGGCGCGTGCGCGCCAGGTGTCAGACCGCATCGCATTGATGCTGTACCGGCTTGTGCCCGAGGAAATGCGGCAGTTCATCCAAGAGTTCGACCTGAAACTGGACGTGCGCGCCTACGACACCGAGAACGACGCCCGCAATACCGTGGCGGCATTGCGGGCCGACGGCGTGCAGGTGGTGATCGGCGCCGGCCTGGCCGTGCACCTTGCGCAGCAGCAAGGCATGGCCGGCGTGTTCCTGTATTCGCGCAATTCGGTCAACGCGGCGTTGGAAGACGCGATCAACCTGGTGGTGGCGCAGCAGGCCGAGAAGTCGCGCCGCATTACCTTGGCGAACGTGCTGGAGCACTTGCACGAAGGGGTCGTCGCCGTCGATGCGCGAGGCTGTGTCGTGGCGGCCAATCCGGCCGCGCAGATGCTGACGGGCAGTGCCCCGCCCTTGGCGATCGGCGCGCCGTTGAATGCAGGCGTGGCGGAACTCGATCCCGGCCCGGCATTGCGCAACGCATCGCGGGGCGGTTCGGGCGTGTTCACCTTTCAGGGGAGGCAGGTCGTGGTGGACAGCACGGTGCTGCACGAAGGCGGGGTGGCGGCAGGCGCGGTCTACACCTTGCGCGAATCCAACGACGTGCGGCAGGCATTCCACAAGCTGCGCCGCCACGAACGCCGCAAGGGCGCGGGCGCGAGCTATACGCTGGACCAGATCGTGCAGGCGTCGCCGACGATGCAGGCCGTGGTCCGCCGGTGCCGCATCTATGCCACGCGCGGGGAGGCGACGGTGCTGATCACCGGGCCAAGCGGAGTCGGCAAGGAGCTGCTGGCGCAGGGCATGCACCACGCCAGTCCGCGCCGTCACCATGCGTTCGTGGCGGTCAACTGCGGCGCGTTGACGGAAAGCCTGCTGGAAAGCGAGCTGTTCGGCTATGAGGAAGGGGCCTTCACCGGCGCGCGCCGGTCGGGCAAAGCGGGACTGGTCGAAGCCGCGCATCAGGGCACCTTGTTCCTGGACGAGATCGCGGAGCTGCCCTTTGCGCTGCAGACCCGCTTGCTGCGCGTGCTGCAGGAACGGGAAATCACGCGCGTGGGCGCGGTCACCGCTACGTCAGTGGACCTGCGCGTCATCGTGGCGACGCACCGCGACCTGTTGGCGATGGTGCGCGAGGGCACGTTTCGCGAAGACCTGTACTACCGCATTGCAGTCCTGTGCGTGGCCGTGCCGCCACTGAAGTCGCGGCCGGCCGATGTTGACGCGTTGTCGCGGCGATTCGTGTCGCAGGCGATGCGCGATGCGGGCCTGGACCAGTACGAACAAGCGGTGTTGGACGTTTTACCTGCGGCCCTGGCGGATCATGATTGGCCAGGCAATGGACGCGAACTGGAAAACGTGGCGCAGCGGATTGCGATGGCGTGTGCGGAACGGGATGCGCCGCTGGATGCGGCGGCAATCCGGGCATTGCTGGACAGGCCGGGCGGGCTGGGCGTGGACGATGCCGCCACGCTGACGTCTGTGCGGCGATCGGGGGAGCGAGAGTACGCGCAAGCGGTGCTTGCCGAGTGCGGAGGCAATCACGCCGCCGCGGCGCGTAAATTGGGCGTCAGCCGCAGCACGCTATGGCGCAAATTGCGCGGCTCAGGCGGCTAGCCGCCGTAACGTCTGGGCGCGGCCCACCCGGCAGTGGACGGGCCGCGCCCAGACGTCAATCATCCAGCGACGGCACCGTGCCGATCTGCATCAGGATGCGCGGCGATTCCATATCGCCGGTTTCTTTGTCGATCAACACTTCATAGGCGGCGACCCCCGCGAATTTGGAGGCCATGGAATTGGCGATCCGGATGGCTCCGAATTCGCTGCTGGCCGGACGGATTTCACCTGGCGCGACACCGTTGGCGGCGGCGCGGTAGGGAACGACGATGTACTGAACAAGATGAGCGGCTTCGGACACAGGATTCTCCTGGACGACAGTTTTTCGGGCGAGCGAAATGTATCACGTCGAACTGTGTTTTTGTACAGTATTTTTTGACACGGCGCCCACAAAATTTCGCTTGGCGGGAAAACCCCTAGCGCGCAACGATTGCCCGATTTCGGCCTCGCCTCTATTATTTTCGAAAATCTTCTGATTTTTATAAAAAGAGGGAAAGGGATGGAATCCAACCGGTACGACGCCTACCGCGAAGACACCGCAGGCCGCGCCAACGTGGCCGATTCGCCGGAGCGCATCGCCTATTACCAGGAGTTGGCGCGCCTGGAGACGGGCGCGCTGTGGACGGTGGCGAACAAGATCGAGCCCTGGGCGCCGCGGTCCGCCTCGGTGCCGGTGGTGTGGCGCTATCAGGACTTGCGCGGCCATGTGCTGCGGTCGGCCGAGCTGGTGTCGCCCGAAGAGGCGGGCCGGCGGGTCATCTATCTGAACAATCCCGGCCGGCGCGACGTGGCCGCCGCCGTGGGCTGGCTGTATTCGGGCCTGCAGGTGATGCAGCCCGGGGAACTGGCGTCTGCGCACAAGCATTCGCATTCCGCGCTGCGTTTCATCATGGAAGGGCAGGGTGCGTACACCGTGGTCGACGGCCACAAGATGACGCTGGGCGCCAACGATTTCGTGCTGACGCCCAACGGCACCTGGCACGAGCACGGCGTGTCCGAAGACGGCACCACCTGCATCTGGCAGGATGGGCTGGACATTCCGCTGGTCAACGCGCTGGAGGCCGGCTTCTACGCCGTGCATCCCGACCTGAACCAGACGGTGACGTACCCGGTGGATGACACCAGCGCGGCCTGGGGCCACGCGGCGTTGCGGCCGCAGGTGTCGGGCTGGACGAAGCCCTATTCGCCGCTGTTCAAGTATGAATGGGAACCCACCTACGAGGCGTTGCGCCGCTATGCGCGCACCACCGCCGGCAGCCCGTACGACGGCATTTTGCTGGAATACGTGAACCCGGCGACCGGCGGCCCCGTCATGCCCACCATCGGCGCCAGCATGCAGTTGCTGCGCGCGGGCGAGCACACCAAGGCGCACCGCCACACCGGCAGCTTCATCTATCAAGTCGCCAAAGGCAGCGGCTATTCCATCATCGACGGCAAACGCTACGACTGGACCGAACGCGACATCTTCTGCGTGCCGTCCTGGGCCATCCATGAACACGTGAACCTGTCGGCGAACGACGACGCCTGCCTGTTCTGCTTCAACGACCTGCCGGTGATGCGGTCGCTGGCGCTCTACCGCGAAGAAGCGGTCAAGGAAAACGACGGCCATCAAGTGCTGATCTAGCGTCGCCCGACCCCCTTTCAAATTTTCATCCGCCGCGCGGGCGCCGTTCCGCGCGCCTGACTCAACTCATCCTGAATTTATGGAGTTCCTATGCGTTTGGTGACTTTTCGCGCTCATCCCACCGCCGCCGCACGGCTTGGCGCGTTGGCCGAAGGCTATGTGGTGGACCTGGCCTTGCTGGGCGCCGCCGGCGGCGTGGACCTGCCCGACGACATGCTGGCCTTCATTGACCTGGGTCCCGTGGCGGTCGCGCAGGCCAGCCGGCTGATGGAGTCGTACCGCGGCAATTGGCCCGTTGGCACGGCGCTGCCGCAGGAAAACGTGAAGCTGCTGGCGCCGATCCCGCGGCCGCGCAAGAACATCTTCGGCATTGGCCTGAACTACGTGGAGCACGTCGCGGAATCCAGCCGTACGCTGGACACCTCGGCCGACTTGCCCAAGCAGCCGGTGATCTTTTCCAAACCGCCCACCACCGTCATCGGCCCGGGCGACGCCATCGAGCACAACGCCAAGATCACGCAGCAGCTGGACTGGGAAGTGGAACTGGCCGTGATCATGGGCCGGCGCGCACAGCGCGTGGCCGAGGCCGACGCGCTGTCCTACGTGTTCGGCTACAGCGTCATGCTGGACATGAGCGCGCGCGACTGCCGCCGCGCCGGGCAGTGGATCTATTCGAAGGGCCAGGACACCTACGCGCCGTTCGGCCCCTGCATCGTTACCGCCGACGAGATCCCTGATCCGCAGGTGCTGGACCTGTGGCTGACGGTCAACGGCGAAAAGAAGCAGGGATCCAACACGCGGCACATGCTGTTCAAGGTGCCGTTCCTGATCTCGGACATCAGCGCCGGCATCACGCTGGAGCCGGGCGACATCATCGCCACCGGCACGCCGGAAGGCGTGGGCGCGGGCCGCAAGCCGCAGGAATGGCTGTGGCCGGGCGATGTGGTGGTGGCGTGCGTGGAAGGTATCGGCACGCTGCGCCATCCGGTGGTGGCGGTCTAGCGCAACAGGCAATCGGGCCCGGCTGCCAGGCGGGCCACGCAGTCTTCAAGGGGAAAAACATGATCAAGAAACAGAAAAAAGGCGGCCTGTCCGCCGCGCTTGCCGCCGTAATGGGCACGGTTGCCGCGATGGGCGCGGCGCATGCCGCAGACCCCGTCAAGATCGGCTTCATCGCTACGTTGTCCACGCCGGCGGGCTATATCGGCGAAGACGAGCGCGACGCCTTCAATCTGGCGATCAAGCAAGGCGACGGCAAGCTGGGCGGCGTGCCGGTGCAACTGGTCATCGAAGACGATGGCTTGAAGCCCGCCAACGCCAAGCAGGCGGCCGACCGCTTGCTGCAATCGGGCGTGAAGCTCTTTACGGGCGTGAATTTCTCGAACGTGCTGGCCGCCGTCGTGCCCAGCGTGGTGAAGTCGGGCGCCTTCTACGTGAGCCTGAACCCCGGCCCGTCGAATTTCGCGGGCGAGAAATGCGACCCCAACTATTTCGTGGCGTCGTATCAGAACGATGCCTTCCATACGGCGGGCGGCGTGGCCGCCAACGAGCTGGGCTACAAGCGCGTGGTGCTGCTGGCGCCCAACTACCAAGCCGGCCGCGATGCGATCGAGGGCTTCAAGCGCACCTACAAGGGCGAGGTGGTGGCCGAGATCTACACCAAGCTCGACCAGTCCGACTTTTCGGTGGAACTGGCGCGGCTGCGTTCGCTGGCGCCTGAGGCCATCTACCAGTTCCATCCTGGCGGTACCGGCATCAACTTCGTCAAGCAGTACGCGGCGGCGGGATTGAACAAGAGCATCCCGATGCTGATGCCCAGCTTTTCGATGGATGCGCGCATGATCCAGGCAACCGGCGACGCGTCGGCGGGGTCCTACACCACCGGTATCTGGTCGCAGGACTTCGACAATCCGCAGTCCAAGGCGTTCGTGAAGGCGTTCAAGGAAGCCTATGGCCGCGTGCCGACGGACTACGCGATGCAGGCGTACGACACCGCCAACCTGATCGGCGCTGGCCTGAAGGCCACCGGTGGCGACTTGTCGAAGGCGGCGGAATTTCGCGCGGCGCTGCGCAATCCGGCGTTCACGTCCCTGCGCGGCAAGTTCAGCATGAACACCAATCAGCATCCCATCCAGGACCTCTACCTGATGCGGATCGGCAAGGACAGCGACGGCACGTTGTCGCCGCATCTGGTCCGCAAGCTGGTGTCCGACGATAAGGACGCCTACGCCCAATTCTGCAAGATGCCATCATGACGCTTTTGTTCGAACAGCTGCTGAACGGCTTGCAGTTCGGCGCCATGCTTTTCATGCTGGCGGCCGGACTGACGCTGATCTTCGGGATCATGGGGGTCGTGAACCTGACGCACGGGTCCTTCTACATGGTGGGCGCGTATTGCGCGGCCTACGCCATCGGCACCACCGGCTCCTTCCTGGCGGGCGTGCTGGCCGCCTTGCTGGGCGCGGGCCTGTATGGCGTGTCGGTCGAGGTGCTGGTGATCCGCAAGCTGTACAAGCGCGACCATCTCTACCAGGTGCTGGCCACGTTTGGCCTGCTGCTGTTTTCGAACGAAGCGGTCAGCCTGATCTTCGGCCGGCGCCCGCCGCTGGTGGGCATTCCGTCGTTCCTCGAAGGCGCGGTGACGCTGGCGCCGGGATTCCAGTATCCGGTGATCCGCCTGTCGTTCATCGCGATCGGCGCGCTGGTGGCGGTGGGCTTGTGGTGGCTGGTCAACCGCACGCGCATCGGCATGCTGATCCGCGCCGGCGCCGACGACCGCGAAATGGTGGACGCGCTGGGCGTCGACATCCGCAAGCTCTACACGCTGGTGTTCGGCCTGGGCGCCTTGCTGTGCGGGCTGGCTGGCGTGATGGCCGCGCCGTTGCTGGCCGTCGAGATCGGCATGGGCGAACGCATCCTGATCACGACCTTTGTCGTCATCGTGATCGGCGGCGTCGGTTCGGTGCGCGGCGCCCTGGCGGGCGCTTTGCTGGTGGGCATGGTGGACAGCCTGGGGCGGGCCTTCCTGCCGCAGCTGTTGTCCACGGTGTTCTCGCCCGCCACGGCGGACCCGTTGGCGGCTGGCCTGGCGTCGGCCAGTATCTATGTGCTGATGGCGATCGTGCTGATCGCCAAGCCGGGCGGCTTGTTTCCGGCGCGGGGATGATGATGGCAAAGACTCTTTCGAATCGCGCCCGCTGGGGCCTGGCCGGCCTGGCCGTACTGATCCTGTTGCCGGCCGCGGCGCTGGCGTCGGGTTCGCCGTTCCTGATCGGCGTGGTGACGCGCTTTTTGATCTACGGGCTGGCCGCGGTCAGCCTGGACCTGGTGATCGGGTACGGCGCCATGGTCAGCTTCGGCCACGCCATGTTCTTCGGACTGGGCGGCTACGCAGTCGGCATCATCGCCTTCCATACCGCCGAGGCGGGGCCGATCTTCGGTTGGGCGGGCAGCAACGCGGCGCTGGTGGTGTGGCCGATCGCGCTTGCCGTGTGCGCGCTGGCCGGCTGGATCTTCGGCTACCTGGCGCTGCGCACGCGGGGCGTGCAGTTCATCATGATCACGCTGGCGTTCGGCCAGATGGTGTATTTCGTGCTGGTGTCGCTGCAGTTCTACGGCGGCGACGATGGGCTGATGATCCCGCAACGCAACGTGCTGCCGGGCATCAACCTGGAAAGCCCGACGGTGTTCTATTACGTGTGCCTGGCCGTGCTGACGGCATGGACGCTGTTCTGCATCCGCGTCACCAACTCGCGTTTCGGCATGGTGCTGCAGGCGCTGCGCCAGAGCGAACGGCGCGCGGTGAACCTGGGCGTGGCGCCTACCCCGTACCGGTTGAGCGCCTTCGTGCTGTCGGCCGTGGGCACGGGCCTGGCCGGCGTGCTGTGGGCCAACTATGCGGGGCTGGTCACGCCCGACATGGCCGCGTGGACCAAGTCCGGAGAATTGATGGCCATCGTGATCCTGGGCGGCGTGGGCACGCTGCTGGGGCCGATCGCGGGCGCGGCGGTGTTCCTGGGGCTGGAGCAGTTGCTGTCGTCCTTGACCGAGCACTGGCTGCTGTACATGGGGCCGATCCTGGTGCTGGTGGTGTTGTGGGGCCAGAAGGGCCTGTTCGGGAAACTGCTGGAGACGCGCCATGCCGACTGATGCAAGCACAAGCCTGCTGCTTCTCACGCAGCTGCGGAAAGCCTTTGACGCGGTGGTGGCCACCAACGGCGTGGACCTGGACGTGCAGGCGGGCGAGATCCACGCCATCATCGGCCCCAACGGCGCCGGCAAGTCCACGCTGATCGCGCAGATCTGCGGCGAGATCCGGCCGGATTCCGGCAGTATCCATCTGAACGGCCAGGACGTGACGGCGTTGCGCGCTTTCGAGCGCGCCCGGCTGGGCTTGGGGCGGTCGTTCCAGATCACGGAGCTTTGCCACGAATACACCGCGCTGGAAAACGTGATCCTGTCGCGCATGCTCAAGGGCGGCCGGGCCTTCCAGGCCTGGACCAACCCGCGCCACGACGAGGCATTGAAGTCCGAGGCCATGCAATGGTTGACGCACGTAGGGCTGGAGGACCGCCGCCACGTGCGGTCGGCGGACTTGGCGCACGGCGAAAAGCGGCAGCTGGAGCTGGCCGTGGCGCTGGCGCGGTCGCCGCGGTTGTTGCTGCTGGACGAGCCGATGGCCGGCATGGGGCCCGAGGAATCGGCGCGCATGACGCGATTGCTGCAAGGCATGAAAGGCAACTACGGCATCTTGCTGGTCGAACACGATATGGACGCCGTCTTCGCCCTGGCCGACCGCATCAGCGTGCTGGTCTATGGGCGGGTGGTGTTCAGCGGCACGCCCGACGAGGTGCGCCGCCATCCCGAGGTGCGCGCGGCCTATCTGGGAGAAGAACATGTTGAAGGTTGACGGGCTGACCGGCGGTTACGGCTCCAGCAAGGTGCTGTTCGGCATGTCGTTCGAGGCCAGCGAAGGCGAGGTGATTTCGCTGATCGGCCGCAACGGCATGGGCAAGACCACCACCATCAAGACCCTGATGGGGATGCTGCCCGCTACCGGTGGCGCGGTGCAGTTCCGCGGCCGGACGCTGGGAAAGTCCGCGCCCAGTACCGTCGCGCGGCTGGGCGTGGGCCTGGTGCCTGAAGGGCGGCGCGTGTTCGGCTCGCTGTCGGTACAGGAGAACCTGGTGGCGACGGCGCGTTTCGCGGCGGGCGGCTGGGATCTGGAGCGCGTCTACGCGCTGTTTCCGCGCTTGAAAGAGCGCCGCGCGCAGTCGTCGCGCACCTTGTCCGGCGGCGAGCAGCAGATGCTGGTGGTGGGCCGCGCGCTGATGACCAACCCCAAGCTGCTGATCCTGGACGAGGCCACCGAAGGGCTGGCGCCGCTGATCCGGCAAGAGATCTGGCGCTGCCTGCGCGCGCTGAAGGGCGAGGGGCAGACCATCCTGGTGATCGACAAGAACCTTCCCGAGATGGCCACGCTTGTCGACCGCCACTACATCGTGGACAAGGGCCGGGTGGCGTGGTCCGGCAAGCCGGCCGAGCTGTCCGCGCAGCCGGAACTGGCGCAGCGCTATCTGGGGATATGACGCAGGTAGAATGACCCGCCCGCAAGCGGGCCGGCGGGCAAGCCGCCGACATCTGGAGAGCATGTTGAAGCCAAGAATCAAAGCTTCCCGCCCGGACGACACCGGATCGGACGGGAACGCTGAAGTAGAGGAAATCACGCTGTCCGAGCAGGTCTACCGCCTGCTCCGGCGCGACATCATGAGCGGCGTTTTCGCACCCGGCCAATCCCTGCGGCTGGAACTGCTCAAGCAACGCTACGGCAGCAGCTTTTCCCCAATCCGCGAGGCGCTCAACCGCTTGCGCAGCGAACGCATGGTCATCAACACCACCTCGCGCGGCTTCAGCATCGCGCCGTTGTCGGTGGAAGAAATGTGGGACGCCTGTGAAACCCGCATCCTGATCGATTGCGATGCGTTGCGGCGTTCGCTGGCCAATGCCGACGATGCCTGGGAAGCGCGGCTGGTCGGCGCCTTTCATGCCTTGACGTTGGCCGCGCAGCGCGCGGGCGACGCGCAGCCGCCTTCCGAAGAGCTGGAGGAATTGCTTGAGGCGCGGCACCTGGATTTCCACCATGCGCTGATCGGCGCGTGCCGCTCGCATTGGCTGCTGGACCTGTCCACGCAGCTCTATGCGCAAACCGAGCGCTACCGCCGTCCGGCGCGCGCCGGCGCCACGGCCTACGGGCCGGAACGCAATGTCGACGATGAGCACCGCCGGTTGCTGGACGCCGCGATCTCGCGCGACGTCGAAGGCTCGGTCGCCATGCTGGCCGCACATTACCGCAAGACCGCGCAATTCATCGAACGCATCATTTCGCAGCCAGACACGCAGGCCCGCCATGCATGACACGGATATCGACCTTTTCTTTCCCACCATCGCCGAACGCGAAGTCCAGTACAACGCGCGCGAATCGGTGCCGGATTTCGACGCTTGCGTGCGGCGCTACGCCGAGTCGTCGGCCCGGGTGCGCACGCGCCGCCCCGGCGTTCTGGACCTGCGCTACGGCATGGGCCAGGATGAACGGCTGGACTTGTTCCTGCCGGCCGCCTCGCGCGCGCCGGCGCCGCTGTTCGTGTTCATCCACGGCGGCTACTGGCGCGCGCAGCGCAAGGAAGACGCGCCGGTGATGGCCGAGGCGTTCAACGCCGCCGGCGCTGCCGTCGCGACGCTGGAATACACGCTGGTGCCCGAAGCCACGCTGGGCGAAGTGGTGCGTGAAGTGCGTTCCGCCGTGGCGTGGCTGTATCGGAACGCCGCCGCCTACGGGGTGGATCCGAACCGCCTGTATATCGGGGGCAGCTCGGCCGGCGGCCATCTGGCCGGCATGCTGGCCGCGCCCGGCTGGCCCGCCCGGTATGGCGTGCCGGACGACGTGATAAAGGGGACCCTGGCGCTAAGCGGCCTGTTCGACCTGCGGCCGCTGTGCGGCATCCTGCCCAACACCTGGCTACAGCTGACCCCCGAGCAGGCGGCGCATCAGAGTCCGATCTTCAATCTGCCTGAACGCGCCGGCCCGATGCTGCTGGCGGTGGGCGGGCTGGAGACGCAGGGCTTCAAGAACCAGACCGCGGCGTTTGAAGCGGCCTGGAACGGCGCGGGCCTGGCGTCCACGCGCATCCCCACGCCGCATTGCAACCACTTCGACCTGGTCAACGAACTGGAAGACCCGGACAGCGACCTGACCCGGGCCACGCTGGCCATGATGGGGCTGGCGGCGCGTTGATCCCGCAGGCTCGGCGACCCGGCTGCCGGCGGTCGGGCGGTCGGCCGATGGCGTAAGCTTGCGCCTCATGGCCGACCTGAAACTCCTTGAAGACCTGATCGCGCTGGCGCGCACCGGCAGCTTCGTGCGCGCGGCCGAACTGCGCCACGTGACGCATCCCGCGTTCGGGCGGCGGATCCGTGCGCTGGAAGCCTGGGCGGGGGCGTCGCTGGTCGAACGGCAGCATCTGCCGGTCACGCTGACCCCGGAAGGCGAGGCGCTGCTGAAGACCGCCACCCAGGTGGTCGAGCAGATGGGGCTGGTGCGCCACCGCATCCGCAGTTCGGGCGCGGGTGGCGAAGCCGTGCTGCGCATCGCCACGGGCCGCAGCCTGGCCCGCACGCTGGTGGCGGACTGGATCGCGCGTCTGCGGCACCGCACGCCCAAGGTGCTGACCGAAGGCACGCAGGTGGAGCTGTCCACCGGCAAGGCGCAGGACCTGGTGGTGCGGCTGGAGCAGGGCAAGGTGGACCTGCTGTGCTGCTACGAGCACCCGGCGCTGTCGGTGCCGCTCAGCCCGGCGCGCTACCGCTACATGACGTTGGCGACCGACAAGCTGGTGCCGGTCAGCCAGGTGGACGCGCGCGGCCGCGCCCGCTACACGCTGCAAGACGGCGGTCCGCCCGTGCCGTTGATCACGTATACGGGCGGCCTGGCGATGGAGCGCATCGTCGGCGACCGCCTGGAGACCACGCCTTACGCGCTGACCCCGTTTGTGCGCAGCGATTCCCTGGACGCCGCACATGGCGCGGTGGCCAAGGGCGTGGGCGTGGCGTGGCTGCCGTGGTCGATGGTGGCGGCCGATTGCCGCCGGGGCGCGTTGGCCGCGCTTGGCGGGCGCAGCGAAGAAATCGCCTTCGAGGTGCGGCTGTACCGACCCCGGGCCCGGCTGACGGACCTGGCGGAAGCGGCCTGGGAGGCCACCGCCAACCGCAAGGCCTGACCTGCAGGCAGGCGACCAAGCCGAATAAGCACGAAGATGTGCCGTTTTGGCACGGATGGCGTGTGCGCCGCCCGTGAAAATGTGGCGCTAAACCTCAAACGAGACGGCCACGCCGTCCACCTCCAGCACCCCAAGGAAGAAAACATGATGTCCATCCTGCATCCGCTGCGTGCAGCGCTTGTTGCGCTCTGTGCCGCCTCGGCCGTTGCCGCCGCACCCGCCGCCCTGGCGGCCGACTATCCCGCCCGCAGCGTGTCGCTGATCGTCGGCTACCCGGCCGGCGGCAGCCTCGACCTGACCGCCCGCCTGCTGGGTGAAGAACTGGGCAAGCGCCTGGGCCAGACCGTGGTGGTGGAAAACGTGGGCGGCGCCGGCGGCACGATCGGCGCGCAACGCGTGGCGCGCGCCGCACCCGACGGCTACACGATCTTTCTGGGCTCCACCAACGAAATGGTGATCGCCCGCATGATCAACACCGCGGTCAAGTACGACAGCGCGAAGGATTTCACCGCCCTGGGGCTGGTGGCCTCGCAGCCGATGCTGTTGGCGGCCAGCAAGAATTCGGGCGTGAAGACCGCCGCCGACTATCTGAAGAAGCTGCGCGGCGCAGAGCCGGGCACGTTCAACTATGGGTCGTCCGGCGTGGGCACCACGCTGCACCTGGCCGGCGAAATGATCAACCAGGCCACCGGCACCCGCGCCGAACACGTGCCGTACCGCGGGGTGTCGCCGCTGGTCACGGACCTGATGAGCGGCCAGCTGGATTACGGCATGCTGGTGCTGTCCTCGGGGCTGCCGCAAGTGCGCAGCGGCAACATCGTGGCGCTGGGCCTGACCGAGAACAAGCGGTCGCCGGCCGCGCCCGAGATCGCGCCGCTGGCCGCGACGCCGGGCTTCGAGTCGGTGGACATCAACCTGTGGTTCGCGCTGTACGGTCCCGCTGGCTTGCCCGAGCCCGTCGTCGCCAAGCTGCGCGGTGTGCTGGACGAAACGCTGAAGTCCGAAGCCTTCCGTGCCAAGATGCAGGAAGCTGGCGGCGAAGTGGCCAAGCCGGGCGTCGATCTGGCCGCCTATCAAGCCGAAGAGACGAAGAAGTACGGCGCGCTGGTCAAGGCGGCGAAGATCGAAGCGCAATAAATCAGACTCCGTCATTTCAGGCTTTCATCAATCGCAAGACCAGGCAGACAAGCGGACATCATCATGGAATTCAAGCTTCCCGTTCCCGACCTGAGCGCCGAGCGCGCCGGCAACACCGATACGCCGGGCGTCTGGCATTTTGATTCGGGCGTGCCGGGCCGGGCGCTGATGGTGTCCGCGCTGGTTCACGGCAACGAACTGTGTGGCGCCTGGGCGCTGAAAGACCTGCTGGCCGCCGGTGTGAAGCCGCGCCGCGGCAGTTTGACGCTGGCGTTCTGTAATCTGGACGCCTTCGACCGGTTTGATCACGCCAACCACGACGCCTCGCGCTTCGTGGCCGAAGACATGAACCGCGTCTGGAGCGCCGAGCGCCTGGACAACCCGACCACGCCGGACCGCCAACGCGGCGCGGCGCTGCGTCCCTGGGTGCAGCGCGCGGACTGGTTGCTGGACCTGCATTCCATGCATGAGCCGGGCGCGCCCCTGCTGTTGACGGGCGTCCTGCCGCGCAACATCGCGCTGGCGCGCCGCCTGAAGGCGCCGCAACACGTGATTGTGGACGCGGGCCACAAGGACGGCGTGCGCATGCGCGATTTCGCGCAGTTCGGCGACCCCGCGCGTGAAGACGCCTGCGCCTTGCTGATCGAATGCGGCTTCCACGGCGAGCTGGCCTCGCGCGACGTGGCGCGCGACATGGTGGCGCGCATGCTGGTCGAATCCGGGGTGGTCGATGCGGCGGACGTGCCCGCCGGTTGGCTGCTGCCCGATCCCGCCGCGCAGCGCGTGCTGGAAGTGACGAATGCGGTCGTCGCGCCGTCGATGGACGTGACGTTCTCAGAAGCCTGGACCGGTCTGGAAACGCTGGAAAAGGCGGGGGCCGTGATCGGCTGGGCGGATGGCCAACCCATCGTGACCCCCTACGACAATTGCACGCTGATCATGCCGTCGCTGCGCCAGCTGAAACCCGGCGTGACGGTGGTGCGCCTGGCGCGCGACTACGCGGGCTGATCCGTTCGCGCTATTTCTGCGGCGTGTAGCGCAGTTCGTCCAGCTGATAGCCTTGCGCCGTTGCGGCGGCCAGGGCCTTGTCCAGTTCTTCCTTGGGCAGTTGCGGGGAACGCGACAATATCCACAGGTACTTGCGGTCAGGCGTGCCGACCACGGACCAGCGGTACTCCGGGTCCAGGCCGATCACCCAGTAATCGCCCTTGAACGGCTTGACGAACGTCACTTCAAGCTTGGCGTTGTTGCTGCCTTCGACGACGGTCGCGGTGCCCGAGGCCGAATCGATATCGCCATCCTTGGTGCGGCAGCGGTTGTTCACGCCCACGGTGCCGTCGGCATGCGCGGTGTATTCGGCGGTGGTGTCTCCCACGCAGTTGCGCTGGAAGAACATGGGGAAATTCGCGATTTCGTACCACATGCCGGCGTAACGCTTCAGGTCCACCGATTCCACGGTCTGCATGGCCGGCGGCGCGGCATGGGCGATTCCCGCCATGCTGGCTGCCAGGGCCAGCAAGAATGTTGCAGTGCGGCGCATGGAAAAAACCTCCTGATTGACAGACGTGGTTCGCGGCGCCGGCTTGGCCGGCGCCGCGAACCCAAACCCTAACGATACGCCTTATTTGCGCGGGGCTTTCAGGGCCTCGTGGTAGCGCGCGACGTAGGTGGCGAAATCCACCGTGTCCGACTGTTCGATGCGCTGTTGCTCCATCGTGGACTGCGCCGCGGCTTGCTCATAGGCGGCAGCCAGATCCGAGGGCAGGGCTTGCGCGCGCAGCGTCTCGGCATGCTTGCGGCTTTGCTGCAGCGAGTAGTCGTGGAACGACAGGCCGCTGCGCTTGAGCGAGTCCAGCAGGCGGGCCGACGGCGTGGCGTCCGGCTGATCGAGCTTGGCGCGCTGCGCCTCCAGGGCCTCGGCGTAGGCGCTGCCGCCCAATGCGGAATCGAACAGCGCGGCGTACGGCGCAATCTGATCCAGCAGTTCGTGGCCCCATTGCGCCAGCGTCACGGACTGGCCTTCGCGGTCCAGCGTCAGGCCCGGCTTGCGGCCTTGCTTGACGACTGTCGAGAAATTGTCGGCGCTGCGCTGACAGTAGCCGTTGGCGGGGAAGAAGGGGCTGTCGGAGGCGGTGCAAAACAGCAGGAACGCGTCGACGAAACGGCTGGTGCTGGCGTCGATGCCGACGGGCGAGTCCGGATCGATGTCCAGGCACCGCACTTCCACGTATTGCACGCCGCGTTCGGCCAGCGCCGTGATGGGGCGTTCGCAGCGGCCGGTGGCGCGCTTGGGGCGGATGCTGGAGTAGTACTCGTTTTCAATCTGCAGCACGTTGGTGTTCAGCTGGATCCATTCCCCGTTCCGATGCGTGCCCAGCTTCTGGTAATCCGGCCAGGGCTGGGTCACGGCGTCGTACAGACGGCCCAGGAACGTGTCCAGGTCGTTGTAGCAAAGCTTCAACTGCGACTGCGCCTTGTTCTGGTAGCCCAGGTCGCTCATGCGCAGGCTGGTGGCGTAGGGCAGATACAGCGTGTGGTCACCCAGGCTTTCAAGCGGATGCTCGCGGCCGCGCAGGAAGTCGCTGGCCAGCGCGGGCGCCGCGCCGAACAAGTACATCAGCAGCCAGGAGTAGCGCGTGAAGTTTCGGATCAGTCCGATATAGCCGCGCGAACGGCGGTCTTGCACCGAGCCCGGCTGCGTATCCAGCACGGACCAGAGGTCTTCGGCCAACGAAAAGTTGTAGTGCACGCCGGCGATGCACTGCATCGTCTTGCCATAGCGTTCCGCCAGCCCGCGGCGGTACACGTGCTTGAGCATGCCGGTGTTGGACTTGCCGTACCAGGCGATGGGGATGTCCGCTTCGGCGGGAAGCGTCGCGGGCATGGACTGGTTCCAGATCAGTTCATGGTCCAGCACGCTGTAGACGTGGCGGTGGGTATTGGTCAATTCGGCCAGCAGCGCGTCCACATCCGTGTGCGTACCGGTGATCAGTTCCAGCAGCGACTCGGAATAGTCGGTGGTGACGTGTTCGTTGGTCAGCGCCGAACCCAGGCCGGCCGGGTGCGGCGTGCGGGACAGGATGCCCTGCTCGTCCACGCGCAGGCCTTCTTTCTCGATGCCTCGCAGCGTCTGGGTCAGCAGCGAGCGGTTGGCCTCTAGGCGGGAGAGGCGGTTGGCGGCGGTATCAGTCACGGATTCTTCTCGTTGGGGTCTGTCGCCGGATTTTACGGGGTGCCGGCTTCCTGTGCCGAGGGAGCCAGTACTGGGCGCAGGGACAATACCTGCGCCGTGCGGGCCAACCACTCGTCCAGATCAGCATAAACCGGATCGGAAATGGGGGCCGTTTCATTGAAGATCTCGTGCCAGGCGGTGTCGTACCAGCGCAGCGTCAGCAGTTCGGCCGGAGCGCGCTGGGCGAACTGGCGGCTGCCCTCGGCGGCGACGATGGCGTCGTCTCCGGCCACCATCAACAGCGTGCGGCAGGGCAGCAGTCCGGATTCGCGCAGGGCCTCCTGGCCGCTTTCGTCCACGAAGCGGGCCAGCCTGCCCGTCATGCGGCGCCGCACCAGCGGGTCTGCGCGGTAGGCCTTCACCACGGCCCGGTCGTGCGAGATCCGGGCGGGCGCCAGGCCGTGGGGCACGCGGAGGTCGGGCGCGTGCAGGGACATCCAGGTGAGGGTGCGGCGCACCCACTGTGGCACGTGAACCACGAACGGCGGCGAACTCAGCACCAGGGCGTCCAGCTCGGCCATGCGGCGCAGCGCGATTCGCACCGCTACCAGCGCGCCCAGGCTGTGGGCCAGCAGGATCGGCGGCCGGCCTTGGGCGAGGGTCCAGGCGTGCAGCCGGTCGACGGCGTCGGTAACGAGGTCTTCCTGGTGGCTCAGCGTGGCGGCCGCGCCGCCCGAGCGGCCGTGGCCGCGATGGTCGTGCGCGCCCACGGCCCAGCCGCGGGCGGTCAGCCAGCGGGCCAGGCGGTCATAGCGCCCGGCGTGTTCGCTCAGGCCGTGCATCAGGTAGATGCTGGGCGTGCCCGGGCCTGTGATCGGCGGCGGCACGTTCGGGGCGGCGGACCAGACATAATTGGCCAATAGGGTGCCGTCGGGCGCGGGGGTCATGGAAATCGGCGACAATTTCTGGATTCCTTGAAATGGATAGACCGTCCAGGTCCTCGGGTAATGACGATTTCATCGCTGTTTCGTTTCATGTTCAAGAAAGCCGGCGTCTTTGTGGGGTTGGCGCTGGTGCTGGCCGCGTGTTCGCCCCGTTACAACTGGCGGGAAGTCGATGTGGCGGACGGCCATGTGCGGGCCGCCTTCCCGGACCGGGTCATGACGGATACCCGGGATCTGCGCCTGGATACCCATTCCTTGCGTTTTACCCTGGCGACCGCCACCGTGGGGGAAGCCGTGTTCGCGATCGGGTCGGCCCCGCTGCCCCCGGAGATCGCGGCCGACCCAGGGGCCAGGCAGGCGCTGGGCAGGGCGCTGGTGGCGTCGCTGTACGCCAACATGCAGGCCCCGCCGCCTACGGCGTGGCCGGCCAACGGCGAGGAGATCGAGGTGCATGGCAAGGCCATGGGCAAGCCGGGATGGTTGCAGGCCAGGGTTTGGGTGACCGACACCATGCTGATCGAAGCGGTGGCCGCGGGCACGCAGGAAAGCCTGCCGGCGGAACGGGCGCGCGAGTTCCTGCGGTCGGTGGTGGTCAACCCGACCCAACCCGTCAAACCGTGACGCCGTCCAGCAAGCCCTGGCGCAGCGCCGCGACCACGGCGGCCCGCCGGCCGCGCACGCCGAGCTTGGCGCAGGCGTTGCGCAGATGGAAGTTCACCGTGCTTTCGCTGACGCCCAGGATGCGGCCGGTTTCCCAGCTGGTCTTGCCCGCGGCGGACCAATACAGGCAGGCGGCCTGGCGGTCGGACAGCGTTTTCGTCGCGGGCGGCGCGGACAGCGAGGCCAGCGGCGCGATCGGCGGATTCAGCGCGGATAAAGGCGCGGATAAAGGCTTGGACAAGGGCGTGGACGGCGTTTGCAAGGACGCCTGCAACAAGGGGCGGTACGCGGACAAGCGGCGAAGGGCGGTCATGGCGGCTGTGGGCGGGACGCCCTGTAGTTGACGTGTTGTCCCATGCTGCGGTCGCGGCCGCCGGCAGGCAAGCATTGATGCCGCGGTGCATCAAACTCTTTATCTCTGACGGAATAGTCGTATGTTGGCCATCACCCAGTTCTACCTGTCAGCCATCGTGCTGATGCTGCCGTTGCTCTTCTGCGTGGGCATCGGGGTGTTCTGGGGCAAGCGCGACATTCCTTTCGGCGGCGCGTTCATCACCACGCTGGTGACGTCAGTGACGACGCCGGCCCTGGTGTTCCACACCTTCGTCACCACCCACCTGGACGACCGCGCGCTGGCTGATGTGGCGGCGGCCACGCTGCTGGCGCTGCTGCTGTGCGCGGGAGTCGCCGCGTTGCTGCTGAAAGTGTGGAAATTGCCGGTGCGCACCTTGCTGCCCACGGCCTTTTTGCCCAACGCCGGCAACCTGGGGCTGCCGATTTCGCAATTGGCGTTCGGCGATGCCGGCCTGTCGGTGGCGGTGGCCTTCTTTGCGGTGAACTCGTTCGTCATGCACACCGTCGCCGTGCGGTTGTTGCCTGGGGTGAACACCAAGGGCAGCTGGAAGAGCCCCATCCTGCTGGCCTCGGTGGTGGCGGTGGGGCTGCGCATGCTGCACATTCCCGTGCCGGAATGGCTGATCGAGACGGCCCGCATGCTGGGCGCCGTGACGGTGCCGCTGATGCTGCTGAGCCTGGGCCACGCCCTGGCGCTGATCCCGTCCAACGGCCTGCGCGATGGCGCCAAGGTGGGCGCGATCCGGTTGGGCGTCGGCCTGGCGGCGGGGCTGGCCGTCGTCTGGGCGCTGGACCTGGAGCCCATCCTGGCGGGGGCGCTGACCCTGCAGATGGCGATGCCGTGCGCGGTGGTCAGCTACATGTACGCCAAGCGCTATACGCCGCTGGGCGATACCGCGGCGGGCGCGGTGCTGGTGTCCACGGTGGTGTTCCTGCTGCTGGCGCCGCTGATGCTGTGGTTCACCCGCGCCGGGGCATAGATGCGGGCGGGCACCGCGGCGGCCGCCTCAGGCCACGCCCGCCATCGTCCGCAGTTGCGCCATGAGCGCGTCCGGGATATCCACGCCGTGCTTCACGGCTTCGTCGCGCAGTTTGCGGCGGCGGTCGCCAGGCAGGCGCACCCCGTCGTCCTCCAACATGGCGTCCACCAGCGTTTCGACGCGTTCCAGATAGGTGTTGTTGCCGGCCAGCGCGCCCGGATCGATTGCCATGAAAGCCTGGCCCAGCCGGGCAGGGCCGCCCGCGTCGACGAAGAATGATTCCGTCTCGAAGCCGAAATGCGCGCCTGTGAGGGCGCAGGCCAGCAGTTCGACGATCAGCGCCAGCATCGCGCCTTTGACGCCGCCGGCCGGCAGCATGCTGCCGGCCAGCCCCGCCTTGGGGTCGGTCGTGGGCTGGCCGTTCGCGTCCAGCGCCCAGCCCAGCGGAATGGGCTGGTTGTCGCGCGCGGCGATCATCAGTTTGCCGCGTGCCACTTGCGACAGCGACAGGTCGATCACCAGGCGCGCGCCGTTGCGGCGGGGAAAGACCGCGGCGATGGGGTTGGTGCCGAAAAGCGGGCGCTTGCCGCCCCAGGCGGGCATGGCGGCCGGCGAATTGCTGAGCGCCAGCGCCACCAGCCCGGCATCGGCCAGGGCTTCCAGGTGGTAGCCGGCCTCGCCGAAATGGTGGCTGTTGGCCACGCCGATGAAGGCGATGCCGTGTTCGCAGGCCCGCGCGGCCGCCTGCTCCACCGCCAGCGCGCAGGCCGGGAAGGCCAGGCCCGAGCCGGCGTCGATCAGGGCCGCGCCGCCGCGCTCATGCACGATGCGCGGCACCGCCGAACCGATGGCGCGGCCCGCGCGCAGGTGGCCGGCATAGAACGGCACGCGCGACAGGCCATGGGAACCGAGGCCCTGGCTTTCGGCGAAGACCAGCGCGCGGGCGGTGCTGTCCGCCATCGCCGGGTTGGCGCCGGCGGCGGCCAGGCCGGCCGCTGCCAGGAGTTGAAGTTCGTCCAGATAGATGTGAGCCATATCCTTCCCGTCAGGGGGGGCGCGCCGCGTCGGGGTGGGGGGCGCCGCCGGTAATGGCTATTGTCCCACCGGCGCACGGGCTGTGGCCGCGTGCGCAAGCAGTGCTAGAATTCTTTTCGCAGTACTGATTGCATCACCCATATTTCGGCGCCGATTTGCCTGATCCGCTTGCGGGCGCCTTCCAATAAATCCAGCTAAAGAGGTCCGTATGACCACTCCTGCCCAACATTTGGCCGGTGATTCGGCCAGCGGGTTCGTTCCCGCAACCGTCACGACTTCCGACACCGTTGATCCCGGTTCCGTCGGCCTTGTCGCACCCACTTTCATCCGTTTCGATGAGCCGCTGCCCTTGCTTAGCGGCCAGTCGCTGGCCGCCTACGAACTTGCCGTGGAAACCTATGGCACGTTGAACGCCCAGCGCACCAACGCGGTCCTGATCTGCCATGCGCTCAATGCCTCGCACCACGTGGCGGGGCAGGCGGCGGACAACCCCAGCGACCTGGGGTGGTGGGACAACATGGTCGGCCCCGGCAAGCCGGTGGACACCAACCTGTTTTTCGTGATTGGCGTGAACAACCTGGGTTCGTGCTTCGGGTCGACCGGCCCGGCCAGTATCAACCCGGCCACCGGCAAGCCCTGGGGCGCCGCGTTCCCGGTGCTGACGGTGGAAGACTGGGTGCGCGCGCAGGCCCGCGTGGCCGATCACTTCGGCATCGAACGCTTCGCGGCGGTGATGGGCGGATCGCTGGGCGGCATGCAAGCGCTCAGCTGGGCCATCACGCTGCCCGAGCGCGTGGCCCATTGCGTGGTGATCGCCAGCACGCCGCGCCTGTCGGCGCAGAACATCGGCTTCAATGAAGTGGCGCGCCGCGCCATCATCACCGACCCGGATTTCCATGGCGGCGACTACTACGCGCAGGACACCGTCCCGCGCCGCGGCCTGTCGGTGGCGCGCATGATCGGCCATATCACCTACCTGTCGGACGACGACATGGCCGAAAAATTCGGCCGCGCGCAACGCGCGCCCGCCGAGAACGGGGCCTACCACTACGGCTACGACGTCGAGTTCGAGGTGGAGTCGTACCTGCGCTATCAGGGCGAAAAATTCACCCGATACTTCGACGCGAACACCTATCTGCTGATCACGCGCGCGCTGGATTATTTCGATCCGGCCCGCACGACCGGCGGCGATCTGGCGCGCGCGCTGGCGCCGGCCAAGGCCGACTTCCTGCTGGTGTCGTTTTCGACCGACTGGCGCTTCCCGCCCGAGCGTTCGCGCGAGATCGTGCGCGCGCTGCTGAAGAACGCCAGCCCCGTCACCTACGCCGAAATCGACGCACCGCACGGCCACGACGCCTTCCTGCTGGAAGATGCGCGCTACCATGCCGTGGTGCGCGGCTATTACGAACGCATCGCGCGCGAGCTTGGGCTTGGCGACGCCGCTGCTGCGACCGAAGGACGCTCCGAATGACCCCTGTGACCCCCCGCTATGCCCACAGCGCGCTGCGGCCCGACCTGGCGCGCATCGCCGGATGGATCGAGCCGGGCAGCCGCGTCCTGGACTTGGGCTGTGGCGACGGCGCGCTGCTGGCGCACCTGCGCGACCACCGCCAGGTGCGCGGCGCGGGCGTCGAACTGGACGACACCTGCGTGATCGCCTGCGTGCGCCGCGGGGTCGAGGTGATCCAGCAGAACCTGGAAGACGGCCTGGCGCTGTTCGACGACAAGCAGTTCGACACCGTGGTGTTGTCGCAGACCTTGCAGTCCATGCATCGCACCGAGCACATCCTGCGCGAGATGGCGCGGGTGGCGCGCTACGGCATCGTGTCGTTCCCCAACTTCGGCTACTGGCCGCACGGCTGGGCCATCCTGCGCGGCCGCATGCCGGTGACGGGCCAGATGCCCTACCAGTGGTACAACACGCCCAACATCCACCTGTGCACGCTGCGCGACTTCGAACAGCTGGCGGGCGTCGTGGACGTGCGCATCCTCGAACGCGCGACCTTCAACGAAGGCCGCGAGGTCAAGCTGTTCCCCAGCTGGCGCAGCACGCTGGCGGTCTACCGCTTCGCGTCGCCCTGACATCCCGACACCGAACGTCCTGACGGCGCGGGCGAACAAGCCCTAAAATGCCGACAACTCCGCGGCGCGATGCCAGTTGCGCCGCGCCGGCCGAGTTTCAGGAGACCGTCATCACCGCTGTATCCAACGTCTATACCAGCCCCCGCGTGGCCCCCTTGCTGGTCCTGGGCTTTGCCAGCGGATTGCCGTTGGCCTTGACCAGCGGAACCTTGCAGGCCTGGGCGACCGTCGAAGGCGTGCCGCTTCAGGAAATCGGTTTCCTCACCCTGGTAGGCACGGCCTACACCATCAAATTCCTGTGGGCACCTCTTGTCGACCGGTATGTGCCGCCCTTGCTGGGCCGCCGCCGCGGCTGGATGCTGGTGACGCAGCTGCTGCTGGCCTTGACCATCATGGCGATGGGCATGCTGTCGCCCTCGACGGCGCTCATGCCGTTGGCCATGCTGGCCGTGTTGGTGGCTTTCCTGTCGGCTACGCAGGACATCGCGTTCGACGCGTATTGCACGGATGTGCTGCGCAAGGAGGAACGCGGCGCCGGCGCCGCCGTCAAGGTCATGGGCTATCGCCTTGCCATGATTGCCTCGGGCGGGCTGGCGCTGATCCTGGCGGACCAGTGGATCGGCTGGGGCTACACCTATGTGCTGATGGGCGGCCTGATGCTGCTGTGCGCGGTAGCGACCTTGCTGGCCCCCGAACCCGAGCACGTCGCCCGCGCGCCGCGCAATCTGCGCGAGGCCGTCGGTGAACCGCTGCACGAATTCTTCACGCGGCGCGGCGCGCTGGCGGTGCTGTTGCTGATCGTGCTGTACAAGCTGGGCGACGCCTTCGCGGGCGCCTTGTCCACCACCTTCCTGATCCGCGGGGCGGGCTTTACGCCCACCGAAGTCGGCACGGTGAATAAGGTGCTGGGGCTGGCCGCCACCATCGTGGGCGCGCTGGCCGGCGGGACGCTGATGTCGCGCTGGGGCCTGTACCGGTCGCTGATGGCCTTCGGCCTGCTGCAGGCCGTGTCCAACCTGGCGTACTGGCTGATCGCGGTCAGCCCGAAGAACCTGTGGCTGATGGCGGCCGGCGTCGGCATCGAGAACCTGTGCGGCGGGTTGGGCACTGCGTCTTTCGTGGGCTTGTTGATGGCGCTGTGCCGTCAGCGGTTTTCCGCGACGCAGTTCGCGCTGCTGTCGGCGCTGTCGGCGGTGGGCCGCACGTATCTGGCCGGGCCGCTGACGCCGCCGCTGGTGGGGTACATGGGCTGGCCGGGCTTCTTCCTGCTGACGGTGGTGATCGCGCTGCCGGGCCTGGTGCTGCTGAAGATCCTGCGCGGCACCATCGAAACCATGGAAAGGCAGGGCGACCAGGCGTAAGGCGGGCCGGCCCGTCTCGCGGGGATCCGCTCTGTCCAGACGAAAAACGGCGCCCGAATTCCGGGCGCCGTTTTTCCTGACGCGCCGGCTTATTCTTTTTCGGTCAGCCGGACGATCAGCACGTCGCTGGGCAGGGACTCCAGCAGCCGCTCGGCCACGCTGCCGATGGCGGTGCGCAGGATGCCGGTGCGGCCGTGGGTGCCCGTCACGACCAGGTCGGAGCGGTGATTGAATGAGTATTCCGACAGCACGGTTTCGGGCTGGCCGGCTTCCAGCACGATGTGGGGCGTCTTGCCGGCCAGTTCGGGCGTGTCGGCCGTGAATTCCTGCGCGCTTTGTTCGGCGCCCTTGTAGAAGCTGCGCGTGATGGCGTCGTCGGGCACGCTCTTGCCCTGGAACGGCACGTCGTAGGCGTGGAACAGCGTCAGGTTGGCGTTGGGCACCAGTTGCAGCGCGGCGCGCAGGGCCTGGCGCGAGCCGGGCGAGAAATCGGTGGCGACCAGCACGTCGCGGTACGGCTTGCGCGGACGGGTCTTGACCACCAGCACCGGCTGGCGCGCCTGGCGGGCCAGCTTTTCGACAGTGGTGCCCAGCAGCAGCCGGCCCAGCGTCTCGTCGCGGGCGATGCCGGTGACGATCAGCGAGCAGCCGAAGCTGTCGGCGGTTTCCATGATGCGGGCCAGGGGATCGCCGGATACGACGACGACTTCGGACGGCACGTCGGCGGCGGCCAGGTCTTCCGCCAGCTCGCGTTCGGCCAGGGCCTTGTGGTCGGTCGACAGGCGCCGCCAGACCGGCGTGGTCAGGCGGGCAGGCGTGGCATGGCTTTCCATGACATGCAGGACGATCAGCTTGGTATTGAGCTCTTTGGTGAGCTGGAGCGCGCGGTCCAGGGCACGGTCGCCCCGCGCGCTCAGGTCCGTCGCCAATAGGATGGGGCCTGTTTGCTGTGTCATACGTTATCTCCCGGTTCAAGCCAGGCTGCCGGCTCCCGCGTCCGGGCAACCTGGCGGTTGCCGCCCGTGAGGGCATACCCCCATTGTCCCGCCGCGACGCGGCCGGGGGATTGATCGATATCAACGCACGGTCCAGCGTACGGGATGCGGCGCCCGCAGGCAATGGCGGCTTGCGCAAGGTCAGGGTCAATACAATGGGGCCTGCCGTACCTTGAGTCCGGGTCGAGTCCCGATCCGATCATTGTCTTATTTCCGCCTTTCCCATGCTCTCCGATATTTCTCCTGCCCTGCTGCACACGCTATATCTGGTCGCCATCGTGGCCGAAGCCATGACCGCGGCGCTGTCGGCCGGCCGACGCGACATGGACTGGATGGGCGTGTGCATCATCGCCTGCGTGACCGCCCTGGGCGGCGGTTCGCTGCGCGACGTGCTGTTGGGACACTACCCGCTGACATGGGTCATCCACCCCGAATACCTGTGGATGACGGGCGGCGCCGCGATCCTGACTGCACTGATCGCGCCGGTCATGCGGCGCCTGCGCAGTGTGTTCCTGCTGGCCGACGCCCTGGGATTGGTGGCGTTCACCGTCATCGGCTGCCAGGTGGCGCAGCTGATGCAGCTGCCGATCACGGTGGTGCTGATCAGCGGCATGATCACGGGCTGCGCCGGCGGGGTGCTGCGCGACGTGCTGTGCAACGAAGTGCCGCTGCTGTTCCGCAAGGAGCTGTACGCCAGCGTGTCGGTCGTAACCGGGGCGCTGTACCTGGGCGGCCAGTCGCTGGGCCTGTCGGCCAACGCTGCCGTGCCCGTGGCGCTGGCCGCGGGGCTGGCCTTGCGCATGCTGGCCCTGCGCTTCAATTGGCAGATGCCCAAGTTCGTCTACCGTGACGATTGGCACTGAACCCCTGGGGGGCGTAGCAGAAGCGAATCCCCAGCCGGGCGTAACAGAAGGCGATTTCGTCTCTGCAACAATATTCCTATTTGTGTTTCAATAGATTTCTAGTATCTTCTCCCTGTCTCAACCACGCATCGCGCAGTACAAGGGGAGCCGATTGGACGTCAAAGCGCCCGCCACGATTCCGTATTTCCTACAGGAACAGATTCGTGAGTTGATAGTGGATGGCACTATCCGGCCCGGGCAGCCCTTGCGGGAGCAAGAACTAGAGCAGCGTTTCGGCACCAGCCGCAGCCCGATCCGGGAAGCGCTGCGCCTGCTGGAACTGAGCGGCCTGGTCACGCATATCCAACGCAAGGGCTTCAGGGTCACCCTCTATACCGAAACGCAGATCCGCCACCTGTACATGCTGCGCGCGGAGCTGGAGGCGTATTGCATCCGCCAGTTGGCGGACATGCGAGACCTGGCGCCGCTGGTGGCCGAACTGCGCAGCTATGACGAAGCCATCGCGGCGGCCGTGGCCAAGCGTGACATCCGCGCCGCTATCGCGGCGTCGCGCGAGTTCTATCTGGCGGGGGCCCGCTACACGGGCAATACGCCGCTGACCAGCATGCTGAGCAAGCTCTACGAACAGGTGGAGCCGCTGCGCTATCTGCTGGCCCGGCGCTCGCTCGAAACCAACACCCTGCAGATCTACACGCACGGCATCACGCAGGCGCTGGCCGTCCGTGATTTCGAGCGCGCGGCGAACCTGACGCGCACCTATGTGGTGGAAGTGCTGCCGGGCATCTTGCAGGCTTACCGCGACGCCGCCGAACAGGCCGGCGAAGACCTGGCGCCGCGCTACGGCCGCGCCTGATCCGGCCCAAGCCGCAGGTCAGGTCCGGGCCGGGGTGCGGACGTCGATGCCCGCCTGCTCCAGCGCCTGGCGGATGCCGTTGGCGAACAGCAAGGCGTTGGGCTGGTCGCCGTGGATGCAAAGCGTGTCGGCCACCACCGGCACGTCGTGCCCGTCGACGGAACGCACCTTGCCTTCGCGCACCATGCGCACCACTTGCGCGACCGCCTGGTCCAGGTCTTCGATCATGGCGCCGGCGCGCGTGCGCGGCGTGAGTGAACCGTCGTCCTGGTAGGAGCGGTCGGCAAACACTTCGCTGGCCGCCGACAGGCCGATCGCGCGCGCCGCGTCGATCAGCTTGCTGCCCGCCAGCCCGTACAGGATCAGCGACGCGTCCACGTCCTTGACCGCCTGGCAGATGGCGCGCGACAGCCCTTCATCGCGGGCCGCCATGTTGTACAGCGCGCCGTGCGCCTTCACATGGTGCAGCCGCGCCCCTTGCGACGCGGCCACGCCGGCCAGCGCGCCGATCTGGTAGACCACGATGTCATAGGCTTCGTCCGGCGTGATCTGGATGACGCGGCGGCCAAAGCCCGCCAGGTCCTGCAGGCTGGGGTGGGCGCCCAGCGCCACGCCCTGCTTGAGCGCGGCGGCGACGGTCTTGCGCATGGTGGCGGGGTCTCCGCCATGGAAGCCGCAGGCGATGTTGGCGGAGCTGACGTATTGCAGCACCGCCGCGTCGTTGCCCATGGTCCACGCGCCATAGCTTTCGCCCATGTCGCAGTTCATATCGATGCGGGTGGTCATAGCGGTTTCCTTGTTGCCCGGGACAGCAGCGCGCGCAGGGGGGCCAGCGCTTCTTGCAATTGTACGAATGCACGTTCGCGCGCGCCGTCCAGGCGTTGTGCCTCGTCCAGGCCGATCAGCTGGAAGCGCAGGCTCTGGCCCGGTGCGGCTTGCGCCAGCGCGGACAGGTCCACCGTCGCGATCTGCGCGATCTTGGGATAGCCGCCGGTGGTTTGCCGGTCGGCCATGAGGATGATGGCTTCGCCGCCTGCGGGCACCTGCACGGTGCCGAAACTGGCGGCCTCCGACAGCATCTGGCGCGGTTGGGTCATGGATAGCGCCGGGCCCGTCAAGCGGTAGCCCATGCGGTCGGATTGAGCGCTGACGCGGAATTCGGCGTCTGTGAAGGCGTGCCGCGCGGCGGTCGAGAATGCTTCCCAGTGCATGCCGGGCAGGAAGCGGATGGCGCCGCGCCGTTGGCCGCCCAGGGGGGCGGGCAAATAGGCCTGGATTTCCCAGAGCGCGGATCGCAGCGCGTCCAGGCGGTGGCCGTCCAACGCGGCGCGCAGCGGGACGCAGTCGCCTTTGGCCAGCGCGCGGCCCTGGAATCCGCCGAAGCCGCTGCGCAGGTAGGTCGCCTCGCTGCCCATGACGGCAGGCAGCGCAAAGCCGCCATGCACCGCCAGATAGCCGCGCACGCCCACGGCGGGCCGGGCGCCGAAGGCCAGGGTGTCGCCTGCGCGTGCCACCAGCGGGCGGTGCAGGGGGATGTCTTCGCCATTGAGGGTTGCGCCCAGGTCGGCGCCGGCCAGCGCGAAGCAGGCGGGGGCGTCAAAACGCAGCGTGGGGCCAAGCAGGGTCATTTCCAGCGTGGCTGGGTCGCTGGCATTGCCGGCAAGCGCGTTAGCCAGGCGGTGCGCGCGTTCGTCCATGGCGCCCGCGACCGGAATGCCTTCGTGCTGGAAGCCGTCGCGGCCGCGGTCCTGAAAGCTGGACAGCATGCCGGGCTTGATGACGGTCACGCTCATGGCCGGGCTTCCCGGATGCGCTCGAACTCCTCCGGGCTGATCGGTACGAATCGGACCGAATCACCGGGTTGAAGCAAGGAGGCGGGCGCGCGTTCGGGGTCGAACAGGGTCAGCGGCGTCGCGCCAATGATGTTCCAGCCGCCGGGCAGCCGGTTTGGGTAGATCACGGTCTGCCGGTTGGCGACGGCCACGGCGCCCGTCGGTACCACGGTGCGCGGGGAGGGACGGCGCGGGATATCCAGTTTTGGGTCGTGCACGCCCAGGTAGGCGTGGCCGGGCGCGAAGCCCAGCATGAACACCATGCAGCGGGGCTGGCTGTGCAGGGCGACGATTTCGTCTTCCGTCACGCCGGCCGCGCGCGCCACCTCGGGCAGGTCGGGGCCGTGCTCGCCGCCGTAGCAGACGGGAACATCGATCAGGCGCCCGTCCAGGGCGTCGGCGGCGATGCCTTCGGCCAGCAGGGCGTTGATGCTTGCGGTCAAGCGCGTACAGGAGGGGCCGTTGCCCCGGCCGTCGGGACGGTAATGCACCGCCACCGCGACGAATGAGGGCACGACATCGGTGACGCCGGGAAGCTGTGCGGCGCGCAGTTTGCGCGCCGCGGCCAGACAGGTCCGGCCGACCGAGGCGTCGATCCTGTCGCCGAAGGAAATGATCAGGCAGCGATCACCCTGGGGCAGGATGCGCCAAGCGGTTTCGGCCGGACAAGGGGGGTCTGACGGGGCGTTCAACGGCGCGCAACCTCTGGCGGCGGATTACTTGGCGAACAAGGAATCCATGTTCTTGAAGGCCTTGAATTCCAGCGCGTTGCCCGACGGATCCAGGAAGAACATCGTGGCCTGCTCGCCCACTTCGCCCTTGAAGCGGATGTAGGGCTCGATGACGAACTCGGTGCCTGCGTCGATCAGGCGCTTGGACATGGCTTCCCATTGTTCCATGGAAAGCACGGCGCCGAAATGGCGCACGGGCACGTTGTGGGAATCCACGGCGCTGGTGGCCTTGTGGCCGCATTCGCTGGGCGCCAGGTGGGCGACGATCTGGTGGCCGTAGAAATTGAAGTCGATCCATTCGGGCGAGCTGCGGCCTTCCGGACAGCCCAGCTTTTCGCCGTAGAAGGCGCGGGCTTCGGCCAGGTCGCGGACCGGGAAGGCCAGGTGGAACGGCGGCAGATTGGTTTGGGCGGTCATGAAAAACTCCGGGTCATTCAAAAAGTGATCGGTTGGCGGGCGGCCTGCGGGCAGCGGGCTGCTTTAGCACCAGGACATAGTTTAGGTATTGTTTTTTTGATTGAAAAACGATATTTTTTGTGTCTTAGCATCGAAAATATTGATTGTGATCAAAGAATTCAAAACCTTCATCGCTGTCGCGCGCGACGGGACGTTCACCGGCGCCGGCGCCCACCTGGGCCTGACGCAGTCGGCGGTCAGCGCCCAGATCAAGCGGCTGGAGGAATACCTGGGCGTGGCGCTCTTCGACCGCGGGGCCCGGGCCGCCGTACTGAACGGGCCTGGCCGCGAGATGCTTGCGCAGGCGGAAGAGTTGGTCGCCATGGCCGAACGCATGGTCACGACGGCGGGGGCGGGCCACGTCAGCGGATCGTTGCGCATCGGCGCCATCGCTTCGGTGCAGCAGGATCTGCTGGTGCGCGCCGTGGGCCGGTTCCGCGCCGTCTATCCCGATGTGCGAGTACGCATCGTGCCCGGCGTCTCGCTGTCGCTGCTGGGGCAGGTGGATGCGGGCGAAGTGGACATGGCCGTGCTGATCCGCCCGCCGTTCACGCTGCCGCCGGAGCTGGGCTGGCATCGCCTGCTGAACGAGCCGGTGGTGCTGGCCGTGCCGGAATCCGTGCCCGAAGCGCCGTGGCGCGAGCTGCTGGCGACGCAGCCCTTCATCCGCTATGACCGGGCGTCGTTCGGCGGGCGGGTGGTGGATATTTTCCTGAAGAAGCACCGCATCCATGTGCACGAAGCGGTGGAACTGGACGAAATCGAAGCTATCGCCAACATGGTGCGCCACGGCCTGGGCGTGGCGCTGCTACCGCAGCTGCGGCGGTTGGACGTGACGGGGTTGCGGCTGGTGCCGCTGGCCGAACAGGCCTTTCACCGGGAAATCGGCATCATCGGCCGCCTGCCGTTCGACGCGGGCAGCGTGCGCGAGAAGATGGCGGAATGCCTGATGGCGGCGGCGGCCGAACCTTGAGGTCGATGCGGGTCCAGGCCGTGCCGGACAGCGCCGGCCAGGAAAAAAAAGCGCCCCGCGAAGGGGCGCTTTCCGTTTCGGCGCAACCGGGATCTACAGCCGGTCGCAGCGGACCGTGATGGGGTGATCGCGCAGCGTGGTCATCACTTGGTCGTCGACCTGGCCTTCCACGTCGGTGATCACGTAGCCGATCTGACCCTTGGTCTGCAGGGTCTGGCTGACGATGTTCAGGCCGTGCTGCGCCATCAGGTTGTCCAGCGTGCCGAGCGCGCCCGGGGCGTTGCGGTGCACGTGCAGGATGCGCGTGGCGCCGGCCGGCTCCAGGTAGGGCAGTTCGGGGAAGTTGACCGCGCCCTTGGTCGTGCCAGCCTGCATGAAGCGCACCAGCTTTTCGGCCACTTCGCGGCCGATGTTCTCTTGCGATTCCTGCGTGCTGCCGCCGATGTGCGGGGTCAGGATGACGTTGGGCAGGCCGATCAGCGGGCTGGCCAGCGGTTCGTCCGCGCCCTTGGGCTCGGTGGGGAATACGTCCAGCGCGGCGCCGGCCAGGTGGCCCGATTTCAGCGCGGCGTGCAGGGCGTCGATGTCCACCACCGTGCCGCGCGAGGCGTTGATGAGGATCGCGCCGCGCCGCATGCGGCCGATGGTCTCCGCATTCATGATGTTCTCGGTGGACTTGCCGCCCGGCACGTGCAGCGTCACCACGTCGGCCTGCTCCAGCAGGTCGTTGAGCGACCCGGCGGGGCGGGCGTTGCCCAGCGGCAGCTTGGCTTCCACGTCGTGGTAGACGACGCGCATGCCCAGGCCTTCGGCCAGCGTGCTGATCTGCGAGCCAATGTTGCCGTAGCCCACGATGCCCAGCGTCTTGCCGCGCGTTTCAAAGGCGCCCGAGGCGCTCTTGTCCCAATGGCCCAGGTGCACGCGGGCGTTCTTTTCGGGAATTCGGCGCAGCAGCAGGATGGCTTCGCCCAGCACCAGCTCGGCGACCGAACGGGTGTTGGAGAACGGCGCGTTGAACACCGGAATCCCGCGTTGCATGGCGGAATCCAGGTCGACCTGGTTGGTGCCGATGCAGAAGCAGCCTACGACGCGCAGGTCGGGGCTGGACAGCAGGGCGGCGTCCAGGTGCGTGCGAGAACGGATCCCCGCCACGTGCACGCCACGCAGGGCTTCCTGCATTTTCGCCGGCGGCAGGGCCGCGGTGTGCGTGACGATGTCGGTGTAGCCGGCGGCTTCGAAGACGGTGCGCGCGCTCGGGTGGATGTTCTCGAACAGGACGATTTTTGCCATGACTGCCAAGGGGTGGGTAAGAAATGCGTTTTATTTATTGTGGCGCATTTTTGCTGCGGTGCAAGGAGTAGCCATTGAGGCGGTGTGGATGAATTGTTTCAATGGCCTGCCCACCCCTGGGTCCTACCGGTATGCCTGGAACACGTTGGCGCTGCCCTGCTTGTCCACCAGCAGGATATCGTGCGGGGTCTTGCGGCCGCCGTATTCGGGGCCGTCCATGCCTGGGGACCCTAACGGCATGCCCGGGGCGGCCAGGCCGGCGGCGTCCGGCTTTTCCAGAAGCAGCCGGCGGACGTCGCTGGCGGGCACGTGGCCTTCGACCGCGTAGCCGTCCACCACGGCGGTATGGCAGGACCCGTAGTCCGCCATGCCCGCATTGCGGCGGATGGGGCCGGTGTCGTCCACGTCATGGGTCGTGACGGCGAAGCCGCTGTCGCGCATGTGCTTGACCCAGTCTTCGCAGCAGCCGCAGGTGGGCGTCTTCCAGACCTCGACGCGCGCGGGCGTCTGCGCCGTGGCGAAGACGGGGGCGCCAAGGGCCGCGGCAAGGATCAGGCGGTGCGTGATGCGGGGAATGTTCATGATGCTCCGTGCACGAATAGGGGTGGGAAGGGCGCGATGCCGCGTCAGAACCAGAACCGCACGCCCGCCATGACGGCGGTCTGGGACCGGCTGGCCCCGGCGTCCGAGGCGTAGCTGGCGGTTTGGCCGAACTTGCGTTCGAAGGAGACGCCGACGTAAGGGGCGAATTCGCGCGTGACCTCATAGCGTAGCCGCAAAGAGAGCGACCCGGTCGACAGGCCCGAGCCGATGCCGCGTTCGGGGTCGCGCTTGCCGTACAGGCTGGCCTCGATTTCCGGCGTGAGGACGAGGCGCTGCGTCAGCAGCAGGTCGTACTCGGCCTTGAGCGCCAGCGCGGTGCGGCCCGACGATCCCACATAGGCGGTGGTCTCCAGTTCGATGTTGTAGGGCAGCAGGCCCTCGACGCCGAACGCGGCCCAATTGCGCTTGGGGCCCGTGCCGATGTCCCGGCGCGCGCCCAGCTGCAGGTTCCAGAAAGGCGATACGGCATGGCTCCAGTAGGCTTCGACCTTGCCGTCCGAGCCGCCGCCGCTTTCGCGTTCGCCCTCGCTCTTGATAAGCAGGCGGTCGGTGGCCGAGCCGATCCAGAAGCGGCCGTCCCAGTCCAGCGCGTTTTCGCCGTCGCGGTTGCGTGTGACGCCGAACTTGTCGAACAGCACCTGCCAGGTGGACGCGTTGTCCATCATGTGCGGGTGGATGCCGTAGCTGTCGTAGCCGCGTTCGCCCGCGCCGTCGCTCGTCGGCAGGCTGCCGATCGGCGGTGCGTTCGATGCGGGGGCGCTGCCGTGTTCCATCGTCGTGTGCCCCATCGCCCCGTGGTCCATGGCGGCGGGCGCCGGCGCGGGGGCGGACGGCATGGCGCCGTGATCCATGCCGGGCATGCCGGAATGGTCCATCGCGGCGGGCTGCGCGTGGACGCCCGATGCGCCCAGGGCCAAGGCCAGGGCGCAGGCGCCCAGCAGTTTGCGTTGCGTCGTCATCGCTTACTCCACCACGACCGCTCTGAACATGCCGGCCTCCATGTGATACAGCAGGTGGCAGTGGTAGGCCCAGTGTCCGCGCGCATCGGCGCTGACGCGATAGCTCAGCCGCTGCGCCGGGTTGAGGGTGATCGTGTGCTTGCGCACCTGGAACGCGCCGTCGGGCGATTCCAGGTCGCTCCACAGGCCATGCAGATGGATCGGGTGCGTCATCATCGTGTCGTTGACCAGCACGAAACGCACGCGCTCGCCGTAGCGCAGCACGATGGGCTTGGCGTCCGAGAACTTCACGCCGTTGAACGACCACATGTAGCGTTCCATGTTGCCGGTCAGGTGCAGTTCGATCTCGCGCGAGGGCGCGCGGTTGTCTTCGGGTTCGCGGATGGAATGCAGGTCCGCGTAGGTCAGCACGCGGCGCCCGTTGTCGCGCAGCCCCACGCCCGGGTCGTCCAGCCGCGTCGACACCACGTCGGGCAGCATGGAATTGCTGACGCCGCGCTCGGTCGGATAGGGGTGCTTGACTTCGACCATGCCGCCTTGCCCGGTGGCTGACGCGCCATGGCCGCCGTGGTCCATGCCGGGCATGCCGCCGGGGCTGGGTGCGCCGGGCGCGCCCATCGCGGCCATGTCGTGCCCCGCGCCTGCCATGTCATGCGCCATGCCCATGTCCATCATGCCCAGCAGTTGCACGCGGTCCAGCGCGGGCACGTCGGCCTGCATGCCGGCGCGCGGCGCCAGCGTGGCGCGGGCAAAGCCCGAGCGGTCCATCGCCTGCGAGAAGATCGTGTAGGCGCGCTCGTCCTGCGGTTCGACGATCACGTCATAGGTTTCGGCCACGCCGATCCGGAATTCCTCCACGTCCACGGGCCGCACGTCTTGCCCGTCGGCGGCCACCACCGTCATCTTCAGGCCGGGGATGCGCACGTCGAAGTACGTCATCGCCGATCCGTTGATGAAGCGCAGCCGGATGCGTTCGCCCGGCTTGAACAGCCCGGTCCAGTTGCCCGAGGGCGTGGCGCCGTTGGTCAGGTAGGTGTAGGTGGCGCCGGACACGTCGGCCAGGTCCGTCGGCGTCATGCGCATCTGTTCCCACATCAGGCGTTCGGACAGCGCCGCGCGCCAGCCGCGTTCCTGCGCGTCGGCGGCCAGGCTCTGGACGCTGGGCTGGATGCGGTTGTAGTACTCGGGCATCACCTTCAGCTTGTTGAAGAGCCGCATCGGGTCTTCGTCCGTCCAGTCCGACAGCAGCACCGTGTAGTCGCGGTCGGACGTGATGGGATCGCGGCGGCGCGGGTCGATGACGATGGCGCCGTACAGGCCGGTCTGCTCCTGGAAGCCCGAGTGGCTGTGATACCAGTACGTGCCGCTCTGGCGCACCGCGAAGCGGTAGGTGAAGGTCTGGCCCGGATCGATGCCGGGAAAGCTCAGGCCGGGCACGCCATCCATGTCGGTTGGCAAAAGGATGCCGTGCCAGTGAATGGAGGTCTGCTCGCGCAGCCGGTTGGTGACGTGCAGGGTCACCGTGTCGCCTTCGCGCCAACGCAGGAGGGGGGCGGGCACCTGGCCATTGACGGTGGTGCCGATGCGCGCGGCGCCCGTGAAGTTCACGGGCGTCTCGCCGATTTCCAGGTGGAATTCCGTGCCACGCAATTCAGCGGCCGGCGCGGGCGCGGCCAATGCGGCGCGCCAGCCGCCCAGCGCAGCCAGCGCGCCGCCGGCGGCCAGGCCCTGCACGAAGCGGCGGCGGGCAAGAGGAGGGGATGTGCTCATGGGAGGAAGGCGCCGGGGGTCAGAGGACCGACACCGCGCCCTTCATGCCGGCGCTGTAGTGACCCGGTTCCAGGCAGCCGAAGGACACCGTGCCGGCCTTGTCGAAGCGCCAGACGATCTGGCCGGACTTGCCGGCGTCCAGCGACACCGCGTTCGCCTCTTCGTGGCGCATGCCGGGGTCTTTCATCATCATGTCGTAGTGCGCCTTCAGGTCCGCATCGGTGCCCAGCACCAGCTCGTGGCGGATCTTTCCCGAATTGCGCACATTGATGCGCACCGTCTCGCCTGCCTTGACCTCGATGCGGTCGGGCGTGAAGCGCATGGCGTCGGTCATGTCGACATCGATCGTGCGCGTGGCGCGGGCGGCGTCGCCCGGCTTGCCGATGGGGGTCGAGGCGGCCGGCATGGACATGCCGTGGCCGGCGTGTTCGCCCGCGGCCTGCGCGGCGCCGGCAACCAGCAAGGCCAGCGCGGCGGCTTGGGTAAAGCGGATCAGGGTGTCTTTCACGAGAATCCTCAAGAGGGGTGACCGTGATGACACTGTAGGAAAGCGGGGGTGACCCGATTCTGTCGTCCGGATTACGGTTTTGTAATGTTTCCGGAACCCGCCTGCGGCGCCGGCCCGCGCAGCGTGATGCCGACCACCGTGCCGTAGGCGTCCGACACCGCGTCGACGTCACCGCCGTGCATGCGGGCGATGGCGCGCACAATGGCCAGGCCCAGGCCATGGCCTTCGCTGCGCGGCGCGCGTGCCTGCCCCGACCGGAAGAAACGGTCGAAAATGCGGGGCAGGTCGGCGGGCGGAATGGGTGGGCCGGGGTTGCGCACCTCCACCCGCGCGCCCGACGGCGACGCCGAGCAGCGCAGCACGATGTCGTGCCCGGCGGGCGTGGCCTTGATGGCGTTGGAGATCAGGTTGGCCAAGGCGCGGCGCACCAGGCCGGGGTTGGCGGCCACGGTGGCGTCGCCCTCGCAGTGCAGGCGCACGCCGTGCTCGTCCAGCATGGCTTCGTAGTATTCGGCCACGCGGCGGGCCTCGGCCGCCAGCGACACCGGGGCCAGGTCGGCGGCCAGTTCGCCGCGGTCGGCGCGGGCCAGGAACAGCATGTCGTTGACCAGCTTCTTCAGGTCTTCGAGCTCTTCCAGATTGGATTCCAGGGCGTCGCGCAGTTCGGCGGCGTCGCGCGGCGACGACAGCATGACCTGCGCGCCGTTGATCAAGGTGGCCAGCGGCGTGCGCAGCTCGTGCGCCACGTCGGCGTTGAAGCCTTCCATTTGCTGGTAGGCCGCCTGCAGCCGTTCCAGCGTGCGGTTGAACGACCGCACCAGTTCATGAAGCTCTCGGTCGGTGTCTTCCAGCGGCAGGCGCCGCGCCAGGTTGTCGGGCTGGATGCGCGCGGCCTGTTCCGACAGCCGGCGCGTGGGCGCCATGCTGCGGCGCACGGCCCAGGCCGCCAGCACCACCGTCGCGCCCACCCACAGCGCGCAGATCAGCACCAGGGCGGTGCCGTAGGCGTACAGGAACTGCGAGCTGGTGCGGGTGCTGACCGCCACGGTCAGTTGCGCGCCGGGCAAGATGCGGTCGTTCATGGCGACCCGCAGGCCGCGCATGCGTCCGCCGTCCGCCGCCTGCAGCACGACCTGGTGGCCATCCGTGGCGTCCAGCGTTTCGGGGGCGGGGCCGCCGTAGACGGCCTTGCCTTCGGCGTCCACGATCCAGATGCCCAATTGGCCCTGGCCGGTGCGCATTTCGTCGAAGGTGGCGGCCAGGTCTTGCAGGCCGTTGGCGCTGTTCTGCATGTCGATCAGATGGTCGATCAGTTCCAGCTTGCCGTTGACCTCGGTGATTTCCTGGCGCTCGACCTCGCGCTTGAGCGCCCAGAACAGCGTGGCCCCGGCCAAGCTGGAGACCAGCAGCGCAATGGCGCCCAGCAACAGCGTCAGCCGCGCCTGCATCGAGCGCATGCGCGGCGGCTTCATTCAGGGTGGGGCGCCGGACGCGGTTCCAGGCGCGACTCCAGCACGTAGCCCATGCCGCGCACGGTGTGCAGCAGTTTGGCGTCGAACGGGTCGTCCAGCTTGCTGCGCAAGCGCCGCACTGCCACGTCGATGACGTTGGTGTCGCTGTCGAAGTTCATGTCCCAGACCTGTTCGGCCAGCGTGGTGCGCGACAGCACCTGCCCCTGGCGGCGCAGCAGCAGCGCCAGCAGGCTGAACTCCTTGGCGGTCAGGTCCAGCCGGCGTCCGCCGCGCTGGGCGCGCCGGCGCGCCAGGTCCAGTTCCAGGTCGGCCAGGCGCAGCAGCGTGGGCTCTTGCGTGCGTCCGCGGCGTAGCAGCGCCTGCACGCGCGCCAGCAGCTCCGAAAACGCGAAGGGCTTGACCAGATAGTCGTCGGCGCCGCCTTCCAGGCCGCGCACGCGGTCTTCCACCGCGTCGCGCGCCGTCAGCATCAGGATGGGGGTGTCTTTCTGTGCGCGCACGGACGCCAGGATGCCGAAGCCGTCCACGCCCGGCAGCATCACGTCCAGCACGATCAGGTCGTAGGCGCCTTCCAGCGCCAGATGCAGGCCGTCCACCCCGTCGCGGGCCAGGTCCACGACATGGCTTTGTTCCGACAGCCCCTTCTTCAGGTAGTCGGCCAGTTTGGGTTCGTCTTCGATGACCAGGATGCGCATGGCCCGGAATTTACCATCCGCGCCGGACGGCGCGGAAGGTTCCAACATGGCAACGTTTATGCGGGTTCGTCGATGGCGATGCGCTCGGCCGGAAAGCGCAGCGCGAAGACGCTGCCCTTGCCCGGTTCGCTGGTGATGAGCAGTTCGGCGTCGTGGCGCATGGCGATGTGCTTGGTGATCGCCAGGCCCAGGCCAGTGCCGCCCACGGCGCGCGAGCGGCCGCGGTCAACCCGGTAGAAGCGTTCGGTCAGGCGCGGCAGGTGGCGGGCGGGGATGCCGATGCCCGTGTCCTGCACGCTGTAGCGCGCGCCGCCGTCCGCTTCGCGTTCCCAGCGAACGGTGATCTTGCCGCCGTCCGGCGTGTAGCGCACCGCGTTGGTCAGCAGGTTCGACAGCGCGGACGTCAGCTCGGTTTCGGCGCCCAGCACGTCCAGCGTATCGTCGATATGCCATTCCAGCACGTGGCGTCCGCCCGACAGCGCTTCGATCTGCTGGCGCGCCTTCTGCAGCAGCGCGCCCATGTTGATGGCGCGCGGATCGCTGCCTGGCGAAGATTCCAGCGTGGACAAGGTCAGCAGGTCTTCCACGATGGCCTGCATGCGCTGGGCCTGCTCGTGCATCATGTCGATGTACTGCGCGCGCTGTTCTTCGGGCAGCGCGTCGGCCGGCATGTCGCGCAGCGTTTCCAGGAACCCGGCCAGCACGGTCAGCGGCGTGCGCAGTTCGTGCGAGACGTTGGCCACGAAGTCGCGGCGCGTGGTTTCCAGGCGTTCGATCTGGGTGACGTCGCGGGTGATGAGCAGACGCTGATTGCTGGCGTAAGCGGTCAGCTGCATCATCATCAGGCGTTCCTGGCCGTTCTGGCCCAGGCGCACCAGGATCGGCTCGGGCCAGGCCGGGCGATGCGCGTATTCCACGAATTCCGGCGCGCGCAGCAGGTTCAAGAGGTTATGGCCGCGGTCGGCCGGCAGGCGCAGGCCCAGGTGCTGGCGCGCCATGCGGTTGCACCAGTCGATCTGGAAGTCCGCGTTCAGCGTGACGGCGCCGTCCGGCAAGGCCTGGGCGGCGGCCAGCATGCCTTGCATGGTGTCGCGGGTTTCGGCCAGTTCGCGGGCGCGGGCGCGGGTATAGCGGTAGAGCGGGGCAAGGATGTCGTCCCAGGGCCCGACGGAAGCGGGGGGAGAGGTGTCCGGGTGGTTGGCCCATTGCGAGACCAGCGTCAGCCTCCAGCTGCGCCAAAGCAGCATGGCGGTCAGCGCGGCTGAAAACACGATCCAGCCCGCCGGGTCTCCTATGAGCCATTGCGCCAGTAGTGAAATCACCGCCCACAGGGCGACCAGGAAAAGTGTGCGCAGCCAGATCATCGTGCGGCAGTTTTACCGCGTCGGGAGCTGGGCCGTAAACCGGTAGCCGCTGCCGCGCACCGTTTCCACGTGCGCGTCATGGCCGCTGGGCTCCAGGGCCTTGCGCAGGCGGCGGATATGGACGTCCACCGTGCGTTCTTCGACGAACACGTGGTCGCCCCAGACCTGGTCCAGCAGTTGCGAACGCGAGAACACGCGCTCGGGGTGGGTCATGAAGAAATGCAGCAGGCGGAATTCGGTGGGGCCGATCTGCAGCGACTGGCTGTTGCCCGACAGGCGATGCGTCACCGGATCCAGCTTCAGGCCGCCCACGTCGATCACGTCGTCGGTCAGCTGGGGCGCGCGGCGGCGCAGCACGGCCTTGATGCGGGCCATCAGCTCTTTCGGCGAGAAAGGTTTGGTGATGTAGTCGTCGGCGCCAGCCTCCAGGCCGTCCACCTTGTCCTGCTCGGAGCCTTTGGCGGTCAGCATGATGACCGGGACGGCGCGGGTGCGCTCATCGTTGCGCAGCTTGCGCGCCATGGCCAGGCCGGACGTGCCGGGCAGCATCCAATCCAGCAGGATCAGATCGGGGAGTTCGGCGCGGATCAGGGTCTGGGCCTGGTCGGCGTCGAAGGCGCGCAACACTTTGTGCCCCGCGAAAGACAGGTTGACGGCGATCAGTTCCTGGATTGCGGGTTCGTCTTCGACAACGAGGATAGTGCTGGACATGGCGAATTTGGCACACTTCGGAGCGCCGGCGCGGCGCGAACATTGCGATAGTATGGCCGCAATATTTCAGGTATGTGACCGCAGGGTGCCGCCGGGGCAGGTTCACTGGCCGCCGCCAGGTGCCCGATAGGCTACCATTGAACGATATATCGGGAATTTCACCATGCAAAACCCCTCCGAATCGCAACATTCCGCCGACGCCAACCCGCAATCCACGCATTTCGGCTTCCAAACAGTGCCGGAAGGCGAAAAAGCCCGCAAAGTCGCTGAAGTCTTCCATTCGGTCGCCCAGCGCTACGACGTCATGAACGATTTCATGTCCGCCGGCCTGCACCGTGTCTGGAAAGCCTTCACCATTGGCCGCGCCGCCATCCGCCCCGGCATGAAGGTGCTGGACATCGCCGGCGGCACGGGCGACCTGGCAAAGGCCTTCGCCAAGCGCGCCGGCCCCACGGGCGAAGTCTGGCTGACCGACATCAACGATTCCATGCTGCGCGTGGGCCGTGACCGCCTGACCGACGCCGGCCTGCTGCTGCCCACCGCCGTCTGCGACGCCGAACGCCTGCCGTTCCCCACCGGCTACTTCGACCGTGTCAGCGTGGCCTTCGGCTTGCGCAACATGACCCACAAGGACCGCGCCCTGGCCGAAATGGCCCGCGTGCTGAAACCGGGCGGCAAGCTGCTGGTGCTGGAGTTCTCGCGCGTGGCCAAGCCGTTGTCGCCCGCCTATGACTGGTATTCGTTCAACGTGCTGCCGTGGTTGGGCAAGAAGATCGCCAACGACGAGGCCAGCTACCGTTACCTGGCGGAATCCATCCGCATGCATCCCGACCAGGAAACCCTGGCCGACATGCTGCGCACCGCCGGGCTGGACCGGGTGCAGTACTTCAACCTGACCGCCGGCATCGCCGCGCTGCACGAGGGCGTGCGCCTGGGCTGAATCCAGCCTGTCCATAGGATGTTTCGTCACCCCACGGGGAACTTGTGGGCGGGCGTCTTGTCCGTTATTCTTACGACATTCAGATTACTGTAAGAAAAGTCGCGACTATGGTCCCGCTGTCCGTGGGACTCCCTGCTGCTCGGGGCAGCAGGGGCGCGAGTACGAGGAGCAAAACTCTATGACCAAATTCTGTTTTTCGCGGTTTGTCGCCGCGGCGCTCATCGCCATCTCCGGCGCGGCGTTGGTGACGGCGTCGTTTGACGCCGAAGCCCGTCGTGCGGGCGGCGGCAGCAGCGTCGGCCGTCAATCCTCCAATGTGACCCAGCAGCGCCAGGCGACCACGCCTCCGGCCGCCGCGAACAATACGGCAGGCGCCACCGCCGCCCCGGCAGCCGCCG
>NZ_JABBJN010000017.1 GCF_012928505.1 Achromobacter sp. Bel | reverse complement strand
TGGGCATCGGCGGCAGTGACTGGGGGCCTCGCCTGGTGACGCGCGCCTTGCGCCACGGCGGCGCGAAGCGCGAAGTGCGATTCGCCTCCAACGTCGACTCGCACTCCGTCGCCGACGCCATGAGCCGGCTGGATCCGCACGACACGCTGGTCATCGTCGCCTCGAAATCATTCACGACCACCGAGCCGCTGGCCAACGCCGAAGTCGCGATGAACTGGCTGCGGGAAGCCGGCGTGGCCGATCCCATCAAGCAGGTCGTGGCGATCACCTCCAACGTCGAAGCCGCGCTGAATCTGGGGATTCTGCCCGACCACATTTTCCAGATCTGGGACTGGGTCGGCGGCCGCTATTCGCTGTGGTCGGCGATCGGCCTGCCGATCGCGCTGGCGCTAGGCAACGAGGCGTTCGACCAGTTGCTGGCCGGCGCCGCGGCCATGGACGAGCACTTCCGCACCGCCCCGACCGCGGACAACGCGCCGGTGCAGCTGGCGCTGGCCGGCGTGGTCAACCGCAGCGTGCTGGGCTATGACTCGCTGGTGATCGCGCCTTACGACTCGCGGCTGTACCACATCGTGCCGTGGGCGCAACAGCTGGAGATGGAATCGCTGGGCAAAGTCGCCACCGCCGACGGCAGCCCGGCCGGCGTGCCGACCGGGGCGGCGATCTGGGGCATGTCGGGCACCGACTGCCAGCACACGTTCTTCCAATGGCTGCACCAGGACACCATGGGCGCGCCCGTGGACTTCATCCTGTGCGAACAGCCCAACCACGACTATGCACGACACCATGAGCTGCTGATCGCCAATTGCCTGGCGCAGCGTTCCGCACTGCTGCGCGGCAAATCCTTCGACGAAGCGCTGGCGGAAACCTCCGCCACCGAACGCGATCCGGCCCGCGCGCGCCTGCTGGCGCAACACCGCGTCCACCCCGGCGGGCGCCCGTCATCGCTGATCGTGCTGCCGCGGCTGGAAGCCTATACGCTGGGTGCGCTGCTGGCGCTGTACGAGCACAAGGTGTTCGTGCAGGGCGTGATCTGGGGCATCAACCCGTTCGACCAGTGGGGCGTGGAATTCGGCAAGGCGCTGGCCAAGAACATCATGCGAGAGCTGGACTCGCCGCAGACGAGCCAGCAGGACCCGTCCACCCGCTTCTGGATCAACGCGATCTCGCGCCGCCACTAACCCGCGCTGAGCGTGTTGTAAAGCGCCACGTGGGTGCGGGCAACCTGCTCGATATTGAATTCACGTTCGGCCAGCGCCCGGCCCGCCTTGCCCATCGCCTGCCGCAATGCAGCATCTTCGGCCAAGCGGGCGATCGCATCGGCCAAGGCCTGCGCGTCCCGCACCGGCACGAGCAAACCGGTTTCGCCGGGCTCGATCGCATCCCGGCAACCCGGCACGTCGGTTGTCACGACGGCGCGCGCGCACGCGGCGGCCTCGATCAGCGACTTGGGCAGGCCTTCGCGATACGAAGGCAGCACGGCAATGTGGGAGGCCGCATACAACGCCGGCACGTCCGAACGTTCCCCCAGCGCCTGGACAGTCCCGTCGCGCTGCCAGGCGTCGACTTCATCCTGCGTCGCCGATGCGGGGTTGCCCGCGTCCACGCCGCCCACCAACTGCATCGTTACCGGTACGCCGCGCTGGCGCAGGATGTCCGCGGCCTGCACGAACTCCTGCACGCCCTTGTCGCGCAGCAGGCGGGCCACCATCGTGACCACGACCGGCGGCGCAGGCGGCTCGGGCAATGCGCGATAGGCGTCCAGGTCGACGCCTGCGCCGCGGATCATGACGACCTGCGCGTCGCGCACCGCGCCTAGCGATTTGAGCAGGTCGCGGTCATTGGCGTTCTGGAAGATCACGCGACTGTTGGGATGGCCCAGCGCGATCCGGTACAGCCTGGCCACGACCGCGCGCACCAGCCGCATCTTCAACGAATCGGACAGGAACACGAAGCCCAGCCCGGAAATCGCCGCCACCATGCCCGGCACGCGGGCCAGGCGCGCGGCGATGCCGCCGTAGAGCACGGGCTTGATGGTCACCAGGTGCACCACATCCGGACGCACGTGCCGGAACAGGCGGACGAGCGCCAGCAGCGTACCCAGCTCCTGCAACGGATGCTTGCCGCTGCGCGTCATCGGGATAGCGTGGTGCGTCATGCCGAGTGCCTGGATGTCGGCCACGGCAGGCCCGTCCATCGTGGCCACATGCACGTCGTAACCCGCGCGCTGCGCGGCTTGCGCCAGCGGCACGCGATGCGACATGAAGAATGCCGGATTATTGACGACGAACATCAAGCGACGGCCGGCGTTCATGCCTGGACTCCAGAAATGCGGCGCCACACGGCGAGGTACCGTTGCACCATCCGGGCAAGGTCGAAATTTTCAAGTACGCGGGCGCGCCCGGCTTCGCCCGCCCGTCGGCTGCCTCGCGCAGCCACGTCGCCCAAGGCCGTCTCGATACCGCGCGCCAGCGCCTCGGCCTGTTCGGGCGGCACCACGACACCGGTATCGCCGACGATATAGGCGGCGTCGCCCACGTCGGTCACGACGCAGTAAACCCCGCAGGCCATTGCCTCGGCCACCACGTTGGGGAAGCCTTCCGCGCAGCTGGACAGGACATGCAGGTCCAGCCCGTTCATCACTGCGGGCACGTCGTCGCTGGGGCCGGCAAGGATCAGGCGTTCGCGCAAATCCAGCTTATCGATCAGGGCGGCCAGTTCGGCGTTGTCCGGCGTCATGCCGCGCCCGACCAGCACGCAGCGCAAGCCCCCGTCGCGCCCGTCGCGCACCAACGCAGCCACGGCGCGCAGCAGGTTGGCGTGGTCCTTGAGCGGGTCCCAACGGGCCACGCAACCGATCACGGGCGCGTCTTCGGACAGGCCCCATTGCGCCCGCACACGCGCGCGGGCCTGAGCGTCGGGCGCATAGCGGGACAAGTCATAGCCATTTGATATCACCACCATGCGGTCGCGGCGGTAACCCTTCTCGGCATGGCGTTCGGCGGCGTTTTGCGCGGCGCAAACGATCGCGCGGGGCACGCGACCCGACAGCAGCGCGCACACGCGCAGCACCAGACGCGCCGATCGGCTGCTGCGTTCTAGGTGCGCGCCCGAATTACGGATGCCCCAGGCAACGGCGCGCACGCCGGCCAAGCGGGCAGCCAGACCGCCGATCAGGTCGGCGTGGTACATCCAGGTCTGCACGGCGTCGGGGCGACTGCTGCCGATTACGCGGCGCAAGGCCAGAAAGCCGCCCAGGCTGACGCGGCCGCGCTTCATGCCCAGCGCGTGCACGGCCACGCCGGCGGCGCGCAGGCGTTCGCCGTAGATGCCCTCATCGGTCAGCGACACGACGATGTGCTCCACGCCGGCTTCGGGGTAGGTCGCCAGGCGCAGCAGCACGGATTCCGCGCCGCCCTGCCCCAGGCCGGTAATGACGTGCAGGATGCGCATTGCCGGGGTGCTCATCGCGCCTCCCGCACCGCTTCGAACAGTTCGTCCCACTCCGACAGCACGCTGGCCAGCGCATAACGATGGCGCACCGCCGTCGCACCGCGTTCACCCATTTGCCGGCGCAAATTCAGGTCGCCCATCACGCGCTGCAAGGCGCCTTGCAAGGCGTCGCGGTCGCCTGCCGGCACCAGCAAGGCATCCTGGCCGTCGCGCGTCATCTCGCGCGGGCCGCTGGGGCAATCGAACGCCACGCAGGGCAAGCCCAGCGACATCGCTTCCAGGAGGACATTGGGGAAGCCCTCGACCAGCGAACTCAGCACAAAGGCCTGGCCGCGGGCCAGTTCGTCCCAGGGCGCTTCCGTGCGTCCGGGCAGGCTGATCCGCGATTGCAGGCCCAGCCGGGCAACCTGCGCCTCGAGCGCGGCGCGCTCGGGGCCTTCGCCCCAGATGCGCAGGTTCCAATCCGGGTTCGACGGCGCCAATTGCGCGAAGACATCGATCAGCAGATCGAATTGTTTGTCAGAGACCAGACGCCCCATCGCCAGCAGTTCACGCGGACCGTCGTCATCGCGTTGCAACACGCGGGGCGCATCCAGCAAGGGCGCAGGCAAGGGATTCGGGATGACGGCCAGACGCTTGATGCCCGGAACCTGGCGCGAGAACGGGCCGGCGGTGTCTTCCGCCTGCACGGTCACCATGTCGGCGCGCGGATACAGCAGGCGGCGCAGCTTGCGCCACACCGTGCCCGTCGTCGTCTCGGCGACCGGATTCGTCCGCTCGCAGACGATGAGCGGCACGCCCAAGCCTCGCGTGGCGAGGATGGCGGCCACATTGACGTTGGTCAGGAAGGACACCACCACATCGGGTTTGGTGTCGCGGATGTGCTTGCGCAAGGCCATCAGACGCTTGAACGCGGCCATTGCGCCCGACTCCCGCGTGCCGGCGATGTCCGCCAGCCATGCGAGTTCGACCTTGTCAGATAAGGGATAAAAACACGTGCCCTTGGACGAATAGGTGGGCGTCAAGGTGACGGCGTCCCCGCGTTCGGCCCATGCGCTAACCAGCGTGGCAGCCACCCGTTCGGCGCCGCCCGCATGCATGGAACTGACCAGCATCAATATTCTCATTCGTCAGAGACTCCCAATAGATCCCCCTTGATCCGGTTCTGCGCGATAACGGTCCAGCCAGGCCTGCATCATCAGGACGCCCCACAGATGACTGTCCCAGTTGCGATGGCCCGAAGTATGTTCACGCCACTTGCGCAGGATCGGTTCCGGTTCGAACCAGCCTTCCTGGCGCAGGCGCGCGGGGTCCAGCAACGCGTCCGCCCATTCCCGCAAGGGGCCGCGCAGCCAGGCCGCCAGCGGCACGGCAAAGCCGCGCTTGGGACGGTCCACCATCGCTTGGGGCACATGGCGATGCAGCACCTGGCGCAGCAGCCACTTGCCCGTATTGCCGCGCACCTTGTAGTGGTGCGGCAGGCTCCACGCGAATTCATAGACACGGTGGTCGATCAGCGGCACGCGGGTTTCCAGGCTGACCGCCATCGCGGCGCGGTCCACCTTGACCAGGATGTCGTCCGGCAGGTAGGTCACCGTGTCCAGCTTCATCATGGATTCGAAGGTGGAGCCCTGCATGGCCCGCGCGAATTCCGAGACCGGTTCCACGCCGCCCTTGACTACCTTGGACGGATCGGCCCAGTACGACACGAAGTGGCGGTAGAAATCGCCGCGCGAGTCGGTGCGCAGCAGTTCGCCCAACTTGCCGACCTTGCCGCGCCAGGCGCCGCGTCCCGGCAGATGGGTGGATGCGGAGAGCAGCGCGCCTGCGGGCTTGCGGACAAGCGCGGGGACGCGCTCGCACTGCTGCCACCAATTGTTCACGCGGAAGTAGCGCGAATAGCCCCCGAAGAGCTCATCGCCGCCGTCGCCCGACAGCGCCACGGTAACGTGCTGGCGCGCCATTTTCGTGACCAGCGAGGTCGGGATCTGCGACGAATCGGCAAACGGCTCGTCGTACATATCCGCCAGCGACGGCACCACCGCCAGCGCGTCCGCCGCGGTCACGTAAAGTTCGGTATGGTCGGTGCCCAGGTGCGTGGCCACAGCCTTCGCGTGCTGCGCCTCGTCATAGCCCTTTTCATGGAAGCCGATCGCGAAGGTGCGCACCGGCTTGGCGCTTTGCGCCTGCATCAGGGCCACGATGGTCGACGAATCGATGCCGCCCGACAGGAAGGCGCCCAGGCTCACGTCAGCCAGCATCTGGCCACCGACGGCCTTGGACAGCACGCCTTCCAGCGCTTCGGTGGCTTGCGCGTCCGACTCGAATTTCAACAGCGATCGGGCGGCGGTGTCGGCGGCGTCGCGCGCCGACCAGTACACGCGCGGCTCGGGCATGCGGCGGCTGCGGGTATCGTCGGCCGTGAATTCGACCCAGGTGCCCGGCGGCAGCTTGGCGATGCCTTCATAGATGGATTGGGGCGCCGGAATGTAGTTGTGCCGCATGAACGACGCCAACGCATTGCGGTTCAGGTCGCGGCCAAATCCCGGGATGGGCATCAGGCCCTTCAGTTCCGAAGCGAACACCAGCTCGGCGCCCGAATAGCCGTAGTACAGCGGCTTTTCGCCCATGCGGTCGCGCGCCAGCACCAGCTTGCGCGAGGCGCGGTCCCACAGGGCGATCGCAAACATGCCGACGGCCGCCTGCAAGGTCGCCTCGATACCCAGCGCCGTGAACCCCGCCAGCAGGGTTTCGGTGTCGGAGTGCCCGCGCCAGGACGGCGCCAGCGCGGATTGCTCCAGCTGCTTGCGGATGTCCAGGTGGTTGTAGATCTCGCCGTTGAAGACCATCACATAGCGGCCGCAGGCGGACGACATGGGCTGATGGCCCGCTTCGGTCAGGTCCAGGATCGCCAGGCGGACGTGCGCCAGCGCCAGATCCGCCTCCGGGTCTTCCCAGAAACCGTTGCTGTCCGGCCCGCGGTGGCGGATGCGGCGGCAACTTTCCGCCAGCACGCGCTCCTTGTTTCCGAGGGGGCCCCAAATTCCGACTATTCCACACATGATGTAGTTCTCGTGGTCACCGTAGCAACGGCGCACCGCGTGGGCCTAACGGCCCGATGCGCGCACGCCGTCAAAAAGTTCTTGCCATTGTTGCAGCACGCGCGTGGCCGAAAACCGGTCGCGCACGTCAGTCGCCGCCTGCGCCATGCGCTGGCGCGCGGCGTCATCGCCCATGACGTCCGCCAGCGCCTTGCACAGCGCGGGCACATCGCCATTGGGCCGGACCAGTACGCCGTCGATCCCTTCGCGCACGATCTCGCGCGGACCAGTATCGCAATCGAACGACACGGCCGCCAGGCCGCTGGCCATCGATTCAAGCAGGGTATTGGACAGCCCTTCAAAGCGCGACGTCAGCACGTATAGATCGGCACTGTCGTACCAATCGCCCACGTTGCCGGCGCGTCCAGGCATCGAGACGCGCGACGCCAGCCCGGCTTTGCCTACCTGCGCCTCGAGGGCGGCGCGCTCATCGCCTTCGCCCAGAATAACCAGATCCCAGTCCGGATGCGACGGCGCCAGCGTGGCGAACGCCTGAATCAGCAGGTCGAAGCCCTTGTCCCCATGCAGCCGGCCGACCGCCAGCAATCGCTTGCGCCCGTCGCCCGACACCGGGATCAGCAACGGTTCGGCGCGCGGCAAGGGCCAATGCACCGGATTGGGGATGACCGCCAGCCGGGAACCGGGCACATGCTGTCCGATCCAGTCGGCCGTGCCGCGGGTCAGCGCAACGACGCGCGCGGCGCGCGGATAGGTCAGCCGGCGCAAGCGCAGCCATAGGCCCGAGAGCGTCTGCGACGGCGGATGCGTGTGTTCCGTGGCGATCACGCGGCAGCCCAGGCCGGCGCTTGCCAGCACGGAAAGCACGGATGCCGTGGTCATCATGCCCAGCACAATGTCCGGTCGGAACGCCTTGATCACCCGGCGCAATGCCCGCACGCGCTGCACGTTGCTCCAGATGCCGCGCCAGCCGCCGCCCTCGCCCGCCGTATGCAGGACTTCGCGACGGACCTTGGGGTGCAGGCAATAGACGTCGCCTTCGGTGCCGGCTTGCGTCACCACCATCACGTCGCGCCCCATCTCGGCCCAGTGGGCGCTCAGGTCGGCGGCGACGCGCTCAGCGCCGCCGCCATGCAGCGAATGGATGAATAGCAGGACGCGCAAGGCACGGCCGGAATCGGCTTGGGACATTCAATCGGCCTCCTTGGGTTCGACCTTGCGCATCGCCACCACCAGGTAGCACGCGAAGGACAGCACATACATGAGGCTGGTCGCCAGCATGATGCCGGCCGCGCCCATCTTGGGCGCCAGCACGATGTTCAATATGGCCTTCAACGCGAAATTGGCAACGGCGATGGCGGCCATGATGCGGTAGCGGTTCTGGCTGGCCAGCAACTGCACCAGGATCAGCACGCCGAAGTAGAACGGCAATTGCAGCAGGCCCCAGCGCAGCACATGCGCGACGGCCTCGGTGTTCTCGGCGGTGAAGGCGCCGCGCTGGAACAGCACCGACACGCCCCACGGGGCCAATACCCAGCCGATCGCGACGGCGACGGCGCCCGCCCCCACCATCAGCACCGACCATTTCAGCGCCATGCCGCGCGCGCGGCCGGTGTCGCCCCGGGCCTGCACATCGGCCAGCACCGGTAGCGCGGCACGGCCCACCGACACGGCGCCAATGCCCAGCAGCAGGGAAAGCAGCCGGCTGGCGTAGCCCAGCGTCGCGTTCGCATTAGCGCCCAGATTCGCGGCGGCGTACTGATCCAGCGGGCCGACGAAGCTCATCGCCACTTGGCCGATCAGCATCACGCCGGCGGCGCCCATCAGTTCAGGCCAGTGTGGCGAACGCAGCGTCAGGCGCGGCGCGCCCCAGAACCCGCCGTCCGCGCGCGCCGCCAGCCAGGCCAGCCATACGGTCTGGATGGCATAGCCCACCAGCGTGCCCCACAGCAGGGGGCCGACGCCATCAGCGCTGACGGCCAGCATCACCCAGGCCAGCGTCGCCACGGCGGGCACGCTGTCCAGCAAGGTATTGACGTGGCGTTCATGTGCGCGCAATCGCGCGGCGCTGATGCCGGCGATCAGCAGCAGCGCCGACACCGGGGCGAAGGCGGCCAGCAGGTCGCCCGTCATGCCGCGCACGCGATCGGGCAGGCCCTTGCCCAGCAAGTCCACCACATACGGCCAGGCGAACCAGGTAGCGATAGCCAGCGCGATGCCGGCCGCCGCCACCCAGCCTTGCAGTTCTTTGATGAATTGGTCGCGTTCGGCGTCTTCCGCGCGGCGCAGCCGCACCAGCACCGGGATCAAGACTACCGACAGCACGCCCACGATCGTGACCGGCAGCCAGGTGGCCATGGTCATCGTGAATTGGTAGGCGTCCACGGCGTCGCTGACGCCGTACCGGTAGGCCACCGCCATCTCTTTGATGGCGCCGGCGGCTTTGCCCAGCAGCAGGAACACGGCCACCCGGAAAGCGCCTTTGAAGATGCGCTGATGGTCCGGGTGGATGTTGCCGAGTTTGCGGATGAGTGCTTTCAAATCAACGCAGGAATTGCGTGTACCAGGGCATGGCCACTTCCAGGCCTTGCAGCACCGTATGCGACGGCGCGTAGCCCAGCAGTCGGCCCGCCTTGCTGACGTCGGCCTGCGAGTGGCGCACGTCGCCCGCGCGGAAGTCGGCATACACCGGCTTTTTGCCATAGGCCACGTTCTGGTTGCCCAGGGCCTTGACCAGGAAGCCGAACAGGTCGTTCAGCGTGCTGCGGCCGCTGACGGCCACGTTGTAGACCTGGTTGCGGCCTTCCGCCGGCGCCATCGCAGCCAGCAGGTTGGCCTGCACGGCGTTGTCCACAAAGCAGAAGTCGCGGCTGGTCTCGCCGTCGCCGTTGATGGTGACGTCGTCGCCCTTGATCATCGCGGCGGTCCACTTGGGGATCACCGCGGCGTAGGCGCCGTCCGGGTCCTGGCGTTTGCCGAACACGTTGAAGTAGCGCAGGCCCACGGTCTCGAAACCGTAGGAACGCGCGAACACGTCCGCATACAGCTCGTTGACGTACTTGGTCACCGCATAGGGCGACAAGGGCTTGCCGATGTTCTCTTCCACCTTGGGCAATGCCGGGTGGTCGCCGTACGTGGAGCTGGACGCCGCGTAGACGAACGACTTCACTTCGGCGTCGCGCGCGGCGACCAGCATGTTCAGGAAGCCGCCGATGTTCACCTCGTTGGTGGTGATCGGATCCTTCAGCGAACGCGGCACGGAGCCCAGCGCGGCCTGATGCAGCACGAAGTCCACGCCCTGGACCGCGCGGCGGCAAGCGTCCAGGTCGCGGATATCGCCTTCCACGAAGGAAAAGCGCGCCCATTGCTCTGCCGAGACCGAGGTGCGCACTTCGTCCAGATTGCGCTGGTGGCCGGTGGCAAAGTTGTCCAGGCCGGTGACGGTCTGGTCGAGTTTCAGCAGGGTTTCCAGCAGGTTCGATCCGATGAAGCCGGCGCAGCCGGTCACCAGCCACTTGCGCGGCGCAGCCTGCAGTTCCTGCTTGAGGGTTTCAAAGCGTGTCGTCATCTTGGAATCCTTACAGGCGCAGATCGGATTCGTCGGCCGGCAACACGTACTTCAAGTCGTACAGAACGTGTTGCGCCTTGCCCAGTTTGCGGATGCCTTCAGCGCCCAGCGCCTTGAACTGGTTGTGCGCCACCGCCAGGATCACGGCGTCGTACTTGCCCTCTTCCGGCTTGGCCACCGGCGTCAGGCCGTACTCGTGCACGGCCTCTTCGGGGTCGACCCACGGGTCGTAGACGTCGACGTCCACGTTGTAGTCGCCCAGTTCGCGCACGATGTCCACGATGCGCGTGTTGCGCAGGTCGGGGCAGTTTTCCTTGAAGGCCAGACCCATGACCAGCACGCGCGCGCCTTGTACATGAATGCGCTGCTTGGTCATCGCCTTGACCAGCTGCGACACCACATAGCCGCCCATCGAGTCGTTCAGGCGGCGGCCCGCCAGAATGATCTCGGGGTGGTAGCCGATCGATTGCGCCTTGTGCGTCAGGTAGTACGGGTCCACGCCGATGCAATGGCCACCCACCAGGCCCGGGCGGAACGGCAGGAAGTTCCACTTGGTGCCGGCGGCTTGCAGCACGGCTTCGGTGTCGATGCCCATCTTGTTGAAGATCAGGGCCAGTTCGTTGATCAGCGCGATGTTGACATCGCGCTGCGTGTTCTCGATCACCTTGGCGGCTTCGGCCACGCGGATGCTGGACGCCTTGTGCGTGCCAGCGGTGATGATCTCTTTGTACAGCTGGTCGACCAGTTCGGCGACTTCGGGCGTAGAGCCCGAGGTGACCTTTTTGATCGTGCTGACACGGTGTTCCTTGTCGCCCGGATTGATGCGCTCCGGGCTGTAGCCGGCGTAGAAGTCCACATTGAACTTCAGGCCCGACACGCGTTCCAGCACCGGCACGCAGTCTTCCTCCGTCGCACCCGGGTAAACGGTGGATTCGTAGATGACAATGTCGCCGCGCTTGAGCACCGCACCGATCGTCTCGCTGGCCTTGACCAGCGGGGTCAGGTCAGGTTGCTTGTATTCGTCGATGGGCGTCGGCACGGTCACGATGAACACGTTGGCCTGGCCGAGCTCGGCACGGTCCGCGGAGTAGCTCAACTGAGCGGCTTCGGCCAGCTCGGTGTCGCTGACTTCCAGCGTGTGGTCATGGCCGGCCTTCAGTGCGTCGATGCGGCGCGTATTGATATCGAAACCGATGACCGAGCGCTTCTTGCCGAACTCCACCGCAAGCGGCAGACCGACGTAGCCCAAGCCGACGACAGCGAGTTTCACATCCTGAATTCGCAACATAACTCTCCCTTCACCGTAAAGCGATTACGGCATTTTAAATATGGTCGGGTGAAAGATAACCGAGCCCCCGACGGCAATCGCCGGGGCACTCAAACCTAATCCGTGGTCTTCAAAACGGACGGCAGCAGCAGCCATCCCGGCCGGCGCCAGGACACCAGGCGCGCATACAGCCAGATATAGACGCTGGCGAACACCACGAGGCTGGCGCTGAGCGCCCACGCGTTGTCCCACCAGATCGTGGCCGGCACCAGGCCGATCAGCGCCAGCACCCACATGTAGGGCGACGCCATCGCATTGCACAGCGCGGGCACCGCATGGCGGCGGCCGCGGCTGAACGTCACGCGGACCAGCCGGCGGAACACCAGCTGGTGCAGGTGCAGGGCATCCGGCTGGTCAACCGGCACGCCGCGCTTGAAGCGCCGGCGCCAGATCGAAAAACCAGTTTCGAATACGGGGTAGAACAGCACGGCCAGCGCGTAGAACGGCGATACCGACGGATTGCGCACCACCAGCAGCACGGCCAGCTCGGCCAGCATGAAGCCCAGGAAGTACGCGCCGCCATCGCCCAGGAACACGCGTCCGAACGGGAAGTTCCAAACCAGGAAGCCCAGGGTCGCGGACGCCAAGGCGGCGGAGATCAGGAAGATCGGCACGTCGCCCACTTGCATCGCGACAAGGCTGATCGACACCGACATCAGGGTGGCGACCATGCCGGCCAGGCCGTTCATGCCGTCCACGATGTTCAGCGCATGCGTACAGCCGCCCACTGCAATCATGGTGAACAAGAGCGACACGGGCCAGAACGACAGCACGTAGTCCACCGGCGCCATGCCGACGCGGCTGACGCCGCCCAGCAACCACCAGGCGATCGCCGCCGACAGGAATGCCGCCAGCAAACGCTTGCTGGCGCCGATATCTTTGGTGATGTCTTCCAACAAGCCGGCCACGAACACCGGCAGCGCGGCGACGAACAGCGCGGGCCACAGCCACGTCAACGTCATGTTGGCGGGGCCCAGGACCAGCAGGCCCAGCAAGGTGCCGGCAAGCACGGCCAGGCCGCCGACGCGCGGCGTGGCGCGGGAATGGTTCGCTTGCGGCTTGTTCAGATCGCTGTCGCCGGTAAAGCGGCCATGCCAGCGTTCCGACCACACGATGAGCCCGCCCACCATGAACGCGACCACGCAGATATACAGCCAGGTCACAGAATCACCTCTGGTTGGTCTATCGAGACAGGCCCGCCATTATGGGAGGCAGGTGTAACGCCCATATATGGGAGGGATAAGGAAGTGCAATTCAGGGGCACGAAACGTAACACCCGGGATGGGGCCGTTCGTCCGCCGCCAGGCCGCTGGTTGGAAGGGGCTGATGCAACAAAACCGCGAGCGCGCGGAAGGACGGATTTCATGCGCTGATTGTAGAGCTTTCCGCTGGGGAACACGTGAAATATCCCAGGGAAAACGCGGATGCCGCCATAGGGAGGATATGCCGCCGACCGGCCAGGCCGGACGAACTGCCCCAAAAAATAGGGACGCATTAATTCGGCGCAAAAAAAAGCCCGAGATCGTAAGATCTCGGGCTAAATCCACCAAAGGAGGAGGGTGGAGGAGACAACCGTGGCATGTTGGGAGCTGGCCTTCTGCTCGCTACGCGTTCGGGGTTTTGCACCGCGCCGACTGCGTTTCAACATCCGATGACTGAATAGTACCGAGGTTTTTTGTGCGATGCAAGAATTTTTTTAATCTCTTTTGAAGGCCGGTTTTCGCGTTGCATTTTCGCCGCAAATTCTAGCGCCACCCTCTGGAGACCCGCAGCAGTCAACGACCTTGCCGAAAAAAGGGTTTTTGCCGAATGGGTAAACCCATTGCGGACTAACCCTAGATGGCATCGGGTAATCCCACCCTATTTTTTGCACCGTAATGGTGCGTTCTGCACCGGCATGCAGCCGAATTTGCGCACTGCAACATTTCAGCCACAGACCGTTTAGATCCAGTACGCCGTCGTCGTCATGACCTTGGACATTGCCCGCATCGCCGCTTTTACCGGGCCCGGCAGGGGTACGCCCCCTGCCCGCTCGGCGCTGGCGCGATGCTCGGCTTCGTCGTCCTTCATCTTGCGGACGATCTCGCGCGAGCGCTCATCCTGCACCGGCAAGGTGCGTAGATGCTCTTCCAGATGTGCCTCCACCTGCCGCTCGGTCTCAGCCATGAAACCCAGGTTGCGCGGCACGCCCGCATAACTGGCCAGCACCCCCAATGCAAATGATCCGGCGTACCAGACCGGATTCAGCAGGCTGGGCCGGCTGCCCAACTCGGTCAGGCGCTCGTTGCACCAGACCAGGTGATCGACTTCTTCCGAGGCCGCATTCAGCAGCAGCGCGCGCGGCGCCGGCTCGCGGCAGACCGATGCCTGCCCGCGGTACAGCGCCTGCGCGCAGACCTCGCCCACATGGTTCACGCGCATCAGGCCCGCCGCGTGCCGTTTTTCCTGCGCGGACATCGCATCTGGTGCTTCCGCGGACTTGGCCGGGTATGGGCGGCCAGCGGTCGCGCTGTTGGACAGCACCCGCAATGCGCGGTCCGCTTCGGCCAGCAGCGCATCCAGCGGACTGGTGCGGCGCAGGAAGGAAAGGGGGCCGGATTGTGACAGGGCGGTGGGCATGGACAACTCCTTGGCGAAACAGGCCAACACACCCCTGATACGGGGCGGGGCTCTCGTGCCTGGAATTGTACGCAACAGGTATCATCAACCATTGACTGCGCTCAAAGCTCAAGGACACACGACATGGAATGCACGATCGACTGGGGCGGCCCCAACGGCATGCTCTTTACCGCCAGCACCGGCAGCGGCCACGTGGCCGTGATGGACGGCGCCGTGGACGGCGGCGGACATAACCTGGCGCCCCGCCCGATGGAGATGCTGCTGGCCGGCACCGGCGGCTGCACGGCGTACGACGTCGTCCTGATCCTCAAGCGCGGCCGCCATGCGGTCACCGGTTGCAGCGTCAAGCTCCATGCCGACCGCGCGGATGCCGACCCGAAGGTCTTCACCCGCATCCATTTCGCTTTCACGGTCACCGGCCGCAACCTGCCGCAAGCCGCGGTCGAGCGCGCCGTGCAGCTGTCGCACGAAAAGTACTGCTCGGCCTCGGCCATGCTGGAGAAGACAGCGGCGCTGACGTTTTCGGTCGAAATCGTCGACACGCAGGAAGCGCCGGCGGCCGCCTGAAGCGCGCCCGCGTGGTGTAATTCGCCCTATCCCTTCTTCCTTATCTTGATCAGCGCCGCCGCCTTGCACGTGGCGGCCAATTTGCGTCACCCGCAGGGCGGGCGAACACAAGGACCGCCATGAAACAATACCTGGACCTCGTTCAATCCATCCTGGACACCGGCGCGTGGCAGGAGAACCGGACGGGCATACGCACCCTCAGCATGCCGGGCGCGTCCTTGCGGTTCGACCTGCAAAAAGGCTTCCCCGCCGTCACCACCAAGAAGCTGGCGTTCAAGTCCGCGATCGGCGAAATGGTGGGATTCATGCGCGCCTCGCGCAGCGCCGCCGAGTTCCGCGAGCTGGGCTGCAAGGTCTGGGACCAAAACGCCAATGAAAACAGCCAGTGGCTGGCTAACCCGTATCGCGAAGGCCCCGACGACCTGGGCCCCGTCTACGGCGTGCAATGGCGCCAGTGGCCGGCCTACAAGGTGCTGGACGCCAACCGCCCCGCGCAGATCGAAGACGCGCTGGCGCGTGGCTATGCCAAGGTGGCCGACCTGGAAGAAGGCGGCGTCCCGAAGGTGCTGCTGTATAAGGCGGTGGACCAGTTGCGCCAATGCCTGGACACCATCCACGAGCGCCCGGGCGACCGCCGCATTCTGTTCCATGGCTGGAACTGGGCCCAGATCGAAGAAATGGCCCTGCCGCCCTGCCATCTGCTCTACCAGTTCCTGCCCAACGCGACCACCCGCGAAATCTCGCTGTGCCTGTATATCCGGTCCAACGATGTCGGCCTGGGCACGCCATTCAATCTGACGGAAGGCGCCGCGCTGCTGCATTTGGTGGGCCGCCTGACCGGCTACACCCCGCGCTGGTTCACCTACTTCATCGGCGACGCGCACATTTACGAAAACCACCTGCCGATGCTGCGCGAGCAGCTCGCCCGCGAGCCCTACGAATCGCCCAAGCTGGTGCTGTCCGACCGCATCCCCGATTTCGCCGTGACGGGGCGCTACGAACCCGAATGGCTGGAAAAGGTGGAACCGGGCGATTTCTCGCTGGCCGGCTACACCCATCACGCCCCACTCACCGCGCCCATGGCCGTGTAAGATCGCGCTCGGCGCGTCGACGCCGGCTGCCCTGGATGCCCGAGCGGGCAGCCGCCGCAGGCCCTGGCCGGCAGGCGCGCATGCCGCGCCTGCCGGCATAAGTGAAGATTGGTGAGCATCTGGAAGCGCGATTTCGGTATAACCCATCCCTTAGCCTCGGACGCGCGTCCAGAATGCGCTGCGCGCCGCGGCTACCGACCGGCCCGTGCCGAGCCGCGCGTATCGCTTGCTGCGAGCCCGCGCAGCCCATCCGGCAGTGCCGACCGCAGGCATCGCCCGCCGCCCCCCTTCCCGACAAGAGAGTAGGTAAATCGCCAGCGTCGACAGCAGGAATTGTCTTGCGACCCAATTGCAACTGTTGACTACTAATTGATTTGATTTGAGGCCGGCGCGATCGCAGTAAGCGCTCAGGACAGGACCCCACACATGCTCGTTGGAACTTATAACCCTTCGCTCGTCCTCGTATCTCTAGGGGTCGCCATCCTGGCGTCATACACGGCGTTGGGCATGGCCAATCGCGTACGGGCCTCGAACGGGCTGCCGGCCGCGCGCTACTGGCTGGCGGGCGGCGCGCTCGCCATGGGCATCGGCATCTGGTCCATGCACTTCGTCGGCATGCTGGCCTTCAACCTGCCCATCCCCATGGGCTACGACCTGCCCCTGACCATCCTGTCGCTGGGCATAGCCATCGGCTGCTCGGCGTTCGCCCTCTGGATCGTGTGCAAGGACGAACTGCCTTGGCCCAGGCTCACGGCCGGCGCCCTGCTGATGGGCGCCGGGATCGCCGCGATGCACTACCTGGGCATGGCCGCGATGCGCATGGCGCCCGGCATCGACTACGACGCCAAATGGTTCTCGCTGTCCATCCTGATCGCCGTGGCCGCCTCCGGCGCCGCGCTGTGGATCACGTACCGGTTGCGCCAGGACGGGCCGCGCATGGCCCTGTCCCGGCCGCTGGCGTCGGTCGTCATGGGCATCGCGATCGTCGGCATGCACTATTCGGGCATGGAGGCCGCGAGCTTTCCCGCCGGCAGCATCTGCATGGCCGCCGACGGCGGCATCTCCGCCGGCTGGCTGGCCATCGCCGTCACCGCCGTGACGCTCAGCGTGCTGGCCATCGCGCTCGTCGTCGCCGTGCTGGACAATCGGCTGGAAGCGCGCACGTCGGCGCTGGCGTCTTCGCTGGCCGAGGCCAACGAAGAACTGGTGCAACTGGCGCTGCACGACACGCTGACCAAATTGCCCAACCGCATCCTGCTTGAAGACCGGATGGAGCAGGCCATCGAAAGCGCCAGCCGCCGCAAGGGCTACTTCGCCGTGCTGTTCTTCGACCTGGACGGCTTCAAGGCGGTCAACGACGCCTACGGCCACCACACCGGCGACGCCCTGCTGATCGATCTGGCGCAGCGCATCCGGCAGACCCTGCGCACGCAGGACACGGTGGCGCGCCTGGGCGGCGACGAATTCATCGTGCTGAGCGAAGTGATCGAACCCACCGACGCCGCGAACGTGGCGGACCGGCTGATCGAAGCCATCGCCCGCCCGGTCATGGTCTATGGCCACGAAGTGCTGGTGACATCCAGCGTGGGCATCGCGATCTACCCCAACGACGGCGAAGATACCCACAGCCTGCTGACCAACGCCGACGCCGCCATGTACCACGCCAAGCGCCTGGGCGGCACCGGCTACAGCTTCTTCGAGCCGTCCATGAACGCGGACGCGCACGAGCAGATCGAACTGCTGCACGACCTGCGCCTGGCGCAGGAGCGCGACCAGTTCGTGCTGCATTACCAGCCCAAGTACGAAGCGCCCGCCGGCCCCATCATGGGCGCCGAAGCGCTGCTGCGCTGGAACCATCCGACGCGCGGCCTGGTCGGTCCGGACCAGATCATCCCCATCGCCGAAAAGACGGGCCTGATCCTGTCCATCGGGGAATGGGTCATCAACGAAGCCTGCCGGCAGATGCGGGAATGGATCAACGCCGGCCAGGGCCACTGGACCGTCGCCGTCAACATTTCGGCCTTGCAGTTCGCCCACGCCAGCCTGGTTGAAACGGTGCGCACCGCCCTGGCGCGGCACGACGTGCCACCCGCCTGCCTGACGCTGGAAGTGACCGAGTCCACGGCCATGCGCGACGCCGAGGCCAGCCTGGCCGTGCTCAAGCGCCTGTCGGGGCTGGGCGTGACGATCTCCATCGACGACTTCGGCACCGGCTATTCCAGCCTGCTCTACCTGAAGCGGCTGCCCGCGACCGAATTGAAGATCGACCGGGGCTTTGTGAACCAGCTGGAAAACGACAACGAAGACGCCGCCATCGTTTCGGCCATCGTCGCGCTGGCGCAGCAGCTGAACCTGCGGATCGTGGCCGAGGGCGTCGAGACGGCGGCGCAACAGAAGTTCCTGACCGGCCTGGGCTGCGATTCCCTGCAGGGCTTCCTGCTGGGCCGCCCGATGCCTGCCACGGAATTCCTGGAGCACGCGGCCGGCTAGGGGTCACCGGCCAGGCGCTGCCCGCCCGCTCCGGTGGAATTTGCTACGCTTACGCCGTCCGATCGGCCGACTCCCGGCCGTCCCTACCGTTGCCCGCCCGCATGCCCGCCAGCCTTACCCTGATCGTCGCCTATTCCGACAACCGCGTCATCGGACGCGACAACACCCTGCCCTGGAAACTCCCGGGCGACCTGGCGCACTTCAAGCGCAGCACGCTGGGCCACCCCATCGTCATGGGCCGCAAGACCTGGGATTCGCTGGGCCGCCCGCTGCCCGGCCGCAGCAACATCGTGATCAGCCGCAATCCGGATTTCGCCGCCCCCGGCGCGACGGTCGTCCCCACGCTGGACGCCGCCATCGCGGCCTGCGGCGATGTGGACCAGGCGTTCGTGATCGGTGGCGCGCAGATCTACGCGCAGGCGCTGCCGCTGGCGCGACGCGTGCTGGCCACCGAAGTCCACGCCCAAGTCGACGGCGATGCCTTCTTCCCGCTGTTGCCCGCCTTCGAATGGAAGGAAACCGCGCGCGAGACCCAACCCGCCGAAAACGGCTACGAATACGACTTCGTCACGTACGAACGCTAAATGCCAGGAAGGCGTTGCTGCCAGACAGCGGGCGCCCATTGCCTGGAAGGCGCTGCCGCCTTGCGCCGCGCGCACCCCATCAAGCCGCCCCGGCGTTCTGCATGAACCGCCACAGCGCGGGCGCTTCGGAGTACGCCACGTTAAAGCGCACCCAGGGCGTATCGGCCTCGTCCACCTCGAAGTAGGACCCCGGCGCCAGCCAGATCCCATCTTTCAGCGCCAGCTGGGCCAGGCCGTTGGCGCCGCGTTCGCGCCACTGCCCGGCCACCTTGGCCCACAGGAACAAGCCGCCCTGCGGCCGCCCGTGAATCTCGAACCCGTGCTGCTGCATCTGGCCGGCGACGACGGCATGCGCCTCGGCCAACCGCTCGCGGGTCCGGGCGATGTGCGCGCGGTAGCGTCCCTCGCGGATGACCTGATGCACGATGCGCTCCATGATCTCGGGCGACGTCAGGCCTACCGCCATCTTGGTCCGAGCGAAATCGCGGGTCAGGTCCCGGTGCGCCACCACATAGCCCACCCGCACCGACGGACTGATGACTTTGGAATAGCCGCCCAGGTAGATCACCCGCCGCGCCCCGTCCAGCGCAGCCAGCATCGGGGTCACGCCCGGGGCCAGGTCGCGGGAGATATCGTCCTCGATCACCCACAATCCATGCCGCTCGGCCACCTGCAGGATGCGGAACGCATTAGCCATGCCGATGCTGGCGCCCGACGGATTCTGCAAGGCCGTATTGATATAGAGGGCGCGCGGCTGATGCTGGGCCACGACGCGTTCCAAGGCCTCGCAGTCCAGCCCGTCGGCCGTGCGCGGCACGGCCACGACGCGCAAGCCCAGCAGGCGCAGCAACTGCAGCAGATTCGCGTAGGCGGGCTGCTCCACCACCACGGTGTCGCCCGGCCGCAGCAGCGTGCGCGACACCATGTCCAGCCCATGCGACACGCCCTGGGTCAGCAGCACCTGCGAAACCTCCACCTCCATGCCCTGCGCGCTGAGGCTGGCCGCGATCGTCTCGCGCAACGGCGCATAGCCATAGGGATGGCCATAATTGGCGATGCGCATCGCCGGCACGCGCCCCATGTGGCGTAGCGCCAGGTGCATGCCCTCTTCATTCAGCCATTCCCCCGGCAGCCAGCCGCACCCCGATTTGATCGGGATGGAATGGTCCGCGAAGATGTCGGACAGCAGCCAGCCCGCGTTCAAGCGCGGCGGCTCCCAGGACAAGGGCTCGCCCTGGCGCACGGGCGCGTCCGGCGACGCCACCCGGTAGCCGGCGCCCGGCCGCGCGGCCAGCCAGCCCTGCGACACCAGCCGGCTATAGGCGCTGGCCACCGTAAACGTGCTGACACCGTACTGGCGCGCGAACTCACGCACCGAGGGTAGGGACATACCCGGACGCAGCGTCTGCGCTTCGATGGCGCGCAAGATGGCCGCGACCAGCTGCTCGACCAGGGTCGGCGCGAGGCCACGGGCGCGGTTGGGCTGGAAGTCGATCACGAAGAAAACTGTACAGTTAGACCACCTGCAACTATACAGTTAGCGGCATTTGCGCGGATCGTATATTTTCATTCCCCGCAGGACGTACCAGAATCATTCGAATCCCGGCGGCCGCGCCTTTTCCATACAGGCCCGCCGGTTGTCCATCCCCTGGAGCCGCCATGAACGCCCCCGCCGAGTTGCCCGATCTGTCCCATCTCTGGATGCCCTTCACTGCCAACAAGCAGTTCAAGGCGCACCCACGCATGCTGGCAACGGCCAAAGGCATGCACTACACCTCGGCCGACGGCCGCCAGATCCTGGACGGCACCGCCGGCCTGTGGTGCGTCAACGCGGGCCACGGCCGCCAGGAAATCGTCGACGCGATTTCCCGCCAGGCCGGCATCATGGATTACGCGCCCGGCTTCCAGTTGGGCCACCCCCTCGCCTTCGAGGCCGCCACGGCCGTCGCCAGCTTCATGCCGCAAGGCCTGGACCGCGTCTTCTTCACGAACTCGGGTTCCGAGTCCGTCGATACGTCCCTGAAAATCGCCCTGGCCTACCACCGCGCCCGCGGCGAAGGCCAGCGGACCCGCCTGATCGGCCGCGAACGCGGCTATCACGGCGTCGGCTTCGGCGGCATCTCGGTCGGCGGCATCTCGACCAACCGCAAGACCTTCTCCGGCGCGCTGCTGCCCGCCGTGGACCACCTGCCGCATACCCATAACCTGGAGCAGAACGCCTACTCCAAGGGCCAGCCCGCCTGGGGCGCCCACCTGGCCGATGAACTGGAACGCATCGTCGCGCTGCACGACGCCTCCACCATCGCCGCCGTCATCGTCGAGCCGATGGCCGGCTCCACGGGCGTGCTGATCCCACCCAAGGGCTATCTGGAAAAACTGCGCGAGATCACGTCCAAGCACGGCATCCTGCTGATCTTCGACGAAGTCATCACCGCCTACGGCCGCCTGGGCGCCGCCACCGCCTCCGAATTCTTCGGCGTGACGCCGGACATCATCGCCATGGCCAAGGGCGTCAGCAACGCCGCAGTGCCCGCGGGCGCGGTCGCGGTCAAGCGCGAAGTCCACGACGCCATCGTCAACGGCCCGGCCGGCGGCATCGAGTTCTTCCACGGCTACACCTATTCGGCGCACCCGCTTGCCGCCGCCGCCATCCTGGCAACGCTGGACATCTACCGCCGCGAAGACCTGTTCGCCCGCGCCCGCAAGCTGTCCGGCGCCTTCCAGGAAGCGGTGCACGGCCTGAAGGGCGCGCCGCATGTCATCGACGTGCGCAACCTGGGCCTGGTGGCGGGCATCGAACTGTCGCCGCGCGCAGGCGCGCCGGGCGCCCGCGCCAGCGAAGTCTTCCAGAAATGCTTCGACAGCGGCCTGATGGTGCGCTACACCGGCGACATCATTGCCGTCTCGCCGCCGCTGATCATCGAAGAGGCCCAGATCGGCCAGATCTTCGAACAGATCGGCAAGGTCCTGAAAGAGGTCGCTTGAGCGGCATCGCGAACCCCGTGCCGCGGCAGCGCCGCGCGCATTGACACAGCTTCGCGGGCGGCCGATGGCCGCCCTCGGACGTTTTTGAAGAATCCCGCGTTTCGAGCTTCCACACCATGAAGAAGATCTCCCATTTCATCAACGGCCAGCACTACGAAGGCCGCAGCAGCCGCTACGCCGATGGCTTCAATCCCGCCACCGGCGAGATCTGCGCCTCGGTGCCGCTGGCTTCTAACGAGGACGTCGCCATGGCCGTCGCTGCCGCCAAGGCCGCGTACCCGGCCTGGTCCGAGACCCCGGCGCTCAAGCGCGCCCGCATCCTGTTCAACTTCAAGGCGCTGCTGGACCAGCACCAGGACGAACTGGCCGAACTGATCACCCGCGAACACGGCAAGGTCTTCTCCGACGCCAAGGGCGAAGTCATGCGCGGCATCGAGATCGTGGAATTCGCTTGCGGCATCCCGCAACTGCTCAAGGGCCAGTACTCCGACCAGATCGGCGGCGGCATCGACAACTGGAGCATGCGCCAGCCCCTGGGCGTCGTGGCCGGCGTCACGCCGTTCAACTTCCCGATGATGGTGCCGTGCTGGATGTTCCCGGTGGCCATCGCCTGCGGCAACACCTTCGTGCTCAAGCCGTCGGAACGCGACCCGTCCGCTTCGCTGCGCCTGGCGGAATTGCTGACCGAAGCCGGCCTGCCCGGCGGCGTCTTCAATGTGGTGCATGGCGACAAGCAGGCCGTGGACGCGCTGATCGCGCATCCCGACGTCGAAGCGCTGTCGTTCGTGGGGTCGACGCCCATCGCCGAATACATCTATTCCGAAGGCACCAAGCGCGGCAAGCGCGTGCAGGCCCTGGGCGGCGCCAAGAACCATCTGGTGGTGATGCCCGACGCCGACCTCGACCAGGTCACCGACGCGCTGATGGGCGCGGCGTACGGCTCGGCCGGCGAACGCTGCATGGCGATTTCCGTGGCCGTGGCGGTGGGCGACGTGGCCGACAAGGTCGTCGAACGCCTGATCCCGCGCGTGAAGGCGCTGGTAGTCAAGGACGGCATGCAGCCGGACGCGGAAATGGGCCCGCTGGTGACCGCGCAGCATCGCAACAAGGTCATGGGCTATATCGAGGACGGCATCGCCTGCGGCGCCGACATGGTCGTGGACGGCCGTGGCCTGACGGTGCCCGGCAACGAAAAGGGCTTCTTCCTGGGCGGCACGCTGTTCGACAACGTCAAGCCCTCCATGAACATCTACCGCGAAGAGATCTTCGGCCCCGTGCTGTGCATCGTGCGCGTCCCCGACTTCGCCAGCGCGGTCGAATTGATCAACGCGCATGAGTTCGGCAACGGCGTGGCGTGCTTCACGTCCGACGGCGGCGTGGCGCGCGCCTTCGCCCGCCAGATCAAGGTGGGCATGGTCGGCATCAACGTGCCGATCCCCGTGCCCATGGCCTGGCATTCGTTCGGCGGCTGGAAGCGCTCGCTGTTCGGCGACCACCACGCTTACGGCGAAGAAGGCATCCGCTTCTACTCCCGCTACAAGAGCGTGATGCAGCGCTGGCCGGACAGCATCGCCAAGGGCGCGGAATTCACCATGCCCGTGGCGAAGTGAGCCCACCCCCGAAGCGCTGCGCGCTCCCCCCTCAAGGGGGCGCCGCTGCGGACCGGCGGAGCCGGATCCGCGCGGCCCCGCTGGGGAAGGTCTTGCCGGATGGTAAGGCCGTGCCCCACCCGTAGATTGTGGGGCGTGCGCCAGCGCCATGGGAGTACTGAACCAGGCGCGGTGTTGTCCCCTCGCCTTCCGAACATCAACACGACAACGGAAACATGATGCGCATCGGGATTGGCGGTTTTCAGCACGAGACCAATACGTTCGCGCCCTCGCGCGCCACGTGGGAAGACTTTGCCGAGAAGGGCGGAGGCTGGCCGCGCCTTGTCAGCGGGCCCGCGATGTTCGCCGCCGTCGCCGGCGCGAACATTCCTGTGGCCGGCTTCATCGAGGCCATGGGGCAGCACACGCTGGTGCCCACCACCTGGGCCGCCGCCAGCCCGTCGGGACTGGTCACCAAGGACGCGTTCGAACGCATCAGCGCCTTGATCCTGCAAGGCTTGTCCGAGGCGATGCCGCTGGACGGCGTGTACCTGGACCTGCACGGCGCCATGGTCACCGAACACGTGGATGACGGCGAAGGCGAACTGCTCAAGCGCGTGCGGGCACTCGTCGGGCCCGACGTGCCCGTCGTTGCCAGCCTGGACCTGCACGCGAACGTCACCCGCGCCATGGTGCGCCACGCCGACGCGCTGGTCTGCTATCGCACCTACCCCCACATCGACATGGCCGAAACCGGGCAGCGCGCGGCCGCGCTGCTGTCGCTGCGGCTGGCCGGCGTGCCTCGGCCCTATGCGTCGCTGCGCGCCCTGCCCTATCTGATTTCGCTGTGCTGGCAGTCCACCGATATCGAACCCTCGCGCAGCCTGTACGAACTGGTGGGCGAGATCGAGTCGCGCGGCGTGACCAGCCTGTCGTTCGCCACGGGCTTTCCCGCCGCGGACTTCCCCGAATGCGCGCCGACGGTATGGGCTTACGGCACCACGCAAGCCGACGCCGACGCGGCCGCCGCGGAAATGGCGCGCGCCGTGCTGAACGCTGAACGCGACTTCGGCGGCAGGCTCTACACCCCCGACGAAGCCGTGCAGGAAGCCATGCGGCTGGCGCAAGACGCCCGCAAGCCCATCGTCATCGCCGACGCGCAAGACAATCCCGGCGCGGGCGGCAGTTCCGACACCACCGGCGTGCTGCGCGCGCTGATCCGCCACGATGCGCGCGATGCGTCCATCGGTCTGATAGTGGATCCTGCTGCGGCGCTGGCCGCGCACCGCGCGGGCGTCGGCAACACGGTCCGGATTGCACTGGGTGGACACTCGGGTATTCCCGACGACGAACCGCTGGACAGTGAGTTCATTGTCGAGAAAACTTCAGACGGGCGCTTCGATACGCATGGCGCGTTCTACCGTGGATTCCACATGGACCTGGGCCCCAGCGCCTGCCTGCGCATCGGCGGCGTGCGTATCATCGTCGCCTCGAACAAGGTGCAGATGGCCGACCAGGAGATGTTCCGGTTCGCGGGGGTCGAACCCACGCGCGCCGCGATTCTGGTGGTGAAGAGTTCCGCGCACTTCCGCGCGGATTTCACGTCCATCTCGCAGGCGATTCTGGTTTGCGCGGCACCAGGCTCCATGCTGATGGATGCGGCAAAACAACCATGGACACGGTTGCGTCCCGGTATCAGAATGGCGCCTTGCGGACCGGTGTTTTCCGGACGGGCCGCGACAGCCTGACCCTCGCACGCCGCCCTTGCGCGGCGCGTTAACGACGTAGCGGCCGACAGTGCCGCTCACTACGCTTCAAGGGGAATCTCCATGCTCAAGTTTGTCCGAGCGGCCGCGCTGGCCGGTGCAACGCTGATGATGGCTCACGGCGCTTATGCCGAAACCGTCATCAAGTCCGTCATGCACTCGCCTCTGCGGTTGACCGATCCGCATGCCACCACGGCGTACATCACGACGTGGCACGGCTACATGATCTACGACACCTTGCTGGCCACCGACGCCGACAACAAGATTCAGCCCCAGATGCTGGAAAAGTGGGAAGTCTCGCCCGACGGCAAGACCTACACGATGACGTTGCGCGCGGGCCAGAAATGGCATGACGGCAAACCCGTGACGTCTGAAGATTGCGTGGCGTCGATCAAGCGCTGGGCCGCCGGCGACGGCATGGGCCGCACCCTGCTGAAGTTCACCGACAAGATCGAAGTCATCGACGACAACAGCTTCCGCATCGTCATGAAGGAGCCCACGGACCTGGCCCTGCGCGCCCTGTCCAAGCCCACCGGCACCGCGCCGTTCATGATGCCCAAGCGCATCGCCGAACAGGCCATCGGCCAACCCATCACCGACATGACCGGTTCGGGCCCGTTCAAGATCATCGAATTCAAGCCGGGCGTGAAGACCGTCTACGCCAAGAACACTGACTACGTGCCGCGCAAGGAGCCCGCAAGCGGCTTGGCCGGCGGCAAGGTCGTGAACGTGGACAAGGTCGAATGGGACGTCATGCCCGACGCCCTGACGACCGCCAACGCGCTGCTGGGCGGCGAAATCGATTTCGTCGAGCAGTTCCCGTACGACCTGCTGCCGATGATCGAAGGCAACAAGGACTTGAAGGAAGAGTCGCTCAGCCCGGTCGGCTACTTCACGATGTACCGCTTCAACTTCAAGTACCCGCCCTTCAACAACAAGAAGATCCGCCAGGCCGCGATGTACGCCATCGGCCAGGAAGACGTGATGAAGGCGCTGGTCGGCAATCCGAAATACTGGAAGACCTGCGCCTCGCTGTGGGGTTGCGGCACGCCGATGGAAACCGATATCGGCAAGGACGTGGTCGTTCCGTCGAATATCGAAAAGGCCAAGGCCTTGCTGAAGGAAGCGGGCTACGACAACACGCCCATCCTCGTCATGCACGCGACCGACGTGGGCACGCTGTCCGCCCAGCCGGTGGTGATGGCCCAGGCGCTGCGCAAGGCCGGCTTCAACGTCAACCTGACTGCGATGGACTGGCAAAGCGTGGCCACCCGCCGCGCCTCCAAGGCCGCGCCGGCTGAAGGCGGCTGGAACATCCACAACACCAACTGGTACGCCACTGACGTGATGGATCCGGTCCGCTCCGCGCCTGCCGCCGCCAACGGTGACAACGCCTGGTTCGGCTGGCCTGACTTCCCGCAGGTCGAAGAACTGCGCACCAAGTTCGCCTTGACGTCCGACCCTGCCGAGCAGAAGAAGATCGCCGACGAGCTGCAGCGCATCGGCATCGACGAAGGCCTGTACGTGCCGCTGGGCCAGATGTCCGTGCCGACCGTCTACTCGACCAAGCTTTCCGGCCTGGTGCACGCACCGGTCTTTGCGTTCTGGAACGTCAAAAAAGCCCCTTAAAGGGCGCGTAGTTCAGGGGGAAATACATGCTGGCATTCGTCTCACGCCGGCTCCTCGCGACCATCCCCGTTTTGGTGATGGTCGCGGTGGTGGTCTTCGCGATATTGCGTTTCAGCCCGGGAGATCCGGCCATCATCATGGCTGGCGACGGCGCCACGCCTGAACGTATCGTCCAGATACGGCAGACGATGGGCCTGGACCAACCGGTCATCAAACAGTTCTTCATCTGGGGCGGCAAGCTCCTGCAAGGCGATCTGGGCACGTCGCTCATGTCCGGCGTGCCGGTCACCAAACTGATCGCCCAACGCCTGGAACCGTCAATGAGCCTGGCGGTGCTGACCCTGCTGTTCACGCTCGTCGTCGCCATTCCGCTGGGCATCCTGGCGGCGTGGCGGCAGGGCAAGCTGCTGGACCGCGCCGTGATGGGCTTTTCGGTGCTGGGCTTTTCAGTGCCGGTGTTCGTCACGGGCTATCTGCTGATCTGGCTGTTCGCCATCAAACTGGGCTGGTTCAACGTGCAGGGCTACGCGCCGCTGGACAAGGGTTTCTGGCCCTACCTGCACCGGCTCATCCTGCCCTCACTGGCCTTGTCCACGGTCTACGTGGCGCTGATCGCGCGCATCACGCGCACGAGCGTCATCGAGGTCATGGGCGAAGACTTCATCCGTACGGCCCGTTCCAAGGGCCTGGGTGAAACCGGCGTGCTGCTCGGCCATGCCCTGCGCAATGCCGCCGTGCCCATCGCCACGGTCGTGGGCCTGGGCATCGCGCTCCTGATCAGCGGCGTGGTCGTGACCGAATCGGTATTCAACATCCCCGGCCTGGGCCGACTGGTGGTGGAAGCCGTGCTGGCGCGTGACTACCCGGTCATCCAGGGGTTGACGCTGTTCTTCGCGTTCGTCTACGTGTTCATCAATCTCGTTGTCGATTGCGCCTACACGGTGTTCGACCCGCGTATCCGATACTGAGGCCGCTCGATGCAAACGCCAACCGACGCCGTGCAAGCGGCAGCCGACCTCCCCGGAGGCGGCAACCCTCAAGTCACCGCCTGGCGGCAGATCCGCCAGGGCTTAAAGAGCTGGCCCGTCATGCTGGCGCTGGTAGTGCTGGTGGCCATCATCGCCATCGCGCTGTTCGCGCCGCTGCTGGGCACGGTCGACCCCACCTTCATCGACCCCGGCGCGCGGCTCAAGCAGCCCTTCACCGACTATCTGTTCGGCACCGACGCCTTCGGACGCGACGTCTGGTCGCGCGTGGCCTACGGCGCCCGCATCTCGCTGATCGCAGGTTTGGGCGCCGCGGTCGTCAGCGTCGCCATCGGGCTGGTCATCGGCGTGATCGCTGGCTGGTTCCGGACGCTGGACGGGTTCATCATGCGCACGATGGACGCCATCATGGCGATCCCTGGCATCCTGCTGGCGATCGCCCTGGTCTCGGTCACCGGCGCCAGCATCACGACCGTGCTGGTCGCCATCACCATCCCCGAGATCCCGCGGGTAGTGCGGCTGGTGCGCGGCCAGATCCTGACGGTGCGCGGCGAACCCTACGTCGAGGCCGCGCTGGCGCTCGGCACGCCGCTGCCGCTGCTGCTGTGGCGCCACATGGTGCCCAGCACCATCGCGCCACTGACCGTACAGGGCACCTACGTGTTTGCGTCCGCGATGCTGACCGAGGCCATCCTGAGCTTCCTGGGCGCAGGCATCCCGCCCGAAATCGCGTCCTGGGGCAACATCATGTCCGAAGGCCGCATGTACTTCCGCATGCTGCCCGGCCTGATTCTCTTTCCTGGCCTGTTCCTGTCGCTGACCGTGCTCAGCGTGAACATCCTGGGCGACGCCCTGCGCGATGCGCTGGATCCCAAAATGGTGCGCAGGATCTGATGCCCATGACCTATTCCCCTACCCCTCCCGCGGGCGACACCTCGTCCGCCATCCTGGCCATTCGAAACCTGTCGGTGGAAGTCGGCGGCGCGGGCAATCGCGTCGTGCGCAACCTGAGCCTGGACGTGCATGCCGGCGAAACGGTGTGCGTGGTCGGCGAGTCCGGCTCGGGCAAATCCGTCACGTCGCTGGCCGTGATGGGCCTGCTGCCGCCGGGCATCCTGTCCATCAGCGCCGGCTCCATCCGTGTCGAAGGCGAGGACGTAGCCACCGCCTCGCAACGCCGGCTGCGCGAGATGCGCGCCACCCGCATGGCCATGGTGTTCCAGGAACCCATGACCGCGCTGAACCCCGTGCATACGGTGGGCAAGCAGGTCGACGAAGTGTTGCGTCTGCACCGAAAGAGCATGAGCGCCGCGGAACGCCGCGCCAAGGTGCTGGACATGTTCCGCTCGGTGCACCTGCCGGACGTCGAACGCATCTTCGACGCCTATCCTCACCAACTGTCCGGCGGCCAGCGCCAGCGCATCGTGATCGCGATGGCGCTGATCCTGGAACCCAAGCTGCTGATCGCAGACGAACCCACGACCGCCCTGGATGTGACGACGCAGAAGCAGATCCTGGCGTTGATCAAGGAACTGCAGGTCAAGCACCGCACGGCCGTGCTGTTCATCACGCATGATTTCGGCGTGGTCGCCGAGATCGCTGACCGCATCGTGGTGATGAACCGCGGCGACCTGATCGAAAGCGGCACCCGCAACGAGATCCTGGCCGAACCCAAGCAGTCCTACACCCGGCGCCTGGTGTCGTCCGTGCCCAGCCTGGTGCCGACCCGGCGCGACGCACCCGACGGCCAACCCGTGCTGCACGTCAAGGGGCTGGGCCGCACCTACGCCGGCAAGCACTCGCTGTTTTCCCGCAAGGCGGCGCAGAACGTCATCGCCGCCACCGACGTGAACCTGACGCTGCGCAAAGGCGAGATCCTGGGGATCGTGGGCGAGTCCGGCTCGGGCAAGTCCACGGTGGCGCGCTGCATCGTGCGGCTGATCGAACCCACCGCCGGCCACATGATGATGGGTGGCGAAGATCTGAGCACGCTGTCCGGATCCGCGCTGCGCCCGGTTCGTCGCCGCATCCAGATCGTGTTCCAGGATCCCTACCGATCGCTCAACCCGCGCCGCACGGTGGGCGAATCCATCATCGAAGGGCTGCTCAATTTCGGCATGCCGCGCGACCAGGCGTTGAAGCGCGCGGGCGAAACCCTGACCGTCGTGGGCCTCAGCCCCGACGCCATGCGGCGTTATCCGCATCAGTTCTCCGGCGGCCAGCGCCAGCGCATCTGCATTGCGCGCGCGCTTGTCATGGACCCTGAAATCCTGGTGGCCGACGAAGCCGTATCGGCGCTGGACGTGTCGGTGCAGGCGCAGGTGCTGGAGCTGCTGGAGCAAGTGCGCCAGCGCACCGGCGTCGGCGTGCTGTTCATCACGCACGACCTGCGCGTGGCCGCGCAAATCTGCGACACCATCATGGTCATGCAGCGCGGCAAGGTCGTCGAAACCGGCTCCGCTGAAACGGTGCTGACCGAGCCGCGCCACGAATACACCCGCGCCCTGATCGACGCGGCGCCCGGGCGCGACTGGGACTTCCGCAATTTCCAGCCCGTCGCGGCCACCCTGGCGCACGCGCACGCGCCTGCGCCCTGATGCCCTGACTGCCCTCCTCCGCACACTGGAACCGAGATGCCACAACCGCATGAATTGTCTGCCCAGGAACTGCTGCACGCCTACCGCAACAAGACGCTGTCGCCCGTTGAAGCCACGCGCTCCGTGCTGGAACACATCGAACGCTGGGAACCGCACCTGAAGGCTACCTACGCGCTGGATCCGGAAGGCGCGCTGGCGATGGCCCGGGCGTCCGAAGCCCGCTGGATGAAAGGCGAACCGCAATCTTCAGGCGGCTACACGCTGGACGGCGTGCCCGCCACCATCAAAGAAAACATCGCCACCCGCGGCACGCCCATTCCGCTGGGCACCGCCGCTACCGACCTGACCCCGGCCACCGCCGACGCGCCCCCGGCTGCCCGCATGCGCGAGGCCGGCGCCGTGCTGCTGGGCAAGACCACCATGCCCGACTACGGCATGCTGTCCTCGGGGCTGTCCAGCTTCCATGAACTGACGCGCAACCCCTGGGACCTGTCCAAGAACCCCGGCGGCTCCAGCGCCGGCGCCGGCGCCGCGGCCGCCGCCGGCTATGGCCCGTTGCACATCGGCACCGACATCGGCGGTTCGGTCCGCCTGCCCGCCGCCTGGTGCGGCATCGCCACGCTCAAGCCCAGCCTGGGCCGCATCCCCATCGACCCGCCATTCATGGGCCGCTGCGCCGGCCCCATGACGCGCACCATCACCGACACGGCACTGATGATGGGCGTGCTGTCGCAGCCCGACGCGCGCGACCACATGAGCCTGCCGTTCCAGGACTTCGACTGGCTGAACTTGGCGCAAGACGTGCGCGGCCTGCGCATCGGCCTGTTGATGGACGCCGGCTGCGGCCTGCCGCTGGACCCCGAGGTGCGCGAGGCCGTGCAGGCCGCCGCCCAGGCCTTCGAAGCCGCCGGCGCCGTCGTCACCCCGATGCTGCCCTGGATGACGCCCGACATGCTGGACGGCGTGGATCGCTTCTGGCGCACGCGCTCGGCGATCGATCTTGCCGCGTTGCCCGAAGCACGCCGCGCGAAGATCCTGCCGTTCATCCGCGCGTGGGCGGAAAGCGGCGGCGGGCAGACCGGTGAAGCCGTCTTTCGCAGCTACTACGAAACCCTGAACGTGCGCGCCAAGACCGTCGCGGCCTGCGCCCCGTTCGACTACGTGCTGTCGCCCGTCGCGCCCGTGGTGGCCTACAACGCCGAATGGCCATCGCCCACCAATGAAGTCGCCACCACCATGCACCACATCGGCTTCACGCTGCCCTTCAACATGAGCGAACAGCCCGCCGCGTCGGTCAATTGCGGCTACACACGGGCCGGCCTGCCCATCGGGCTGCAGATCGCCGGCGCGCGGTTCGACGACCTGGGCGTGCTGCGCGTGGCGCGCGCCTGGGAACAGATGCGCCCCGCCCAGCATCCGTGGCCCCAGCCGCCCCAAGCAAACTGACTCTCCACAGCAACCCACAGGAATTCCCATGCGTTGGCTTTTGGCAATGATCAAGCACGAGACGAATACCTATTCACCCGTGCCGACCCCGCTTGAACGCTTTTTCCGCGGCAGCCCCGAAATCCTCGAGGGCGAGCGCGCCATCAAGGCCTACGAGAACACGGACAGTGGATTGGGTGGCTACATCGAGGTGGCCCGCCGCGAGGGCGCCGACATCGTCGTGCCTGTAGCAGCCGAGTCCTGGCCGAGCGGCCCCGCCAGCGCCGAGACGCATGAACGGCTGTGCAATCTGGTGCTGGACCAGGTCAAGCTGGGCGGCTTCGATGCCATCTTGCTCGACCTTCACGGCGCGATGGTGGCCGAAGGCGTGGAAGACGCCGAGGGCGACCTGCTGCGCCGCCTGCGCGAAATCGATCCCAACACGCCGGTCGCCGTCACGCTGGACATGCACGCCAACATCTACGACGACATCGTGGACAACGCCACCGTCATCAGCGGCTTCCACACCTACCCGCACGTGGACATCCGCGAGGCCGGCGTGCGCGCCGCCAACGTGATCGTGCGCACGCTCAAGGGCGAGATCCACCCCGTCATGAGTTGGGCCAACAAGCCGATGCTGCCGCACATCATGTGCCAGGGCACGCACGCCGCGCCCAACAAGCCCTTGCAGGAACGCTGCAAGGAACTGGAGGCCAACGGCGTGCTGGCGGCGTCCGTGTTCGTCGGTTTCCCGCATGCCGACATCCGCGAGGCCGGATTGAGCGCGGTAGTCTGTACGGACGGCAAGCCCGAGGACGCGCGGCAGTACCGCGACGAACTGCTGGAACGTGCCTGGGCCGGCCGCGCGGACTGGGTGTTCCACCCCGAACCGCTGGCGCCCACCATCGCGCGCGCGAAGTCGATCGAACAGGGTCCGGTCGTGCTGCTGGACCACTTCGACAACACGGGTTCCGGCGGCACCATGGACACCACCGCCGTGCTGGCCGAAGTGCTGCGCCAGGAATTGGACAACGTCGTCTTCTACGCCATCTGCGACCCGCAGGCCGCCCAAGAGGCCGCCACCGCCGGCGTGGGCAGCACCATCACGCTGAAACTGGGCGGCAAACTGCCCATGCCCGCCATCAAGCAAGCCAGTGACCCGCTGGAAGTCACCGGCCGCGTCAAATTAGTGTTCGACGGCGTCTACCTGAACCGCGGCCCGATGTACCGGGGAGTGCGCAACGACACCGGGCTGACCGTCGTCATCGACACAGGCCGCGTCGAAATCGTGCTGGTGTCGCGCCACCAGGAGCCCTTCGACATCAATTGCCTGCTGTCGGCCGGTATCGACCCGCTACAAAAGCGCTACGTGGTCCTGAAAAGCCGCGTGCACTGGCGCGCGGGTTTCTCGGACATGGCCACCGAGGTGATTGAATGCACGGGCGTGGGGGTGACGACGTCTGATTACAGCCAGCTGGATTTCAAACACGTGCGGCGGCCGATTTACCCGTTGGATCCGCTGTAACCCGGCGTCAACCCGCCTCAAACCGGCAAATTGTCGAAGAGGCCCCCCCGCGCTGCGCACGCTTCGTGCGCTTGCTGCCCCCCCAAGGGGGGCGTTTTTGCCTTGGGGCGGCCCGGCAGCAAAAAGGCCGGCGCCTTGCACTGGCCTTTCATTTTGAAATCTTCGGTAACTGCGCGCACGGTTACATGACGGTGCGCCTCGGTATACTCGCCGCCGGGCCCTTACAGGCCGATGAATACGTGTATGCCGACAGCAGCCCCTGGCCCCCAGGGCGCGATGGCGACAAGCGCCTCGCCTGTCGGATATGACTCGATAATCAACGAAAAAAGCAGAACGATGAAAAAGAGCGTAGCGATCACCCTCGGTGTGGTCATAGTGGGAGCGGGAAGCTGGGTAGGCGCCACGTGGTACACCGGCAAGCGCATTGAGGAAAGCTCGCAGCGCCATCTGGCTGAGGCCAATGAAAAACTGGCCAAGCTGACGCCGCTGTTCGGTCTGCGCATCGATCAGCTGAAGTACGAACGCAGCCTGTTCTCGACCCAGGCGCGCTACGGCCTGTCGCTCGTCAAGAACGACAAGAGCCCGGACGCCATGCCCGCCGGCATGATCGAATTCGACGCGGTCGTGGAACACGGCCCCTTCCCCAAGAGCGCCCTGGCAAGCGGCGCCCTTGCGCCCAAGCTGGCGTACGTCCATGCCGAAATGGCCAAGACGGACAACCTGAAGGAAGTGTTCGAACTGACCAAGGGCGTGTCGCCGCTGATCAGCGATGCCACCGTCAGCTACAGCGGCATCACCAGCTCCACGTCCAAGATCGCCCCGGTCAAGGTCACGCACGAAGGCACCTCGGTCGATTTCAGCGGCATGGTCGTGACCGGCGAGTTCGATCGCGCCCTGCAAGGCGTGACCGGGCACGGCGTGATGGACACGCTGACGATCGACGCATCCAAGAGCAGCGATCCGGCCAAGGTTTCCATCGCCGGCATGACCATTGACGCCAACAGCCGCGTGGGCAAGTTCGGCGTGTCGATCGGCGATTCCGACCTGAAGATCAAGCGCATCGACGTCACCCGCCCCGAGGACGACATCAAGCTGTCGCTGGACAACTTCGGCTATGGCGTGAAGCTGTCGGAAGACGACAAGTCGATCAACGTGCAAGCCGCCTACCAGACCGGCGACATCATCGTGAACGACGTCGCCCTGGGCAATGGGCAGGCCGTCATCAAGCTGGCCAAGCTTGACGGCCAGGCCGTCAAGCAGTTGTCGGACACCTACAACCAGCTGATGCGCCAATACATGGCGAGCACGGAAGACGAAGGCCTGAAGGACGAGCAGATCCAGGTGCTGCTGGACAGCGCCGGCAAGCTGCTGGCGGGCAACCCGTCGTTCAGCATCGATCCGATCAGCTGGAAGACCGGCAAGGGCGAAAGCAAGCTGAACTTCACGCTCGACCTGGCCAACCCGGCCGACGTCAAGAACCTGACCCCGCAGGAAATCGCGGTTCAGGCCATCAAGCGCATCGACGCCACGCTGATCATCTCCAAGCCGATGGTCCAGGACCTGATGACGCAATACGCCGTCAAGAAGGAAGGCATGGCCGCCGACAAGGCCGCCGAAGAAGCCGAACAGAACGTGCGCCAGATGTCCGGCATGGCTGAAATGTTCAACGTCGGCAAAAACGAAGGCGACAACATCGTCGGCAAGTTCACGTTCGCCGACGGCATGGGCGACCTGAACGGCAAGAAGATCCCGGCCGACGAACTTTTCTCGGGCCTGCTGGGCGCAGCCGGCATGGACTCCATGGACGAGGAGACCGAAGAAGAACCGATGCCCGGCATGGAAGAACCGGCGGTGTCCGATACCCCCGTCGCCGGATTGCTGCAGGACTTCAACCTGGACACGGTCAGCAGCATGCTCGACGACATGGGTTACACCGTGAAGAAGAGCGACGGCGACGAAGGCCCGGTACTGGTGTTGGATACCGGCACCACCGGCGCTAGCGACCTGCGCCTGGAATTCCTGTGCAACGACTTCACCGAGAAGTGCCTGGATCTGGTCGTGACGGCCACGTACAAGACCAAAAAGCCGATGGCATTGAAGGCCATCAACACCTGGAACCAGGAATACCGCTGGACCCGCGCCTACCTCGATGACAAGAACCAGGCCGTGCTGCAGATGGACATGAATGCCGAAGGCGGCATCGGCAAGGAAAACCTGCAGATTCTGCTGAACACCTTCATCAGCATCGCCGAAGACTTCGGCACGCTGAGCAAGGGCACGGCGGCCAAGTAAGCCTGCCACGGCAACTGAAGCCCAAAGAAAAACCCCCATCGATAGTAGATGGGGGTTTTTTTATGCCCGGCAGATCGGCTCGGATCCAGGCCCGGCTTACGCCGGACCCGTCCCGTCACATCATGCGTAGGCTTCGATCGGCAGGCACGCGCACACCAGGTTGCGGTCGCCGTAGGCGTTGTCCACCCGACCCACTGGCGGCCAGTACTTGGCCTCGCGCAGCGACGCCACCGGATAGGCGGCCTGCTGGCGCGGGTAGTCGTGCAGCCATTCTTCGGCCAACAGCATCTGCGCGGTGTGCGGCGCATTCTTCAGGACGTTGTCTTCGCGGTCGCGTTCGCCGCGCTCGACCTGGGCGATTTCCTCGCGGATCGAGATCATCGCTTCGATGAAGCGGTCCAGCTCGGCCACGCCTTCGGATTCCGTCGGCTCGACCATCAGCGTGCCCGCCACCGGGAAGCTCATGGTCGGCGCATGGAAACCGTAGTCCATCAGGCGCTTGGCGATGTCTTCGGCGCTGATGCCGCTGACTTCCTTCAGCGGACGCACGTCCAGGATGCACTCGTGCGCCACGCGGCCGTTGCGGCCCGCGTACAGGACCGGGTAGTGGCCGCGCAAGCGGGTGGCAATGTAGTTGGCGTTCAGGATGGCGACTTCGGTCGCGCGGCGCAGGCCATCGGCCCCCATCAGCGAGATATACACGAACGGGATCGGCAGGATGCCGGCAGAGCCGAACGGCGCGGCCGAAACCGGGCCGACCTTCGCGTCGCCAGGCAGCTTGCCCTGCTCGTTCACCACGCCCGGCAGGTACGGCGCCAGGTGGGCGCGCACCGCCACGGGGCCCACGCCGGGGCCGCCGCCGCCGTGCGGGATGCAGAATGTCTTGTGCAGGTTCAGGTGGGACACGTCCGAACCGAACTTGCCCGGCTGGGCCACGCCGACCATCGCGTTCATGTTGGCGCCGTCCAGGTAGACCTGGCCGCCGGCCTGGTGGACCAGGTCGCAGATTTCGGTCACGGCTTCTTCGAACACCCCGTGCGTGGACGGGTACGTGATCATCAGCGCGGCCAGCTTGTCGCCGACCTGTTCGATCTTGGCGCGCAGGTCGGTCAAGTCGACGTTGCCGTTGGAATCGGACGCCACCACCACCACGTCCATGCCGGCCAACTGCGCCGAAGCGGGGTTGGTGCCGTGCGCGGACGACGGGATCAGGCAGACGTTGCGCTGGTGCTGGCCGTTGGCCTGGTGATAGCCGCGGATCGCCAGCAAGCCGGCGTATTCGCCCTGCGCGCCCGAGTTGGGCTGCAGGCTGATGTTGTCATAGCCGGTGATTTCGCACAGCGCGGCCGACAGGCGGTCGATCAACTCGTTGTAGCCCTGGCTTTGCGACGCGGGCGCGAACGGGTGGATCAACGCGAACTCGGGCCAGGTGATCGGGATCATCTCGGCGGTGGCGTTCAGCTTCATGGTGCACGAACCCAGCGGGATCATCGTGCGGTCCAGGGCCAGGTCCTTGTCGGCCAGGCGGCGCAGGTAGCGCAGCATGTCGGTTTCGGACTGCACGCTGGAGAAGACCGGATGCGTCAGGATGGCGCTTTCGCGGGCGACCGAAGCGGGGATGCCGCCAGCGGCGGCGGCGTCCAGGGCGTCGATGTCCAGTTCGACATCATCGTGCTCCAGACCGGCGGCGAACACGTTAACCAGCGCTTGCAGGTCGTCGGTAGTGACAGTCTCGTCCAGCGACACGGCCAGGCGGGCGCCGTCGACGCGGCGCAGATTGATGTGCTCGCACTCGGCGGCTGTCAGGATGGCCGGCGTCGCGGGGCCGGTTTCCAGCAGCAGCGTGTCGAAGAACGTGTCGTTGACGACCTTCACGCCCAGCTTCACGAGTTCGCCGCGCAGGATGGCGGTGCTGCGCTGCACGCGTTCGGCGATGCGGCGGATGCCGGCCGGGCCATGCCAGACGGCGTACATGCCGGCCATCACGGCCAGCAGCACCTGCGCGGTGCAGATGTTGGACGTGGCCTTTTCGCGGCGGATGTGCTGTTCGCGCGTTTGCAGCGCCAGGCGCATCGCCGGATTGCCTTGCGAGTCCTTGGACACGCCGACCAGACGGCCGGCCATGTTGCGCTTGAACGAATCCTTGCAGGCCATGAAGCCGGCGTGCGGGCCGCCGAAGCCGAACGGCACGCCGAAACGCTGCGCCGAACCGATGGCGATGTCCGCGCCCCACTCGCCCGGCGCAGCCAGCACGGCCAGCGCCAGCAGGTCGGTCGCGCACGCCACCACGGCGCCTTGCGCGTGGGCGGTTTCGGTCAGTTTGCGGTAGTCGGCGACGGAACCCGTGCTGTGCGGGTATTGCAGCAGCACGCCGAAGCATTCGGGCAGGCCTTCGGCCTCGTCGCCCACCGAGATTTCAAGTCCCAAGCCTTCGGCGCGCGTGCGCACGACTTCGATGGTCTGGGGGTGCACATGGCGCGAAATGAAGAACACCGGGCTCTGCGACTTGGCGCCGCGGCGGGCCAGCGTCATCGCTTCAGCGGCAGCGGTGCTTTCATCCAGCAGCGAGGCATTGGAGATATCCAGCCCGGTCAGGTCGGCGACCATGGTCTGGTAGTTCAGCAGGGCTTCAAGACGGCCCTGCGAGATCTCCGGCTGGTAGGGCGTGTAGGCCGTGTACCAGGCGGGGTTCTCAAGAATATTGCGCAGCACGACGTTAGGCGTCTGCGTGCCGTAGTAACCCTGGCCGATGTAGTTGCGGTAGACCTTGTTGCGGCCCGCGATCTGCTTCAGTTCGGCCAGCACGTCGGTTTCGCTGCGCGAGGGCGGCAGCGCCAGCGGGGCCTGGCTGCGGATCTTGGCGGGCACGACTTCTTCGATCAAGGCGTCCAGGCTGGGGCTGCCAATCACGCTCAGCATGGTGGCCTGGTCGGCATCGGAGGGGCCGATGTGGCGGGGAATGAAGTCGGTATGGGTGTCTAGGGCGCGCGACATGGAGGATCTCGGGGTGGTGGTGCGTCAGGGCGGGCGCGGCAAGGGGCCGTGCCCGCCTCGGGCCAGCTTTAGCCGTTGGCGACAGCTTCGTAGCCGGCAGCGTCCAGCAGCTTGTCGGCATCAGCGGCGTTGACCGGCTTGATCTTGAAGATCCAGGCGGTGAAGGCCGATTCGTTGATCAGGTTGGGGTTGTTTTCCAGCTCTTCGTTGAAGGCGACGATTTCGCCGGCCACGGGCGCGTAGATGTCGGACGCGGCCTTGACCGATTCGACCACGCCGGCGGTTTCGCCCGCGTTCAGCTTGGCGCCGACCTTCACGTCGCCAACGAAAACCAGATCGCCCAATTGATCCTGGGCGGTGTCGGTAATGCCGACGACGAACACGTCGCCTTCAGCTTTGACCCATTCGTGGGACTGGGTGTACTTGCGATCGGTGGGCAGACTCATGGGAACTCCTGAGGGAATGCGGGTAGATGAATGGTGTTGCGCGCCTCGCGCGGGCAACGCTTGCCCTGGCCGGGCCGCCGCTCGCGCGAAGCTTCGAGTTTACGAGTGTTCGACGGCTTTGCCGTTACGGACAAACGGCAGTTTGCAGACCAGGGCGGGCACCCATTTACCGCGGATGTCGACCTCGACCGTGTCGCCCGGACGCACGCCTTGCGGCAGGCGGGCAAAGCCGATGGACACGCCCAGCGTGGGCGACATGGTGCCGCTGGTGAGTTCACCCGTGCCGGCCGGCGTACGCACGGCCATGTGGGCGCGCATCACGCCGCGCTCTTGCAGCTTCAGGCCGATGAAGGTGGCGGGGGTGGCGAACTGCTCCAGTGCGTCGCGGCCGATGAAACGGCGCTCGGCGTCTTTCAGGGAAACGGTCCAGGTCAGGCCGGCCTGATCCGGGTGGGTCAGCTCGTCCATGTCCTGGCCGTACAGGTTCATGCCGGCTTCCAGGCGCAACGTGTCGCGCGCGCCCAGGCCCGCCGGACGCACGCCCTGGGCGGCCAGGTCGCGCCACAGTTGCACGACGTCGGCAGCGGGCAGGACGATTTCAAAGCCGTCTTCACCGGTGTAGCCGGTACGGGCGACAAGCGTATCGTCGGCCACGACAGCGGCGACGAAGGGCGTCAGCGGTTCAGTCGCGGCCTGCCATGCCGGGCGGGCGGCCCAGACCTTGGCGCGGGCGTTCGGGCCCTGCACGGCCACCATGGCCAGATCGCGGCGGGGGGTGATGGCGACGTCGAAATTGCCGGCCTGCTTCACGCGCTGCATCCAGGCCATGTCTTTGTCGGCCGTGCCGGCGTTGACCACCACGCGCCATTCGTCGGCCGCGAAGAAGTAGACGATCAGATCGTCGATGACGCCGCCTTGCGGGTTCAGCATGCAGGTGTACAGCGCCTTGCCCGGCACCGTCAGCTTGGCCACGTCATTGGCGACCAGGCGCTGCAGGAAGGCGAAGGCGTCCGGGCCGACGACGTCGGCGTTCAGCATGTGCGACACGTCGAACATGCCGGCGTCCTGGCGCACCGCGTGGTGTTCTTCCAGCTGCGAGCCGTAGGCCAAGGGCATGTCCCATCCGCCGAAATCGACCATTCGGGCGCCGGAGGCGATATGTTCTTCGGCCAGCGGGGTGCGTTTAAGGGTTGCGGACATGCGCGGAAACTCCGGGACGGCAGTGATTTGCCAGGGTTACGGAATGCCGGTCGCAACAGGCGGATGACGCCCGCGCGGCTACGGCTGAATCTTCCGCCCCTCTGTCCTTTTGCCTGAGAGTTGCCCCGCGCGTGGCGGGTTTGCACCTTCGGCGCCTGGGCTACGCGCTATGTCCCTTATTCAGGGGCGGCGCCAGGTCTCTCCAGAGTACTGTTTTGCCGCGTCCGCACGGTAAGAAAACCGGGACAGGGCAAGCATGTGCGATATCGGTTACCTGAGCGATTCTGGGCGAATTGCGCCTTCGGCGGCGGCCCGTGTTGATAGGCCGCTCTCTCCCGCAAACATGCGTGACAGCGGCGCCAAGCATACAACGAAAAGAAGTCCTCCGGAAAGGCCCCCACGCCGCGCACGCTGCGCATGCTTGCTGCCCCCCGAGGGGGCTTTTTCCCCTTGGGGCGGCCCGGCGGGAGACGCTACCCCCCCGCCGCGCACGCTGCGCATGCTTGCTGCCCCCCGAGGGGGCTTTTTCCCCTTGGGGCGGCCCGGCGGGAGACACTACCCCCACGCCGCGCACGCTGCGCATGCTTGCTGCCCCCCCGAGGGGGCTTTTTCCCCTTGGGGCGGCCCGGCGGGGAAAACCGCTCCTTCTGGCGCCCCGTTGGGTCAGCCTAACGCGGTGTCCAGCAGCATCATCAGCACGAACCCGATCATCAGCCCGCAGGTGGCGTAGACCTCGTGCCCCTTGCGGTGCGATTCGGGGATGATTTCGTGGCTGATAACAAACAGCATGGCGCCGGCGGCAAAGCCCAGGCCCCACGGCAGCATCGGCGCCGAGAATCCGACGATAGCCGCGCCGATCACGGCGCCCAGCGGTTCGACCAGCCCGGACAGCATGCCCAGCGCCACGGCAAAGGCGCGCTTGTAGCCGGCGGCCAGCAGCGCGACGGCCACGACCAGCCCTTCCGGGATGTCCTGGATGGCGATGCCGGTAGCCAGCGCCGTCCCGCGCACCGGGTCGCTGCCCGCGTAGCCCACGCCGATAGCCAGGCCTTCGGGCAGGTTGTGCAGGGTGATGGCGAACACGAACAGCCAGGTACGGCGCAGGCGGTGGGCCTCGATGCCCTCGCGTCCCTTGATGAAGTGCTCGTGTGGCAAGGTGCGATCCATCACCAGCAGGACCGCCGCGCCCAGCAGGATGGCGGCGCCCACCGTCAGGCCGGCTCCCCACGGCCCCATGCCCTGGGACTCGGCCGCCTGGATGCCCGGCGCCACCAGCGAAAACGCGCTGGCGGCCAGCATCACCCCGGCGCCGAAGCCGAACATGCTGTCCTGCACCTTTTGAGGAATGGTGCGCGCGAACAGGATGGGCAAGGTGCCCAGCGCGGTAGCGGCGGCGGCAACCAAGCCGCCCAGCAGCGCGTCAGCCACGTGCGGCGCCCGCACGTCCAGGTACGCCCAGAGCTGATGCAGCGCCAGGCAGGACACCATGACGGCAAGCGTCCACACGCTGATACTGGTGGCCGCGGGCCGCACGCGATGACGGCTGAAGGTGTTCATAGGGCCGCTACCCTCCTTGAGAGAGATGGCCTCAGCCCTTGGCGGCCGCATAGCGGCGAGCCACTTCGGGCCAGTTCACGACATTGTAGAAGGCGCCGATATATTCGGGACGGCGGTTCTGATACTTCAGATAGTAGGCGTGTTCCCAGACATCCAGACCCAGGATCGGCGTATTGCCCTGCATCAGCGGGCTGTCCTGGTTGGCGCTGCTTTCAACCACGAGCTTGCCGGCCGGCGTCACCGACAGCCAGGCCCAACCGCTGCCGAAACGGGTCAGCGCCGCCTTGGTGAAGGCCTCGCGGAAGGCGGCCAGGCCGCCCAGTTCGGATTCGATGGCGGCCGCCAGCGCGCCGCCGGGTTCGCCGCCGCCCTCGGGCGACATCACCGACCAGAACAGGCTGTGGTTGGCGTGGCCGCCGCCGTGGTTGCGGACCGCGCCGCGGATGGCTTCGGGCAATTGGTCAAGGCGGGCCACCAAGGCGTCGACGGGTTCGTCGGTGCTGATCCCGGCCCCATCCAGCGCCGCATTCAGGCTCGTGACATAGGTTTGATGGTGCTTGCTGTAGTGGATCTCCATCGTCATCGCGTCGATGTGAGGCTCCAGGGCGTCATAGGCGTACGGCAGGGTCGGAAGGGTGTAGGCCATGCATGTCTCCGGTGGACCCGCCTTCCTGGGGGAAGGCGCAAGTCAATATCGAAAACATAAATGATATGTATTTTTATTTAATATCACAATGGTATTGTTGCAATGGGTGCCATAGCGCCCGGCGATGCGCCAGGCGCCGGGCCTACAGCGCCTTGCCGCAGGCCACGCCCGATGCCCAGGCCCATTGGAAGTTGTAGCCGCCCAGCCAGCCGGTGACGTCCACCGCCTCTCCGATGAAATACAGCCCCGGGGTGGTTTTCGCCTGCATGGACTTCTGGTCCAGCCCGCGCGTATCCACGCCGCCGCGCATCACTTCGGCCTTCTTGTAGCCGGCAGTGCCACTGGGCACCAGCGACCATTGATGGATGTCCTGCGCCAACGCGCGCAGAGTCTTGTCCGGCGCGTCGGCCAGGCGCAGGGCGGCCAGGCCGGGCTTGCCGCCCTGCTCCGCCAGATGCAGCCAGCGATCGGCCAGCCGCTTGGGCCAAAGCCCCGCCAGCACCGTATGCATCTGCTGCCGGTTGCCGGACTTGGACGCCAGCAGTTCTTCGGCCAGGTCGCGGCCTGGCGCCAGGTCGATCACGATGGGTTCGCCGGGTTTCCAATAGCTGGAGATCTGCAGGATCGCCGGCCCCGACAGGCCCCGGTGGGTGAACAGCAGGTCTTCCAGGAATTCGCCTCGCGCCTTGCCCTGCCCCGTGTGCAGGCCGACTTCCAGCGCCACGCCCGACAGCTCGGACAGCGCCTGCCATTGCGCGGGATCAAAGGTCAGCGGCACCAGCGCGGGCCGGGGCTCGACCACTTTCAGGCCGAACTGCCGCGCGATCTTCAAGCCGAAGTCGGTGGCACCCAGCTGCGGGATCGCCATGCCGCCGGTCGCGACCACCAGCTTGGCCGCACGGATCATGCCCTGGCCGGTGCGCAGCTCGAAGCCCGCGTCGCCGTGGCCGATCTCGGACACCGGGCAGCCCATCCGCCATTGCACATTGCCCGCGTCGCACTCGGCGCGCAGCATGTCGATGATGGATTCACTGGAATCGTTGCAGAACAACTGGCCGCGGTGCTTCTCGTGCCAGGCGATATGGTGGCGCTTCATCAGCGCCAGGAAATCCTGCGGGGTATAGGCCGACAGCGCCGAGCGGCAGAAATGCGGGTTGTCGGACAGGAAATTGGCGGGTCCGGCGCCGATGTTCGTGAAATTGCAGCGGCCGCCGCCCGAAATGCGGATCTTCTCCGCCAGGCGGTCGGCATGGTCGACCAGCACCACGCGCAAGCCGCGCTGGCCGGCCACCGCTGCACACATCATGCCAGCGGCGCCGGCGCCGAGTACGGCTACATCAAACATCAGGACTCCAGACCCGCGGGTCTTACTCTTCGATCAGGCAATCGACGTAGTAGCGCTTTTCACCATTCGGACCCACTTCGTCGGCCAGGCCGTGGATGTAGGTTTCGAAGCCGGGGAAGCGCTCATTGAACTCGCGCGCGAATTGCAGGTACTGCACGATCGTGCGGTTGAAGCGCTCGCCCGGGATCAGCAGCGGGATGCCCGGCGGATACGGCGTCAGCAGCACGCCGGTCACCCGGCCTTCCAGCTTGTCGATGTCGACGCGTTCGACCTCGCGGTGCGCCATGCGGGCAAAGGCGTCCGAAGGCTTGAGCGCCGGCACCATGTCGCTCAGGTACATCTCGGTGGTCAGGCGGGCGACGTCGCGCGCGCGGTAGGCTTCGTGGATCTCTTGGCAGAGATCGCGCAGGCCCATGCGCTCGTAGCGGCGATGGACCTTGCAGAAGTCCGGCAGGATGCGCCACAGCGGCTGGTTGCGGTCGTAGTCGTCCTTGAACTGCTGCAAGGCGGTCAACAACGTATTCCAGCGGCCCTTGGTGATGCCGATGGTGAACAGGATGAAGAACGAGTACAGGCCCGTCTTCTCGACCACCACGCCGTGTTCGGTCAGGTACTTCGACACCAGCGCGGCGGGGATGCCCGTTTCGCCGAAGCTGCCCGACATGTCCAGCCCCGGGGTGATGACCGTGGCCTTGATCGGGTCCAGCATGTTGAAGCCTTCGGCCATTTCACCGAAGCCGTGCCAGTGGTCGTTGGCTTCCAGAATCCATTCGTCGCGGTTGCCGATGCCTTCGGACACCAGGCGGTTCGGGCCCCAGACCTTGAACCACCAGTCGTTCTTGCCGAACTCGGATTCCACCTTGCGCATGGCGCGGCGGAAGTCCAGCGCTTCGCGGATGCTCTCCTCGACCAGCGCGGTGCCTCCCGGCGGCTCCATCATGGCGGCGGCCACGTCGCACGACGCGATGATCGCGTACTGCGGCGAGGTCGACGTGTGCATCAGGTACGCCTCGTTGAAGACGTTGCGGTCCAGCTTGCGGGTCTCGGACTCCTGCACGATGATCTGCGAGGCCTGCGAAATGCCGGCCAGCAGCTTGTGCGTGGAGTGCGTGGCGAAGACCATCGCGTCGTGGCTGCGCGGGCGGTCCTGGCCGATGGCGTGCATGTCCTGGTAGAACTCGTGGAACGAGGCGTGCGGCAGCCAGGCTTCATCGAAGTGCAGCGTGTCGACATAGCTGCCCAGCTGCTCCTTGATCATTTCCACGTTGTAGATAACGCCGTCGTACGTGCTTTGCGTCAAGGTCAGGATGCGCGGATTCTTGTTCACCGCTTCGCGCGCGAAGGGGTTGGCTTCGATCTTTTTGCGGATGTTGTCCGGGTGGAATTCTTCCAGCGGGATCGGGCCGATGATGCCCAGGTGGTTGCGCGTGGGGCGCAGGAACACCGGGATCGCGCCCGTCATGGTGATGGCGTGCAGGATCGACTTGTGGCAGTTGCGGTCCACCACCACCACGTCGCCCGCGGCGACGTTGGCGTGCCAGACGACCTTGTTCGAGGTCGACGTGCCGTTGGTGACGAAGAAGCAATGGTCCGCATGGAAGATGCGCGCGGCATTCAGTTCGGATTCGGCGATGGGGCCGGTGTGGTCCAGCAGCTGGCCCAGTTCGTCCACGGCGTTGCAGACGTCGGCGCGCAGCATGTTCTCGCCGAAGAACTGGTGGAACATGCGTCCCACGGGGCTCTTCAGGAACGCCACGCCGCCGGAGTGGCCGGGACAGTGCCAGGAATACGAACCGTCCTGCGCGTACTTGACCAATTCGCGGAAGAACGGCGGCGGCAGCGAATCCACATAGCTGCGCGCTTCGCGGATGATGTGGCGCGCCACGAATTCGGGGGTGTCCTCGAACATGTGGATGAAGCCGTGCAGTTCGCGCAGGATGTCGTTCGGGATGTGTTCCGACGTACGCGTCTCGCCATACAGGTAGATGGGGATGTCGGCGTTGCGGAAGCGCAGTTCGCCGATGAACATGCGCAGGTTCTTGATCGCGCTGGCCACGTCCTCGGGGGAATCCACGTCGAACTCTTCATCGTCGATCGACAGGATGAAGGCGCTGGCGCGGCTTTGCTGCTGCGCGAACGAACTCAGGTCGCCATAACTGGTCACCCCGATCACCTCGACGCCCTCGGCCTCGATCGCTTCAGATAAGGCACGGATACCCAAACCGGACGCGTTCTCGGAACGGTAGTCCTCGTCGATGATGAAGATGGGGAAGCGGAATTTCATGCAGGCGCTCCTGGGGGCAAGGCGGGATCGGACGCTTATCGCGGCGCGAGTGTACTTCTAGTAAAAATCCGCCTGATGACAGACGGCGCGACCCCCCGCCGGGGAGGCGGGAATGGCGGAATTGTAGGGCTGTTTTTCTTACAGTCCTAAGGGAAATCCCCAGAAGGCCTGAACGGCCGTTGTCATCGCGCCAAAAGCGGGCGTTTTCAGCACAGGGACAACGGCGGCGGCGGGGAGCAAACCTAGCGGATCGTGTGGGCTTCGCCCGTCTGCAAGGCGGCCGTGAACAGTTCGAAGTAGGCGGGGATCGCCTCGGCGGCGCCGTAGCGGATGCGCCGTTCGACCTTGGCAATCGCGCCAAAACAGACTTCGGAACCGGGGTCGCCGCAGACCAGCACGACCGGGTCTTCGTCGTCGCAGACCTCATAGAGGCCGCCATGGGCCCGGCGCCCGATCTCGTAGAGGTAGGCGGCGGCGCCGACGGTCTGCATGGGGGTAAGAGGCAAAGTCCCGACATGGGCGGCCTCGAGCGCGTCATCCAGCGCATGGACGCTGGACGGGGAATAGTCCAACACCGCGCCCGTGGAACGGGCGGCTTGTACAAAGTCTTGCGCAGCATCCGCCACGCGGGCGACGAATTCTTCCTGCACTTCGTCGCGCTTGGCGTCCTGGTTTATCTTGAGGAAACCGAACATCGTTGGCTCCTTGTTGAAAACCGCAAGCGGCAATGAACCCATTATAGGCAAACCGCCCGCCTATACTGTCCAAACGCCGCCCGACCGTTCCGTATTCCCAACACTTGCGCCCATGCCCTCTCTGCTTGTCAGACGTCTGACCGCCCCGGATGCCCCGTCCCTGCGTCGATTGCGCCTGGACGCCCTGGTGGAAACGCCGGAATCGTTCGGATCAAGTTACGAAGAGGAACACACGCTGACACTGGAAGATATCCGGGCGTGGATCACGCCGCTGGATGATGGCGCGATGTTCGGCGTGTTCACGGACGACGCGCTCGCCGGCATGGTGGGCGTGGGCCGTCAGCGCAAATTGAAGATGCGCCACAAGGCGCACATCTGGAGCATGTACGTCACCCCTGCGCAGCGCGGGCAAGGCCTGGGCCGGCTGCTGATGCATGCGGCGATCGCGCATGCGCAGACCATGCGCGGTATTCGGCAGGTGCAATTGAGCGTGACCGCCAACAACAGCGCCGCGGCCGCGCTGTACGCCAGCCTGGGCTTTGTGGAATACGGCACGGAGCGCGAAGCGCTGTGCGTGAACGGGCTGCTCTATGACGAAACCCTGATGGCGCTGGCGCTGACCGGCAAGTAGGCCGGACTCAGGCAGTGGCCTTGCGCCGGACGCCGTACGCGCATACCTGGTTGCGTCCGCCGTCCTTGGCCTTGTACAGCGCCTGGTCCGCGGCCTTGATCACCGCGTCCGGCGCCCGCAAGGCGTCGCCGCGCTCGGCCACGCCGATACTGACCGTCACCCGCAACGGACGCGCCCCGCGCCCGCCCCGCGTTCCACGCCGGCGCAGGCCGACCTGGTCCGCCTTGGGACGGGCCGGCCTGTCGCGCAGGCGCATCTGATAGGCCTCGATCGCCCGCCTGACCGTTTCCAGGTGCGGCATGCTTTCCGCCGCGGTCTTGCCGGGGAACACCAGCGTGAACTCTTCGCCGCCGTACCGGTACGCCTGGCCGCCGCCGGGCACCCGCCGCAATTGCGACGCCACCATGCGCAGCACCTGGTCGCCGACGTCGTGCCCGTGCGTATCGTTGAATATCTTGAAGTGGTCCACGTCGGCCATCGCCAGCGTGTAGACGCGGCCCATGCGCTGCAGGCGTTCGTTCAGCGCACGCCGGCCCGGCAGGCCCGTCAACTCGTCCCGGAACGCCATGTGGAAGCCTTCATGCGCCAGCGAAATGCACAGCGCCGTCAGCGCCGCGGCCGACATCAAGGCCAGTTCGATGGGATGGTGCGCGCCGCGCGGCAACGCCCACGCCATGCAGACGAAACCCAGCCATTGGCCGGCCTGCTGCGGCCGCCCGTAGCGCAGCAGCAGCAACGTCAGCGTCAGGCCGGTCAACAGCAACCCCACCAGCGCTTCGACGGGCACGCCCAGCCGCGCCAGCTTGCCCTGGAGCGCCAGCGTGCCGAAGACGTCGGCCAAGCCGTCCTTGCCGGCCAGCACGATCGCCGCCACGCCCACGGCCATCAGCCCGATGCGCGCGGCCATGTCCAACAGCATGCTCAACCGTTCCGACCATACCGCGTTGATCGTATAGGCCACCGACCACCACGCCAGCACGGGCCCCAACGCCCACGGCGCTTCCCGCGCCAGCGTCGGCCAGACGGCGGTGGCGGCCAGCACGCACAGCATCAGCGCCATCGTTTGCGAGCGCTGGTACATCAGGCAGATCGCCGCGCCGATCAGCGCCATCACCCACGGCACGAACGGCACGATCAGCGTCAGCGCCGGCGGCCAATCGCGCCACAGCATCAGACCGACCGCGGCTGCCACTGGCAGCGCGGGATAGAACAACAGGGGCAGCCAGGGAATGTGGGGGTAACGCACGGGGTCGGGGCCTTGCTCAGCTTGCAGAGATGACGTCGCCAAATCGGCAAACACATATACCCTTTTTACGGCCACGCCAGCGGTTTTCTTTAGCGTGCGGCACGCACGCTGCCGGCCGCATGGCGCATCGGACCCGTGATATGGTTTCCGGGCCCTTACAACGGAAAAGCCCTATGCATATCCTGGTCAATATCGATGTGCCCGATCTTGAACACGCCATCGACTTCTATCGGCGCGCCTTCGGATTGACCCTGCATCGACGATTGGGCCCGAAGGCGGCGGAAATGCTGGGCGCCAATGCGCCCATCTATCTGTTGGAGAAGGCCGCCGGCACGCCGGCAGCCAGCGCGGCGCGCCAGACGCGGGACTATGCGCGGCACTGGACGCCCGTGCATCTGGATGTGGTGGTGGAAGACGTGGATCGCGCCGTCGACCAGGCGGTCGCCGCCGGCGCCCGCCTGGAGGATCCGGCCGCCTCGCACGCCTGGGGCCGCATCGCGCACCTGAGCGACCCCTACGGCCACGGCATTTGCATCCTGCAGTTCCTGGGCCGGGGCTATGACGAACTTTCGGGTGCGGACGTGCAATACAGCCCCGTGTCGGAAGCGGATTTCGACGCGTTGGCGACCTTGCGGATCGAGGCCATGCGCGACAGCCTTGAGCAGTTGGGCCGCTTCGACCCGGAACGGGCGCGCCAGCGGCTGCGCAACACCTTCCAGCCGGAACACACGTGGGCCATCCAGCACAACGGACAACGGGTGGGGTTCTACGCCCTGCGTCCGGAAGGCGCGGGCTTGCGGCTGGACCACCTGTATGTGGTGCCCGCCGCGCAGGGACAGGGCCTGGGCAGCCAGGTCATGCGGCGGATCCTGAAGGAAGCCGACAGCCGCGGGCTGCCGGTCGCCGTGGGCGCGTTGCGCGGCAGCGATTCCAACCGGTTCTATCGCCGGCATGGATTCGTCCAGGCCGCGGAAAGCGAATGGGATATCGACTACCGGCGCCCCGTGCCCGGCCAGGACGACTGACGGATCAGGTGCGCGGCAGCGTGACGCCGCGCTGGCCCTGGTACTTGCCGCCGCGGTCCGCGTAAGAGGTCTCGCAGACCTCGTCGCTTTCCAGGAACAGCATCTGCGCGCAACCTTCCCCGGCGTAGATCTTGGCGGGCAGCGGGGTGGTGTTCGAGAATTCCAGCGTGACGTGGCCTTCCCATTCGGGTTCCAGCGGGGTCACGTTGACGATGATGCCGCAGCGCGCATAGGTACTCTTGCCCAGGCAGATCGTCAGGACGCTGCGCGGAATGCGGAAGTATTCGACCGTGCGGGCCAGGGCGAACGAGTTGGGCGGGATGATGCAGACATCGCCCTTGAAGTCCACGAACGAGCCTTCGTCGAAATTCTTCGGATCGACGATGGTGGAATTGATGTTCGTGAAGATCTTGAATTCGTCGGCGCAGCGCACGTCGTAGCCGTAGCTGCTGGTGCCGTAACTGACGATGCGCCCGCCATTGGCCGTGCGGACCTGACCCGCTTCAAAGGGTTCGATCATGCCGGCTTCGGCCTGGCGGCGGATCCAGCGGTCGCTTTTGATGCTCATGGTGGGAATGGTGCTAAGGGGAAGGAATGGGCCTCATTTTATCCCGAGCGCGCGCGCGCTGCCGGCGGGCGGGGCGGGACGCCTTGATCCCGCCCCGCCCGACGTCGTTCAGTTGCCCCAGAAGGTCCGGTAGACCAGGGCAATGCCGTTGACGGAACCGCCCTTCAGGTCCACGGACAGGCCACGCGCCAGGCGGTAGCTGGCCCGGCCGACCGTGTCGCTGCCCGCCAGCGCCTGCTCGACGCTCAGGGTGATGCCGTTGGCGAACGACTTGCTGGCCACCAGGAACTGGGTCGCCAATTGGCTGTCGCTGTCCCGGTTGACGTCGCCGGCGACGGTGCGGTCCGGCAGGATACTGCCGGAACTGCCGATGTTGCCCGTGCGCACGCTGACATCGTCCAGGCCGAATTGCTTGTAGAACGGCTGCCCGCCCCCCAGCAGCGCCGTACCCACCGACACGAGCAAGGCCGCGTCGCTGCCGCTTTCATCCGGCCCCCGGCCCAGCAGCAGCCAGGAGAGCTTTTCCACGTCGCTCACGTCCGGATAGGAAACCAGGTCGATCCGGGGACGTTGCGCCGTGCCGACGACCTTGACGCCCGCCTCGACCTGTTCACCGGTACGCAGGGCCTCGATGTCCAGGAGAGGATTGTCCAACCGCCCCTGGAAGGTCAGCGTGCCCCGGCTCAGCCGCAGCTTCTGGCCGTAGGCCTCGATGCCGCCGCCCCGCGTGCGCAACTGGCCTACGCCGGACAAGCGGCCATCGTTCAGGAGGATCTGGATCGAACCCAGCAGACCGGCGTCCAGGCCCATCCCGGTGATATAGAAGCGCGGCCCCATGTCGAACTTCAGGTTCATGCTGGTCTGCAGCGGCGTCGACACCGCCGTCGGGTCCTGCCCGGCCCGGACCACTTTGACGTCGTCGTCCAGCGAGGGCACACCTTGCAGGATCTCCAGGCTGAACCAGCCAGCGTCCGCCTTCAGGTCGCCCACGATCTCGATGCGGGGCATGGCCGCCGTCAGGTCTATGACGCCGGACACCATGGCATAGCGGTCCGAGCGCTGCAACGCCGGGAACCGGTACAGGGTCAGTTTGATGGCGCCGCCGCCGTCAATGAAATTCCACTGCCCCTTGGCCTCGGCGTACCCGCCCTTGGCTTCGGGATTCGTCGTGATCCATTCCTTGGTGCGCCATTCGGCCGGCATCACCCGCAACGAGGCCGGGAACCGCAGGCTGTCCAGCACCAGACGGTCGCCATCCAGGCGCGCCGACAAGGTGCCATCGATCAGACGCACGCCGTCGTCAATGCGCACCACGCGCAGCTTGTCGCCCCGGATGGTGCCCGTGGCCGACCACTTGCCGGCCAGGGTGCCCTGGGCTTCCAGATTGGCCTTGAGCGCACCGCCGACTTCCATCGAATCGCCGACGAACAGGCCGATCCAGGCAAGATCGGCGATATCGGCGTCCAGCTTGGCGCGCAGGGGCTGGCGCTCGTCCAGCGCCATGCCGCCCTTGGCGTCGACGACCAGGACGGCCGAACCGGTGCCGTTGACCGTGCCCATCTTGGCGGTCGCGAGGTTGATCTTGGCATCCAGCCGGCTGGCGTTCGCGGACGTGGGCGTGGCGGTCACGTCCAGCACCAGCGCCTTCACGCCCAGCGGAATGGGCGGATCGCCCGGAATCAGCAGATCGCCATCGCGGCGTGCGATGCGGGCCTTGCCGCCCAATCGTCCGTCGAATTTCAGATCCCACAGCAAGTCCAGTGCGATGCGGCGCTGGCCCTCGGGGATCATCGCGTTCACCCGGCTGGGCCCTTTGCCCAGTTTGGAAGCCGCGTCGGGGTCAACGGCGCCGATCACCTGGCGGGCCATGGCGGCCGTAATGACCAGGTTATCGGCCTGGCCCGCGGTTTCCCAGCGCTTGCCGCCGCCGCGCGAACCCTGATGCGCCAGGGTCACGCGTTCTTTGCCGGGCAGCGTCAGGCTCAAGGCAGTCTGTCCGACCTGCCATTGCCACTGCGGCGCCACGGCGGACGGCAGATAGGCCAAGGTCACCGGCCGGTCCGCCGTCACGGTAAAACCGGCGGTGTCGGCCGTCAGCTTGGAAAACGCGCCCCGCCATCCCGTCAGCGCGGCATCGGGCTGGCCGGCTGCGCCCTTGCCCCAGGCACCGGTGAAGACGATGTCGGCCTTGGCCGGGGCCTGCCCCAGCACGCCAGGGCGCGGTTTGGCGGGCGTGTAGCCGGCCCTCACCTCGCCACGATGCGCGGCCATGGTGCCCGCGAACTTGGCCTTGACGTCCGCGCCGCCCGGAATGCCTGGCCAGAATGCGTCCAATTGGGGCGCCTGGGCGTCAAGCGTCAGCGAACCGTCCCGGGCGTCCAGCTCGCCCTTGGCCTGAATCCGGTTGCGGCCCAGCTTCAGGTCCACGTCCAAGCCGTGGATACGCAGCCCCGCCAGCGGGTCCAATGCCGCTTCGGCTGACGTTGCCGTGGCATCCGGCGTCGCGGCGTCCGGTGCGGCGATGTCCACCTGCGCCTTCAGCGCCCCCGTCAGGGGCTGCTTGTTCCAGCGCGTACCGTCTTCGAAACGCAGATCGACCGCGGCATGCCGCAACTGGCTCAGGTTCTCGATATCGGCCTGCACGTCGCCGCGCACGGTCAGCACGGCAGGCGGAATGGCCTCGCCCAGCCACGGCGCCAGATCCAGGCGCTGAGCGCTGACGGTGCCCACGATACGGTCACGGCCCGCGCCTTGCGCGGTGTCTGACTGCAGATCGAATTGCGCAAAAAGCGTTGATTTATCGGGCAATTGCGCATTCGCTCGGGCGCTGCGCAGCACCAGCGCCGTGCGCGGTGCCAGATCAGCGACAACGTCCAGCAGCAACCCGGAACCCGCGCCGTCCAATTTGGCCTGAATGCCATCCATCGACCCCGCGGCATCCGCGCGCAACACCACCTGGCAGGCGGGCGCCGGCGGGCCGGCCCGTTCAGCGGGCTTGGCGTCGGCCGCGGCTTTAGGCGCAGGCTTGGCCTTGGGGTCGGGCTTGGCGTCGGCGTTGGCCGGACGCGCGTCGTACACGCCGCTCAGCTTGTCCGCCTGGCACAACGGGGAATCGGGGCCCGAACCCCGCGCAGTCACGTCCAAGCGCGCGGTGAACGGCCACGGGTCGGCCATGCCCTGCAGATCGGCTTGGCCCGACACGTCCGCGTGCCCAACCTCATGGCCCACCCGCAGGCTGGCGATGCGCAACTGCGCCCCCTGCTTGCCGGCTGCGAAGGTGGCGTTCAGATCGCCCAGCGTCACAGGCAACGGCTGGCCATCCTGATCCAGCTGGAAGTCGCCCAGCGCCACGCGGTCCACGGCGATGTCCACCGGCAGCGACGGCAGCGTGAACGGGGCGCCGTCGTCTTCCTCGGGCGCCGCGTCGGGCGACGAGGTCAGGGCCACGCGCACCGAACTCGCTGACACGTCGCGCACATGCAGCAGGCGCTCACCCAGCGCACGCCACTGCACGTTCAGATGCAGGTCGGTGATGTCGATCCGGGTGCCGCCTACGTCCAGGTCCAGCTTGCCCACCGACACGCCGCGCAGCAGCGAGCCGTTCACCTCCAGCGCCTGCCCGTCCAATTGCTGGGCTGCCGTGGTCAACAGTAACCGCGTGCCGTTCTGCGAACCCACCAGCCAGAACAGGAATCCGCTAGCCAGCAACGCCAGCATCGCCAGGCCCGGCAACCACCAAACCAGGATCTGGCGCAGGATTTTGCGCAACACCTTCAAAACGCGATCCCCAACGAAAAGTGCAGGCGCAGGTCGCGTTCACGCTGGCCGTAGGCCAGGTCCAGGAACAACGGGCCCGCCGGCGTGCGCACCCGGGCGCCCACGCCATAGCCGACCGCCATCGACATGTCGCCGAACGATTCCGCGGCGTCGCCGGCGTCCACGAACACACCCATGCCCCAGCGCTCATTGAAATAGTGGTCGTATTCGACGCTGCCGACAACGAGCGTGGGCGCACCCACGACGGCGTTATCGCGATGCACGCCGATGCTCTGGTACTTATAGCCCCGGATCGATCGCGCGCCCCCCGTGCGGAAGCCGAAATCGTCCGGCACCTGCACCTTGCTGCTGGACCAGACCCGGCCGACCTCGCCTCGCACCGTCAGCACGTCCAGCTTGCCGATCGGCCACCATTTCTGGGCCCGCAACCGGGCGCGCGTGTAGGGTTCGCCGGTGTCCAGCGTCACGCCCACCCCGCCGCCCACCGCGATCAGGTGGCCTTCGCGCGGGTCGTACTTGTTGTCCACATCGCGGCGCAGCCACTCGGCCGTCGCGGTCAGCGTCGGCAAGGTGTATTCGTCGCCGCCGTCGATTTTCACGTGATCCTGCGCCAGCAGCAGGCCCCAGCGGGTTTCGTATTCCACCCGGCTGTCGCCCGCGCCCTTGCGTTCTTGCAGGCGCGTCGCGCCCAGCGCGTAACGCGTGACGTCCAGCCCCTGGATATCGGAATGGTCCGCCAGCACCCCGAAGGAATCCTTGTAGCCGCGCTCGGTGGGCGGCAGCAGGAAGTCGGCATAGGCGCGTTGGCGCAGCCGGTCCACGCTGAAACCCGTTTCCATGGTGACCGGCTGCCCGAACACCACGTTCTGCCGGTACAACGATTCCACGCGCACGCCTGCTTCGTCGTCCACGCCCAGCGAAGCCGTGAAACGCTTGGGCGGCGCCTCGACCACGCGCACCTGCACGGGCAGCGTCACTTCGCCATCGGAATCATAGACAGCGGGCGGCGGTGGCACCGCGCCGGACACGGACGGGTCGCCAGCGGGGGTGGCCGCGGCCAGATCGGTCGAGCCCGGCGCGCGGGCCCGGTCCGATTTCGCCTCCTGGGCCTGTTGCTGCTGCGTGGCCCCCGGTTGCTCCAGCGAGACGAAGGCGCCCCGGAAGAAGGCAGTGGACTGCAGGTCCTGCTGCCAGGTGTCCAGGCGGTTCTGGTCATAGGCCGAGCCCACGGAATAGCGCACGTAGCGCTGGACCAGCTTGTCCGGCACCCGCTTCAGGCCTTCGGTGTTCAGTTCGCCCATGCGGACCTGCGGCCCGCTGTCGATCGTCACGCGCAGCACGGCCGACGCCGTGTCGGCCTGGATATCGGCTTGCGACGCCGTCATGCGCGCCAGCATGAAGTCGCGCGTGGAGACTTGGTCCAGCAGGCTGGATTTGGCCCGGTTCCAGTCGCTGTTGATGAACGGCTGCCCCGCCTTCAATTGCCAGTCGTCGCGCAGTTTCTGCACGCGCTGCGCAAATTCAGGACGGGTGATGCGGCCCGTGAATTTCAGGTCCACTTCCGACACGGTCGTGCGCTTGCCCGACACGATGCCGATATCCCAGGTTTCCCCGCCGATATCGGTGCCGGCTTCAAGCGTCACCGTGGGCGAAAAGTAGCCCTGGGTGGCCAAGGCGGCCAGCGTCGCGTCGCGCGCGCGCCGGCGCAGCCGGTTGATTTCACCGCCGTCCTGGTCTTCGGCCAGGCGCGCAATGGCGTCCACCGCCTCGGTGATCGCTTGCAGTGCCGCCGGCGGCACGCCGCCGGGGTCCACGATGATTTCCGGGCGTTTGGCCAGCGCCTCGCCCGATACCACGCAAAGTCCAGCCAAGAAGGCTCGGGCTGCCCACCGCATGCGTCAGGACGGCTGCTGCACGACGATGGACGGGAATTTTCCGGCCATGTCGCGCGGTAGCGCCGCGACGCCCGCTGCCAGCTTCCGTGCAATGCCCCGGTACAGCGAAGCGGCTTCGCTGCCCGCATCCGACACCACGGTCGGCGTGCCGGCGTCCGTCTGCTCGCGGATCGCCAGCGTCAACGGCAGGCTGCCCAGCCAAGGCGTCTGATATTGCTCTGCCATGCGCTGGCCGCCGCCTTCGCCGAAGATGTGTTCGGCGTGCCCGCATTGCGAGCAGATATGGATGGCCATGTTCTCGACCACGCCCAGGATCGGCACTTCGACCTTCTGGAACATGCGCAGGCCCTTGCGCGCGTCCAGCAGCGCCACGTCCTGCGGCGTCGTGACAATGACGGCGCCCACCACGGGCACCTTCTGCGCCAGAGTCAGGGCCACGTCGCCCGTGCCCGGCGGCATGTCGACAATCAGGTAATCCAGGTCGCGCCAATTGGTCTGGCGCAGCAACTGCTCCAGCGCCTGCGTGACCATGGGGCCGCGCCAGATGGCGGGCGAATCGGCGTCGATCAGGAAACCGATGGAGTTGGCTTGCAGGCCGTGGCCCGTCAGCGGCTCCATGCTCTTGTTGTCCAGGCTTTCGGGACGTCCGGAAATGCCCAGCATCGTCGGCACGCTGGGGCCATAGATGTCGGCGTCCAGCAGGCCGACCTTGGCGCCCTCGGCGGACAGGGCCAGAGCCAGGTTCACGGCGGTGGTGCTTTTGCCCACGCCCCCCTTGCCCGAGGCCACTGCAATAATGTTGCGCACGTTCGGCAGGGGCTTCAAGCCCTTCTGCACGGCATGGGCCGCGACTTTCCAGGTGACGGTGACCTGGGCGTCCGGCGCGCCGGACGCCGCCAGCGCCGCAACGGCGATATCGCGGACCTGATCGCGGACGCTGTCGGCCGGATAGCCGAGTTCCAGCGTCAGGGCGACGCGGCCGCCCGTTAGTTCAATGTCACGATCTTTTACAGAAACGCCCAGGTCCAATCCGGTGTTCGGGTCGTGCGCGGCGCGCAAAGCGGCGCGGATATGTTCTATCGTTATACTCATGTCACTATGGTTCCGTAGGCAGCGCGGCTTCTGCGGGCCGCCATCCCCTAAAGGATAGCGGATACACGGGAACCTTTCGCTGCGTTTTGCATCCCACCTTCATGACCAACACACTTATCCGCTTCTTCCGTGCCGTCCTATTCGCCGCCCTGGCCTTGATCGGCATGGCAATGGCGCTGGTCTTCATGCTGTCCACGGCGCTTGCCGTGGCGATCCTGTACGTGGTCGCCAAGGTGCGCGGCAAACCTTTCGGCGTTCGCGCTTATTGGAGCCAACGCCAAGGCGCCCGACCGGGACCATTCCAGTCCGCCACCGCCCCGTTCGCCACGCAACCGCGCGGCGACGTGATCGACGTCGAAGCCCGCGAAATCCGCTGACGGCGGCTTTTTCGTAAGCGCTTGCGCCGCCCTGCGGTGCAAGCGGGCCAGTGTGCGGCCAGCCCCCCGGGCGCCAGCGCCCAGACGGCCGGTATCCGGCCTGTGGCCGCATTCCTTCAACCCGCCTCCTTCGCCGTGTTGCGATAGGCGGGTTGCGTCGTTTTCGGGCTGCGGCGCGCCCCGCCCGGGCAAGTCTTCGCCGTTGCCCTAAAATGGCCGGCCAACTCCCCTTTTCCCCTCAACCTCTACCGACAACCATGTCTCGCACCCTATTTGTCACCACTGCGCTGCCTTACGCCAACGGATCTTTCCACATCGGCCACATCATGGAGTACATCCAGGCCGATATCTGGGTTCGTTCGATGCGAATGGCGGGCCACACGGTGCATTTCGTAGGGGCGGATGACGCGCACGGCGCGCCCATCATGTTGAAGGCCGAAAAGGAAGGCATCACGCCGCAGGCGCTGGTCGCCCGCTACGCGGCCGAACGTCCGCAATACCTGAACGGCTTCCACATCCGTTTCGACCACTGGCATTCCACGGACTCCGCCGAGAACGTCGCGCTGTCGCATGACATCTATCGCGCCTTGAAGGCACAAGGCCTGATTGAAACGCGCTCGATCGAACAGTTCTACGATCCGGTCAAGGGTATGTTCCTGGCTGACCGCTACATCAAGGGCGAATGCCCCAAGTGCCACGCCAAGGACCAATACGGCGATTCCTGCGAGGTCTGTGGCGCCGTCTACGCCCCCACCGAACTGATCAACCCGTACTCGGCACTGACCGGTGCCACGCCCGTGCTGAAGTCGTCGGACCACTTCTTCTTCAAGCTGTCCGACCCCCGCTGCGTGGAATTCCTGCAGCAGTGGACCACGGGCTCGAACGCCAATGGCGGCAAGCACCTGCAACCGGAAATGCTGGCCAAGACCCGCGAATGGCTGGGCGCCGAAGACGGCGAAGCCAAACTGGGCGACTGGGACATTTCGCGCGACGCGCCCTACTTCGGCATCGAAATCCCCGATGCGCCGGGCAAGTACTTCTACGTGTGGCTGGACGCGCCGGTGGGTTACCTGGCGTCGCTGAAATCGTATTGCGAAGTCAAGGGCCTGGATTTCGACGCCCTGCTCGACCCCAACGGCACCACTGAACAAGTCCACTTCATCGGCAAGGACATCGTGTACTTCCACGCGCTGTTCTGGCCCGCGATGCTGAAGTTCGCCGGTCGCAAGACGCCGGACGCGGTGAACGTGCACGGCTTCATCACCGTCAGCGGCGAAAAGATGTCCAAGAGCCGCGGCACCGGCATCTCGCCGCTGCGCTACCTGGAAATCGGCATGAACGCCGAATGGATGCGCTATTACATCGCCGCCAAGCTGAACGCCCGGGTCGAAGACATGGACTTCAACCCCGAAGACTTCATCGCCCGCGTCAACAGCGATCTGGTCGGCAAGTACGTGAACATCGCCAGCCGCGCCGCCAGCTTCATCACCAAGCACTTTGACGGCGCGCTGGGCTATTCGGGCGACACCGCCGCGTTGTCCGCGGAATACGCCCAGCAGGCGGAATCCATCCGCGCCGCGTTCGAAGCGCGCGAATACAACCGCGCCATCCGCGAAATCATGGCCTACGCCGACGGCATCAACCAGGCGTTCGACACGGCCCAGCCGTGGGTGCTGGCCAAGGGCATCGCCACCGCCGACGACGCGCAAAAAGCCGCGCTGCAAGACATCTGCTCGCGTTCGCTGGCAGGCTTCAAGGCCCTGTCCGTGATGCTGGCCCCCGTGCTGCCGTCGCTGGCCGAGCGCGTGGCGCTGGAACTCTTCGGCGCCCAGGCGCCGTTCACCTGGGCCGATGCTGCCGTGCTGCCGCAGCGCGTCGCGCCGTTCAAGCACCTGATGCAGCGCGTCGAGCCGCAAATGCTGGAAGACCTGTTCGAGCCGCCCGCCGCCCCGGTGGTGGTGCCTGGCGGCGAGCCGCTGGCTGAGACGATCTCGATCGACGACTTCGCCCGCGTCGACCTGCGCATCGCGCAGATCGTCAATTGCGAACACGTCGAAGGCTCGACCAAGCTGCTGCGCCTGACGCTCGACGTGGGCGAAGGCCGCCACCGCAACGTGTTCTCGGGCATCAAGTCGGCCTACAAGCCCGAAGACCTGATCGGCAAGCTGACCGTCATGGTGGCCAACCTGGCCCCGCGCAAGATGAAGTTCGGCGTATCCGAAGGCATGGTGCTTGCCGCCAGCCACGCGGACGAGGCCGTGGACGCCGGCATCTACGTGCTGGAACCGTTCCCCGGCGCCAAGCCTGGCATGCGCGTGCGCTGATCGAGCAGCGCCCATCAGGCCAAGCGGCCAACTCGCGCAAGATCAGCGAGTTGGCCGCTTTTTCATCTGCTGACCGGAAGCGAAACCGCCGCATTGCCATGGTTTTAGCAACCACGACCTAAGTACCGCCCCTTGCGACGGGTCGCCTGCGCCGTTCCGGGAGTTCGAGTTCGATGTCGGCAGCGCCTGGCCTCGCAAGCAGGTCCACGATACTCCGGCGTTGTCCCATGCCGAAGCGTTGCGCCGCCGCGTATGCCAACGTTCGCACCTGCGCGGCGCCGTCCCTCGTGACAGAGGATGCCTTGGACGAAATGAGGAAAGCCCTACTGGCTAGGCGCCAACCCCGGATCCAGCGAATGCCGCTCGTCGAACACGAAGCATTTGCCTTCGTAGCCCGGGCCGCCAGTCTCTTCGAAGTACTTGAGGATGCCGCCGTCCAGCTGGTACACGTTCTGGATACCGGCCTCGTTCATGTAGATGGCGGCCTTCTCGCAGCGGATGCCGCCCGTGCAGAAGCTGACGACGGTCTTGCCTTCGAGTTCGGCGCGGTGCGCCTTTACAGCGGCGGGAAATTGCGTGAAGCGGTCGATGCGCCAGTCGATGGCGTCCTTGAACGTGCCTTCGTCCACTTCGAACGCGTTGCGGGTGTCCAGCATCACGACGGGGCGGCCGGCATCGTCCATGCCCTGGGCCAGCCAACGGGCCAGCGTCTGCGCGTCCACGCCCGGCGCGCGGCCGGCCTCGGGGCGGATCGTGGGGTGATCCATGCGGATGATCTCGCGCTTGATCTTTACCAGCAGCTTGCGGAACGGCACGCCTTTACTGTGGCTGAACTTGACTTCCAGGTCGGCAAAACGGGCGTCCGCGCGCAGCGTCTGCAGGAAGGCGTCGATGCCTTCGGCGGAGCCGGCCAGGAACAGGTTGATGCCCTCTTCGGCCAGCAGGATGGTGCCCTTGAGCGCCGCGTCGCTGGCCCGGGCCAGCAGATGGGCGCGCAGGTCGGGCAGGGCATCCAGCGAAACGAATTTATAGGCAGCGATATTGACGACGGAAGTCATGGCAAAGCGAAGGAAAACGGACGGCGAAGCCCGTAATAGTAATCGCTGGGCGGGTTGCCCCGCCTCCCGCCCACCTTGATACGGCTCAACGATTGACGATTTCCTGCTCGACCACGGCGTCCAGCACCCAGCGCATGGACGAGCCGTCAGCCGGCGGGTTCGGGTCGGGAACTTCCACCACGCGCAGGCGGTAGCGGATGCCCGGCTGGAAATTGAAGCCGGTGATCTCCCCATACCAGAACTGCCAAGGTTGGGATGCGCTATCGCGCACCTGATAGCACAGGGTACGGCCCGCGCCGGCGTTGCAGGGCACGCGCTCGGCATTCACGTAGACCAGCTTGGTCGGCCCCGCCTGGCCGCCCGCCACCGGGTCGATGCGTCGGCCGAAGTCCAGCGTGTCCCCCGTGCTCAACACCCACGTCATGCGCTGCGGGTTGTTGGTGTTGTCCAGCGACGTGGCGGTGATGCGGGTCAGGCCCGCAAGGAAGGCCTGCTCCAGCGCCATGTTCTGCGGGGCGCAGGCCATCATCGTCGCCACCGGGTTCGCCTGCACGATCAGTTGGCCGTTGGCCACGGTGTAGGGCGCGTTGTATTGGTTGCAGCCCGAAAAACCGGACATGCGGGGCGAGCCTCGGTCATGGATGAAAGTGACCGTCAGGGGCCGGGAATTCGAGGACGGATGCGGGATGGTACGCAAGCCGCCGCCCGGCTGGGTCCACCGCGCCAGATCCCAACTGGTCTGCGCCAGGATGTCCGACGCCGAGGCCGGCTGGTAACGGGGATCCTGCCCGTCTGCGGCCCGTTGGGGGGACGACGCGCAAGCGGCAAGGCCGACGGACAGGATGCACGGCGCCAACCAGCGCAAGGAAGCGGTAAAGGACATGTGGGGGTCTCCCGGAATCGGCAAGGAACGCCCGGACCCCGCGCGAGGCTGCCAGGATCGGGCTGCGCCATTGTAGGCGTGCCCCGACCCTGTTTTCAGCGCGAAAACATCCTGAAACGGATATCCGCTGCGCCGGGCGTTACGGCGTGGGAGGGTCCTGGCGCCGTTCGAACTCCAGGACGTCGCCGCCGCGCAGATTGAACGTCAGATGGCGCGGTGCGCCGCCGTTGTCCAGCGTGAAGGTATCGATGGCCGTCAGGCCGCGCAGATAGTCCGCTTCCAGCTTGGCGCGTTCAGGCGCCGGGCAAGCCATGCGGGTGGACGCAGGCGCGTTGATGAAGAGCTTGCCGCGTTCCAGCTTGTACGAACCCATATAGCGATTGCAGCCCGAAAAGCCGTTCACCTGGTATTGCTTGCCTTGCGCCAGGAACGTCAGGCGCACAGGTTCGCCGTTGTCGCCATGCGGAATGTCGCGCAACGCGCCGCCCGCTTGCGTCCAGCGCACCAGTTCCCAACTGGTCTGGGCCAGCGAATCCGCGCTGCTGGCGGCATTGGCCGCCGCGGCGCCTTGCGGGCGCGCGCCCCCGGTGGACCCCGCGCAACCCGCCAATGCCACGGTCAGAAGGCTGAGGCATACCGCCCGGCCACGCGAAGACAATTGGGTAAGCATGGATGCGACTCCTAGAAAATTCACACCCCCGACTGTAACCGGCACGGGGCCGTGGCGTCTTTTCCTCCCCCCTACAGCCGTATCCAAAAGCAGCAAGCGCCGGCCCGGCGCTCACGCCGATGATGAGGCGGGCTGCATCGAATGCCGCATGGCGGCGCTTTCGGGCGACGCGCAGAATCATTGCAGACCATCTTTCCGGCCCGCCTTGCTAGCACGGGGAAACGCCGCCGGTCACACACGTATCGCAGACGCAGGTGTCCGGCCCAAGGGGCCAACAATAAGACAACCGGGGAGACACGGCGATGGGCTTTTTAAGAACCTTACTGGCGCTGTCAGTGGTGCTGGACCATCTGGGCGGCGGCTATGCCGACCACTTGGTCGGCGGCCGGCTGGCGGTGCAGCTGTTTTATGTGATTTCCGGCTTTTTGATTTCCTATGTGCTGACCGCGACGGACAACTACCAGGGCGCCACCGGCAAGTTCTACGCCAACCGCTTCCTGCGGCTGTTCCCCATCTACCTGGCGGTGGCCGGCCTGACGCTGATGGCGCACGTGCTGAGCGGCGGCGCGTTCTTCCGCATCTACGACGCCCTGCCCTTTTCCGCTGAACTGTTCCTGGTGATGGCGAACCTGCTCATCCTGGGCCAGGACTGGCTGATGTTCTTCGGCATCGAACACGGCGCCCTGGCTTTCACCGGCAGCTTCGCCCATAGCGACGTGCCCTTGTACCAAGGGCTGCTGGTGCCGCAGGCGTGGACGCTGGGCGTGGAGATGAGCTTCTACCTGGTGGCGCCCTTCGTGCTGCATTCCCCGCGCCGGCTGATGGCACTGCTGGTCGCGTCCCTGGCGTTGCGCGCCGTGCTTGTGGCGACCGGCATCGGAATGGCCGACCCCTGGACCTACCGCTTCTTCCCGACGGAACTGGCGCTGTTCCTCGTCGGGTCGCTGTCCCACCAGGTGCTGCTGCCGCGCTGCAAGGCGTGGACCCGCCGGTTCCATCGGCTGCCGGAACTGGGCGCCGCCGTGCTGTTCGTCTATTGCCTGCTGCACTTTTCGATCGGCCTGAACCACAACGTGCGCGATGCGCTGGCGGTGCTGCTGTTTGCCACCCTGCTGCCGTTGGCATTCCTGTTCCAGTCGCGCCACCGGCTGGACAAGGCGATCGGGGAATTGAGCTACCCCATCTATATCTGCCATTCGCTGGTGATCATGTTCTTCAGCTGGCTGCTCAACGACGTCGAGACGCACCAACCCATGCTCTTCGCGGCGCTGGTGATCACGGGCTGTATCGGGTTTTCGGCACTGCTTAACGGCTTGATCGCGGATCCCGTGGAGCGCCTGCGCAGCCGGTTGCGCAGCGAACCGCCGGGCCGCGAAAAGACGCCGGCGACGGACGCGCGGCGGCCCGCACAACCGGGACAGGCGTTGGGCTCTATTCGCCGCGCGCCTTGATGTAGGCGGCAAGCACCAGTTCGATCTGCCGCTTTTCCTGCAAGCTCAAGCGCGAATAGGTCGCGTACGACACCGATTCGAACGGCCAGGCGGGCGGCTGGGCGACATCGCCGACATTGACCGGCGGGTCGGCGTAACCGGAATTCAGCATCGGCCCCTCTCCAGTGCTGAGCCACATCGGGCTGACCCGCAGCGCGCGGGTCAACTTGATGAGGGCATCGCTGGAGGGCTGCAGGCGTTGCCCGCTTTCGTAGTTGCCGATGGCGCTTTGCGACAGGTTGCTTGCGACCGCCAAGTCCTTTTGAGTCCATCCCTGAAGCATTCTGGCGTTGCGCAGACGATGGCTAAACGTGTCCAATCGATCAACCTGAGACATTAATATGAATTTATTTATTTGATTAAAACATCTCAATACTGGCGCCAAATAAACGGATTGCACCCCAATTCCCGGGCTAATCCATAAATCGCAACATTCGCCTGCTTGCCCGGCCTGCCCGTGGACCCTCGCTGGCAAAGCGTCTTTGGCGGGATCCAGAAAAATCCATATCCGCCATTGACTTACAGCGTCTCTCCAGAGTGCCCCAGGCGCCCGCAAGCTTCAAGCATGGCAGACGCCAGCCCGCTCAAAAGCCGCACAAGTTTATGGGCTTTCCGGCGTCAAAAATAGAAAATAATGTATCGGTAATACTTAATAATCTATTGTCAAAAAGACCGAAACGAACAGCGTTTCAAGCGCTTCCCCGGGGTTTTATCCGCAGACACCGTTACCATCAGAAACTACAGAAACGTATCTTCACAAAGAAACACGCCCGTGTTTAAATGAAACACGGGCGTGACTTCCATGCAGGATCGGGTCATCGGCGGCTGGCGGCTACAACGCTGCGGCACGCGCCAGACAGGATCCCGGGGCCAGACTGGCCGCTAGCGCATAGAACTTGGGCAATAGTCCAGACCTCTCGCCCCCATTCAAACAACACCGCCAGACGGTCCCGTCATGGCGCGTCGCTTACTTAGAGAGGGGGGTATGCCAGGACTGCCGAGGCCCACGCCCTTCCCCTTCAAGCGCCGCCCCCATGCCGCGCCACCTCATTGGAAGCATCAATGAACAACACGCTGGATGTCATTTTCCTTGGGCAGGACGATGCCAGGCACGCCATGCTAGTGGACGCCCTGTCCCACCTGGGCTTCAGCGTCCGCCGCTGCTACGACCTGGTGGATGTCTATGACCGCTACTCCCGCCGGCCCAGCCCGCTGGTGGTGCTGGAGGCGCCGCTGCCCGACATCCATAACGCCGCGGTAAGGCTGCGCGCCGTGGACCGCGGGCTGGGCATCGTGGCGATCGCCACCTTCACGGATACCGAAAGCCGCATCCGCACGCTGCTCTGCGGCGCGGACGCGTGCCTGCCGCCCGAAGTCAGCGGGCTGGAACTCGCTGCGGTGCTGCAGGCGCTGGTACGCCGCGCGGTGGGGCTGGACGGCATGGACGCGGCGCCCGACGCGCACGCCGAAGAGCCCGCCCAGGAAACCTGGCGGCTGGCGAACAAAGGCTGGACGCTCGTCAACCCCGGGGGCCGCATATTGGGCCTGACGACGGGCGAGCGCGACTTCCTGTCGCGCCTGGTGACTGCGCCCGACCGCAAGGTCAGCCGCGACGCCTTCTACGCCGACGGCGCGGAAGATGCCGACAGCGGCATCACCCGCCGCCGCTTCGTGGACGTGATGATCAGCCGCCTGCGGCGCAAAGCGGCCGCCAATCAGATGACGTTGCCGATCCGCGCCGTGCATGGCTGGGGCTACATGTTCGCCGCGGACATCACGCTGGACCTGGACTATCGGGATGTTGGGGATGACAGCCGCGCGGACGGGCAGGAAGACTGGCGCCGCGAAACGGCGGACGCAAGCGCGTCAACGTGAATGTGAAGGCCGCCGGGCCGCGATGGCCGGGCTGGCGTGCCGGGCGCGCAATGCGACAGACAAAAAAACGCGGCGCTGCCCCCGAGAGGTAAGACGCCGCGCTAAAACAACACGTGAACCCGGAGTCATCAGCCGGCACTGATGCCTTCTACCTGGATCACGCGATTCCAACATTCGTGCCTCATACTACTCACGCACGGTCCGACCGTGAACCTGAGCGGGGTCTCTAGTCCCCGCACAAGCTGCAACGTGATCAACGCCCGGGGTCTGGGTCCGCCCTGACAACTGGCGGGCTTATCGCCCGTATCAACGGATTTCCTCTTGGATAGCCGCGTGATGGAGGAAGTTTAGGACTTCGGGCCTGAATCCAGTAATTCTTTGTTGATAGCCTTCTATACCTATTAGATATAGCAGAGCGTCGCGCCCGCCCCCCTAAAATGGCGGAAAAGGACACGCCCCCCATGCCTCTCATCCACCCATCCCTGCGGCAGCGTTTCAGAAAAGTGCTGGCCTTCTTTCCGCCCAACTGGTGCCTGGCCATCCTGGTGGCGCTGGACGGATATGCCTTCATGCATCCCGTGCTGCGCGAAGTGCGCGCCCGCGAATATTCCTTCTGGCTGGCGCTGGACAACTGGCATGAAGTGATGCGCGTAGTGGGCCTGCTCGAGATTCCCCGGCTGGTGCTGGGCGTCGGCTTGCAGGTGATTGCGCTGGGCCTGATCTTGAAGGCCCGCATCGCATGGGCGTTCTCGCTGGTGCTGCTGATCGGCATCGGCACCTTCGGCATCCTGGGCCAAGGCGGGCGCGCGGGACTGGGCATCTACACGTTGGTGCTGGTGATCGCGCTGATCGCCTATTGGCGGCGCTTCGACCGCGCCAGCGTCACCGCGGGTTCCCTGTTCGCGCTGGTCAGCGTGCTCTCGCTGCTGATCTACGCGGTGTTCGGCACGCTGTACCTGGGCAACGAATTCAATCCGCCCATCCTCGATGCGGGCACCGCGTTCTATTTCTCGATCGTCTCCATGTCCACGGTGGGCTATGGCGACATTACGCCCCACACCATCACCGCCAGGCTGTTCACCGCGTCGATTATCATTCTTGGCATCACCGTCTTCGCCACTTCCATCAGCGCGATCGCCGGCCCGGTGATCGGCGGAAATCTGAAGCGGCTGGTCAAAGGCAGGTTCTCCACGGCCATGCGTAAAAATCACATAATCATTGCAGGCGAGACACCGCTGGCGCTGAGCGTCTATGACGGCCTGCGCCGCCGCGGCGAAGAAGTCACGGTCATCGTGCCCACGGGATCGCCCCAGGAATATCCCGCCGCGGCGGACCTGATCGAAGGCGATCCCTCAAGCGTGGAGGTATTGCGCGCCGCGGGCGTCACGCGCGCGCGCTACGTGCTGGCGCTGCGCGCCGACGACGCCGAGAACGCGTTCATCGTGCTGGCGGCCAAAGAAGCCACCGGCGACAGCGGCGCCAAGACGGTCGCGCTGGTCAACACCAGCAAGCACCTGGAGAAGATCCGGCGCGTGCAACCGGACATGGTGTTCTCGGTGCAGTTGCTGGGTGCCGAACTGCTGACGCGCGCCATCAACGGCGAGCCCATGGACAGCCAGGCCATCACGGACCTGTTCTTCGCCAAAGCCGCGACGCCGGCCAAGCCTGCCTGAACGATTCAGGCGGGCTGGGAGCCGGGCGGCGAATGCCCCGCATACCAGGGCACGAATTCCGCCGAGGGCATGGGGCGCGCGAACAGGTAGCCTTGGATGAACGCCACCCCGCGAGAGGTCAGGTAGTCAAACTGCACCTGCGTTTCCACGCCCTCGGCCACAACCGCCAGGTTCAACCGGTGCGACAGCGTGATGATCACGTCCAGCACCGGCGCCTCTTCGCCCGTGGGCTGGATGGCATGCACGAAGCCTTTGTCGATCTTCAGGTAATCCACGGGAAACTTTTGCAGGTACGACAGCGAGCAGTGGCCGGTGCCGAAATCGTCGATGGCCACCCGCACTCCCTCTGCACGCAACGCATCGATATTGCGGCGGGCCTGCCCGTTATCCGAGATCAGGCTGCGTTCGGTGATCTCCAGCACGATCAACGGACGACGCGCTGCGACGTTCGCCCGGAAGGTCTGGATTTCGGGCACGAGCCCAGGGCTGGACAGGTGCTCGGGCGCGATGTTCACGCCGATGTGGAAGTCCGGCGGCGTCTGCCAGGTTTGCAGGTCGCGTTCGATCAAGCGCAGCAGGTGTTGCGTCAGCGGAATGATCATGTCTTCGGCCTCGGCCGCAGCGATGAAAATGTCCGGCCGCACGAAGCCCACCCCGGGCCGGTTCCAACGCATCAGCGCCTCGACGCCTTCACATTGCCCCGTCAACTGGCCATACACCGGCTGGTAGTACACCTGGAATTCATCGGCCTGCATGGCGCGGCGCAATTGTTCTTTGAACGACAGCCGGTTCACCTGAAGGCGGTAGGCTGCGAACGCCAGCCCGGCGCCGATCAGCATGGCCACCGGCAAATAACTCAGCATCAGTTGCTGCCAGGCGCTCACCACGCTTTCCGACGGCGCCATGACCTTGATGGACAGCGCCACACGGCCATTGTCGCGCGTGACCTCCTCGTACACGAGTTCAGCGGGGCCCTGTCGCGCGTTCCAGGAGTCGCTGCGGATAGGCGCCCCTTTGCCCACCGTGAGCTCGAACCGGTAATCGCCCAGCGTCGCCACGGCGTTCAGCAAGTCCAGCACGTAACGGCCGTCCACCGCCACCGCGCCGCTATACCCCGGCGCGCCCGGCTTGCCCAGCAGGATCGCGGGACGTTCTGGCGCCAACGGTGTACCCGCCACCGAAAACAGCCAGCGCTCGGGCGGGATGCCGTCAAGCCAAGGGCGGAAATTGCCAAGGGTGAAGTCCACGTCCCCCACGACAGACGAACAGTAGATATGTTCGTTGTTCGCCAGGATCAGTGACCGGAAATACGGATTCAGGGAGCTCCAGCGCTGCAACGAGGACAGCACGTCGGCGCAGGGCTTGGGCGTCAGTTCCGCCACCCGGTCCAGCAGGCTCCAGGCCTGGGAGAGCATGTTGTCGACCTGGACGCGGACGATCTTCGCTGCGGCTTCGGCTGCGCTGCGCTGCTCGTTCTTGGCGTGCAGCCAAGTCCAGCCCACGCACAGCAGGACGGGAACGACCAGGGCGAACGCCACCGGCAAATAGCGCCAAGATGGCACACGAACCGTCATCCCTGATGTCGACAAAAGTGCCTCGCTGGAAATTCCGCCAAGGTGCAATGACCCCCGTGAATGGATAGGACACCAAGCGGCACTCAGCGTCAAGAAACTTGGGGTGGGTACGCCACTACGCGTCCGCCGGGCGCAATTCTGCCCGAAGGCCGGCTGCGCGTCAGGCCGCGGCTTCCGGCTCCAGCAGCCGCCGGATCAGCGCCACGTGCCCCCGCCGTCGCGCCGCCAGGTTCACGCGTTCTTGCGGCCCCATCAGCGCCGACATCACGATCGTGTGGATGACCGGCGCCAACAGCAGCCAAGGGTGCTCCAGCGCCAGGCAATCGCCACACAACCCGCGCGCCCGGGCGCGCTGCAACACCCGGCCGATATCCGCCTGGCGCGCGCCGGCGGTCTCTCGGCGCCAGCGCACGGCCAGATGCGGCACGCGGCCGCTTTCGGCCAGCAGCAGCCGCATCATGCTGACCGTGGCCGGGTCGGTGAGGCTCGCATAGAGATGGTTCACGATGCGTTCGGCCAGATCGCGCGGCGACGCGGCGCCGTCGACCACGGCATCCACATCGAGTGGGGCCGGGTTCAGATGGCGCGCCAGCAAGGCTTCGAACACGGCTTCCTTGCTGGAGAAATGGGCGTAGAGGCCGCCTTTGGACAAGCCGGCCCGCAGCGCGATGTCGTCCATCCTCGTGCCCGCATAGCCGGCTTGCGAGAAGGCCTGCAATGCCGCGTCCAGAATCTGCCCGACGCGCACGGCAGGAGGTAAACGGCGGCGTTGCACGCTCATGGCGGATCCCTCGAAGAATTTCCCTCATTAAAAACCGACTGGTCAGTCGCTAACTTGACGCGCGTCAAGGAGTGCGCGCCGCATCCCCGGCACAATGGTTGCATGACCTGGGTGGCGGGTCCGTCCAGGCGCCGGGCCACAAGCCTGTCGGCCACGGACGCGTCCGCCCCCCCTGCGCTGGAGACCCATGCATGACCCGTTGCCCGCTTCCAGTCAAAACCGCCCTGCGCATCGCCCCCGCCATGCTGGCCCTGCTGATGGCGGCCGGATGCGTTTCCATGGCGCCGCCCTACAACCGGCCCGCCCTGCCCGTGCCCGCCGCCTACGACGCGCCGGCGGCCGGCCCCGCCGAGCTGGCCGCGTCGCACATCAGTTGGCGGACGTACTTCTCCGATCCCGCGCTGCAGGCATTGATCGATACCGCGCTGGCCAACAACCGCGATCTACGCACGGCGTTGGCGCGTGTGCAGGAAGCGCGCGCCCTGTACGGCATCCAGCGCGCCGATCAATTTCCCACCGTGGGCGTGCAGGCCGACGGCAGCCGTGCCCGCGTGCCGCACGACCTGAACCTGACGGGCCAGCCGCAAATCAGCAGCCAGTATCAGGTCGGCTTGGGGCTGGCCAGTTGGGAGCTGGACTTCTGGGGCCGCGTGCGCAGCCTGAAGGACGCTGCGCTGCAGAACTACCTGGCTACTGACGCCGCGGCGCAGGCCACCACGCTTAGCCTCATCACACAAGTGGCCGACAGTTACCTGACGCTGCGCGAACTGGACGAACGGCTGGAACTGACCCGCGAGACCATCGCCTCGCGCGCCGAATCGCTGCGCATCTTCCGCCGCCGGTTCGAAGTGGGCGCGATATCCAAACTGGACCTGACCCAGGTGGAAACGTTGTGGCAGCAAGCGCGCGCATTGGGTGCGGACCTGGAGCGCATCCGTGCCGAACAGGCCCATGCGCTGGCGCTGCTGGTCGGCGCCCCGCTGACCTTGCCCGTGCAAGCCGCGCCTCTGGACGATACGGCCGTCATGCGTGAACTGCCGGCCGGGCTGCCTTCGGACCTGCTTGTCAACCGCCCCGACATCGTGGCGGCGGAGCACCAGTTGCAAGCGGCCAACGCCAACATCGGCGCGGCCCGCGCGGCCTTCCTGCCCAGCATCACCCTGACGGGCGCGTTCGGCACGGCCAGCGCCGAACTCGACGGACTGTTCTCGGGCGCAAGCCGCGCCTGGAACTTCGCACCCAGCATCAGCCTGCCGATCTTCGACGCCGGCCGCCGCCAGTCCGCGCTGGACCTGGCCGAGGCAAGGCGCGACCAGGCCGTGGCCGGCTACGAGAAAACCATCCAGACCGCTTTCCGCGACGTGTCCGACGCGTTGTCGGCGCAACACTGGCTGGCCGAGCAAGTGGAGGTATTGCACGCAACAGTCGCCGCCCAGGCCGAACGCGCCCGCCTGGCGCAACTGCGCTATGACCACGGCGCGTCGCCCTATCTGGAAGTGCTGGATGCCCAGCGCGACCTCCTGGCCGCGCAACAAACGCTGGTGCAGACGCGCCGCGCCCTGCTGTCCAGCCGGGTCGGCCTGTACGCCGCGCTGGGCGGCGGCACGCAAGCGTCGGCCGCGGCCTCGGCCGACGCTGCCCTCCAATAATCCAAGGAATCGACACCATGCGCCTGCCTTCCCGAAAACTGATTCCCGTCCTGATCGTTCTGGCGGTGGCCGCCGCGGGTTACGCCGGCTGGCGTCTGCTGGCCGACACCGGACCGGGCGACGGTTTCATCAGCGGCAACGGCCGCGTCGAGGCCACCGAGATCGACGTGGCCACCAAGCTGGCCGGTCGCGTGCAGGAGGTGCTGGCCATTGAAGGCGATTTCGTCGCGGCGGGACAGCCTTTGGCGCGCATGCAGATCGATACGCTGAATGCGCAGCGCGAAGAGGCCCGCGCGCAGCATCAGCAGGCCATCAACAGCGCTGCCAGCGCCGCCGCGCAAGTGGCCCAGCGCGAAAGCGACAAGCTGGCCGCCGAGGCCGTGGTGGCGCAACGCGAAAGCGAAGCGGACGCCGCGCGTCGCCGGCTGGCGCGTTCCGAAACCCTGTCCAAGGAAGGCGCGTCGTCGATCCAGGAACTGGATGACGACCGTGCGCGCGTGCGCAGCGCGCAAGCCGCCGTGAACGCCGCGCGCGCGCAGGTGACGGCTGCCGCGGCCGCCATTGACGCGGCGCGCGCCGCACAAGTGGGCGCCCAGTCGGCCGTCACCGCGGCACAGGCCACCATCGCCCGCATCGACGCCGATATCGCCGACAGCGAACTGCGCGCCCCGCGCGACGGCCGCGTGCAGTACCGCGTGGCGCAACCGGGCGAAGTGCTGGGCGCTGGCGGAAAAGTGCTGAACATGGTGGACCTGTCCGACGTCTACATGACCTTCTTCCTGCCCGAGCAGGCGGCCGGCCGCGTAGCGCTGGGCCAGGACGTGCGCATCATCCTGGACGCCGCTCCGCAATACGTCATTCCGGCCAAGGTGTCGTTCGTGGCCAGCACCGCGCAGTTCACGCCAAAAACGGTAGAGACCGCCAGCGAACGCCAAAAGCTGATGTTCCGCGTCAAGGCGCAGATCAGCCCGGAGTTGCTCGCGCAGCATCTGAAGCAGGTCAAGACCGGCCTGCCGGGCGTGGCCTGGCTGAAGCTGGATGCCGACGCGGCATGGCCCGCCAACCTTGAAGTCCGCCTGCCCTGATGGACACGTCCGCCCCTCCCGTCGTCACGCTGGCAGGTGTCAGCCTGCGCTACGGCAAGACCGTTGCGCTGGACGGCATCACGCTGGACATCCCGGCCGGGCGCATGGTGGGCCTGATCGGCCCCGACGGCGTGGGCAAGTCCAGCCTGCTGGCGCTGGTGGCGGGCGCCCGCGCCGTGCAGGAAGGGCGCATCGGCGTGCTGGGCGGCGACATGGCCAGCAGCCGCCACCGCGACGCGGTCTGCCCGCGTATCGCCTACATGCCGCAGGGGCTGGGCAAGAACCTGTACCCCACCCTTTCGGTGGAAGAGAACCTGCAATTCTTCGGCCGCCTCTTCGGCCACGATGAGACCGAGCGTCGGCGTCGCATCGACAGCCTGACGCGCAGCACCGGCATGTCCGCATTCCTGTCGCGCCCCGCAGGCAAGCTGTCGGGGGGCATGAAGCAGAAGCTGGGCCTGTGCTGCGCCCTGATCCATGACCCTGACCTGCTGATCCTGGACGAGCCGACGACCGGCGTGGATCCGCTGGCGCGCGCGCAATTCTGGGACCTGATCAACGAGATACGGGGCCAACGCCCGGGCATGAGCGTGATCGTCGCCACGGCCTACATGGACGAGGCGCAGCGCTTCGACTGGCTGATCGCCATGGACGAGGGCCGGGTGCTGGCCACCGGCACCCCGCTAGCGCTGACACAGCGCACCGGCGCAGACGGCTTGGAAGCCGCCTTCATCGCGCTGCTGCCCGAGGCCAAGCGCCGCGGCCACAAGCCGGTGGAAATCGTGCCGCTGGCCGTCGACGAGCAGGCTGAAATCGCCATCGAGGCCCGCGACTTGACCATGCGCTTCGGTGACTTCGTGGCCGTGGACCACGTCAACTTTCGCATCCGTCGCGGCGAGATCTTCGGCTTCCTGGGGTCGAACGGCTGCGGCAAATCCACGACGATGAAGATGCTGACAGGCCTGTTGCCCGCCAGCGAAGGCCAGGCGTGGCTGTTCGGCCAGGAAGTCGACCCGAAGAACATCGACACACGCCGGCGCGTCGGCTACATGTCGCAGGCCTTCTCGCTGTATGGCGAATTGACGGTGCGGCAAAACCTGGTGCTGCACGCGCGCCTGTTCCATGTGCCGGAAGCCGAGATTCCCGGACGCGTGGACGAGATGGTGGCGCGCTTTGACCTCGCCGACGCGCTGGACAGCTTGCCCGAGAGCCTGCCGATGGGCGTGCGCCAGCGTCTGTCGCTGGCGGTCGCCATGGTGCATAAACCCGAACTGCTGATCCTGGACGAACCAACCTCGGGCGTGGACCCGGTTGCGCGCGACAACTTCTGGCGCTTGCTGATTGCGCTGGCCAGGCAGGACCAGGTCACCATCTTCATCTCGACGCACTTCATGAACGAGGCGCAGCGCTGCGACCGGATGTCACTGATGCATGCGGGCAAGGTGCTGGTTAGCGCATCGCCTGCCGAGATCACGCGGTTGCGCGGCGCGAAGACGCTGGAAGAGGCGTTCATCGCGTATCTGATCGACGCCGGCGCCGGCACGCCTCCCGAAGACGGCGTCGAAGCGGCCGATGCCGCGGCCGCCGACGCGCCCGCTCCGGCGCCGCATCGCGGCTTCAGCTTCCAGCGCGCGCTCAGCTACATGTGGCGCGAATCGCTGGAGCTGCGGCGCGATCCGGTGCGCGCCACGCTGGCCCTGGTCGGGTCCCTGCTGCTGATGTTCGTGATGGGGTATGGCATCAGCCTGGACGTCGAAGACCTGCGCTACGCCGTCATGGACCGCGACCAGACCACGCTTAGCCAGAACTACAGCCTGAACCTGTCCGGATCCCGCTACTTCATCGAACAGCCCCCCATCAAGGACTACCAGGACATGGATGCGCGCATGCGCAGCGGCGAGCTGTCGCTGGCGATCGAGATCCCGCAGGGTTTCGCCCGAGATGTGGCGCGCGGCAAGCAGGCGCAGATCGGCGTCTGGATTGACGGCGCCATGCCGCAGCGCGCCGAAACCATCCGTGGTTATGTGCTGGGCATGCATCAGGGGTGGTTGATGCAGCAGGCGCGCGAACGGCTGGGAGCCAACGCCACGCAACCGGTCAGCATCGAAACGCGATTCCGCTACAACCCCGACGTGCGCAGCCTGCCGGCGATGGTGCCGGCGGTGATTCCGCTGCTGCTGCTCATGATGCCCGCGATGCTGACGGCCCTGGCCGTCGTGCGCGAAAAGGAACTGGGATCCATCATCAACCTGTACGTCACGCCGGTCACCCGCCTGGAATTCCTGCTGGGCAAGCAGGCGCCCTACGTGGCGCTGGCGATGCTGAATTTCCTGCTGATGACCTTGCTGGCGGTCACCCTGTTCGGCGTGCCCATCACCGGCAGCTTTGCGACGTTGCTGGCGGCCGCGCTGATCTACAACGTAGTAGCCACCGCCATCGGCCTGTTGGCTTCAACGTTTACGCGTAGCCAGATCGCGGCGCTGTTCTTCACCATGATCGGCACGCTGGTGCCCGCCGTGCAGTTCGCCGGCCTGCTCAATCCGGTGTCGTCGCTGGAAGGCGGCGGGCGCTTGATCGGCCAAATCTATCCGGCCACGTACATGCTGACGATCAGCCGCGGCGTGTTCAGCAAAGCGCTGGATTTCACGGCGTTGCAGGGGTCGTTCTGGCCGCTGTTGGCCGCCATCCCGATCATCCTGGGCGCCTCGGTGCTCCTGCTGAAGAAACAGGAGGCATGAATGAGGCACCTGGCCAATATCTTCCGCCTGGGCGTCAAGGAACTGTGGAGCCTGGCGCGCGATCCGATGATGCTGATCCTGATCGCCGTATCGTTCACGCTGATGATCTATACGGCCGCCACGGCGATGCCCGAAACCCTGCACAAGGCGCCCATTGCCGTGGTGGACGAGGATGCCTCCCCGTTATCCGCGCGCATCGCGTCGGCCTTCTATCCGCCGCACTTCACGCCCCCCGCATTCATCACTGCGGCGCAGGCCGATGCCGGCATGGATGCGGGCAAGTACACGTTCTCGGTAAACATCCCGCCGAACTTCCAGCGCGACGTGCTGGCAGGCCGCCCGACAGAGATCCAGCTGAACGTAGACGCCACCCGCATGAGCCAGGCGTTCACCGGCAGCAGCTACATCCAGCAGATCGTCACCGACGAGATCAACGAATTCGTCAAACGCTACCGCGCGCCCACCGAACTGCCGGTGGAGCTGGCCGTGCGCATGCGGTTTAACCCCAACCTGACGCAGGCGTGGTTCGGCGCGATGATGGAAATCATCAACAACGTCACCATGCTGTCCATCATCCTCACCGGCGCCGCGCTCATCCGCGAACGCGAGCACGGCACCATCGAGCACCTGCTGGTGATGCCAGTCACCCCCACCGAAATCATGGTGGCGAAAGTCTGGTCGATGGGGCTGGTCGTACTGGCCTCCGCTGGGCTATCGTTGACGTTCATCGTGCGCGGCCTGTTACACGTGCCGATCGAAGGGTCCGTGGCGCTGTTCCTGGCCGGAGCGGCGCTGCACCTCTTCGCGACCACCTCCATGGGCATCTTCATGGCCACGCTGGCGCGCAGCATGCCGCAATTCGGCATGCTGCTGGTACTGGTCCTGTTGCCGCTTCAAATGCTGTCCGGCGGCACCACGCCGCGTGAAAGCATGCCGGACTTTGTGCAGCACATCATGCTGGCCGCCCCCACCACGCACTTCGTGGAACTCGGCCAGGCAATCCTCTACCGCGGCGCGGGCTTAAGCGTCGTGTGGCAGCCGTTCCTGGCGCTGGCGCTGATCGGCACAATCCTGTTCGCGTTTTCTCTGGCGCGTTTTCGCAAGACCTTGAGCCAGATGGCTTGAGGCTGATTCGTTACCCCTTACCACTCTCTTAAAAGGACGGATGATGAAGAAGACTACTGCCCCCACGACCCAAGGCATCGCCGACGCCAATGTCGCCTACTGCCAACGGCTGGCCCAGCTTGCGCAAGAAAGCCAGCAACGCTGGATGGAACTTGGCCGCCGACTGGCCGACGACAACGCCGCCCGGTACCTGGACACTCTCGGCCCGCTGAAGCATGGCGGAGATTGGCAACAGATCGCCCCCGCCCTGGGCGAGATCACGCGCAAGCAATGGCAATGCCAGCTGGAAGCCAGCCAGGCCATCACCCACGCCGCGCTGGAAGAGCAGGCGGCGCTGGCGGCAGGACTGGGCGAGGCCATGACCGGCTGGTTCAAGAGCGCCACCGGCGCCGGCATGGCCGCCGGCACGTCGCCCATGACGCAGATGTGGTCCACGATGTCGAACCAGATGGCCGCGGCGTGCTCGGCCATGCGCGACGCCAGCCAGCCGGGTGGGCGCCATGACGACTAAGCGCACGGCGCTGGTCACCGGCGGCGGCGGGCTGGGGCGGGCCATCGCCCTGGCGCTTTCCGAGGCCGGCCATGACGTCATCGTCACCTACCACGCCAGTGAAGACGCCACGCGCGCCTGGGCCGACGAAGAAGCGGCCAAGGGACGGCGCTTTGCCATCTATCAGGTGGACGTGGGCGACTATGCCTCGTGCCAGGCGCTGATGCGGCGGCTGGAACACGACGGCCGCCAGATCGACATCCTGGTCAACAACGCCGGCATCACCCGCGACGCGCGGCTGCGCAAAATGAGCTTCGAAAACTGGTCCGAAGTGATGCACAGCAACCTGGATTCGATGTTCAACATGACGCAGCCATTGTGCGGCGGCATGGCGGACCGCGGATGGGGCCGCATCGTGAACATCTCGTCCGTGAACGGCAGCAAAGGCGCGTTCGGACAGACCAACTACGCCGCGTCGAAAGCCGGGATACACGGCTTCACCAAATCGCTGGCGCTGGAGCTGGCCAGCAAGGGCGTCACGGTCAACACCGTGTCGCCCGGTTACCTGGACACCCGCATGGTGCAGGCGGTGCCCGAGGAGGTATTGAAGGAAAAGATATTGCCGCAGATCCCCGTGGGCCGATTAGGCCAGCCCGAAGAGATCGCGGCGCTGGTCGCGTTCATCTGCAGCGACCTGGCGGGCTTCATGACCGGTAGCAATGTGGCCATGAACGGCGGCCAGCATATGTATTGACGCCTGGCGGGCGCGCGGCAGACGCGTTGACCGGCAGCGCGTGCCCGTCAACCTTCTTGCCGCATGCGGTGCATGGCGACGAGGTTCTTCTTCGTCTCAAGAATGTGCGCTTGAACCAGGCTTGCCGCCAACTCGCCGTCCTGCTTGCGGCAGGCCTCCAGGATGCGGTGGTGATCCGCCTGCGGGCTGTCCATGCCCGCCGCCTGCGACATCACCTCGTAGGTGTAGCGGGCGGTGTTCAGGCCGTACTCCGCGATCAGCCGGCGCAGGCGCGTGTTGTTCGCCGGGGCGCACAGGGCCAGGTGGAAACGGCGTATCGCATCGACCCGATCCGGCACGGAATCCGCTTCATCGCAGGCGCGTAACAGGGCTTCCAAGGCTTCCAGGTCGGCCCGCGCCATGTTCGGCACGGCAGCGCGCACCGCATAGCCTTCCAGCGCGATCCGGATGTCCAGCAACTCGCAGATCTGATCCACGTCCATGCGGATGACGACCGCGCCGCGGTTCAGGGGATACGCCACCAGGCCTTCCGTTTCCAGTTGGCGCAGCGCCTCGCGCACCGGGATGCGGCTGGCCTGGAAACGGGCGGCCAGTTCATCTTGCTTGAGCGGCGTGCCCGCAGGCAAGGCGCCGGTCAAGATATCGAAACGCAACTGATCGCGGATCCGGTGCGGCAAGGCCTGGGCGGGATGGGACGCGCCCTGCTTCTGGGTAATGCTCATGACGATCGGGTGTCTCTGCGGCGAAGGACGACGGCCTGCGCCAAATGTGGGGGGTGGCTCCGACGGGCGGGCCCCCATCGTAGCCCAGCGGGCAAGGATGATCGCCCGCGAAAACCAGACGCAGATGACCGCCGGATGCAAGGCTTGCCTTCCCTGTCCGACCGGATCAGGGGACGCACCCCGCTATCTGTACTGTCTTTTTTGTAACGTCGACGAATCTAAAAAATCTGAACTGCTGGCCTTTCCCCTATGAGGGATCGAGCTATCGGTTGATTTTGCTAAATCTGATCCGCTTTTTTTTGCATATTCTGAATCTGTACCAATCAGCGCGCATATCCTAACTTCGTGGTGCAGGTTCAACACCCGCCCGCGCATGCCGTCTTGTGACGGAACCCTCGCGCCGGCGACGAAGTCAGGAAGACCGCTATGGATAGCGACGCGCTATTGCTTGCCCGAATACAGTTCGGCTTCACCATTTCTTTTCACATCGTTTTCCCCGCGATCACCATCGGGCTGGCCAGCTATCTGGCCGTGCTGGAAGGCTTGTGGCTGAAAACGCAAAAAACCGTCTACCGCGACCTCTACCATTTCTGGACCAAGATCTTCGCCGTCAACTTTGGCATGGGCGTCGTGTCCGGCCTGGTGATGGCGTATCAGTTCGGCACCAACTGGAGCTTCTTCTCCGATTTCGCCGGCAGTGTCACTGGGCCCCTCTTGGCCTATGAAGTGCTGACGGCCTTCTTCCTGGAAGCCGGATTCCTGGGCGTGATGTTGTTCGGGTGGTCGCGCGTGGGCCCGGGCCTGCACTTTTTCTCGACCATCATGGTGGCGCTGGGCACGCTGGTGTCGGCCACCTGGATCCTGGCGTCCAACAGCTGGATGCAGACGCCCGCCGGTTACGAGATCCTGGACGGCCGCGTGGTGCCCACTGATTGGCTGGCGGTGATCTTCAACCCGTCGTTCCCCTACCGCCTGGCGCACATGGGCATCGCCGCCTTCCTGGCCACCGCGCTGATGGTGGGCGCGTCCGGCGCTTGGCACCTGCTGCGCGGCGACCGCAGCCCGGCCGTGAAGAAAATGTTCGCGATGGCGATGGGCATGCTGCTGCTGGTGGCGCCGCTGCAAGCGGTCGTGGGCGACATCCACGGTTTGAACACGCTCAAGCACCAGCCCGCCAAGATCGCCGCCATCGAAGGCCATTGGGAAAACGAGCCGGGCGCGGGCGTGCCGCTGACGCTCTTCGGCATTCCCGACATGGAGCGCGAAGAAACGCGCTTTGCGCTGAACGTACCGCGCCTGGGCAGCCTGATCCTCACGCATAGCTGGGACGGCCAATTCCCCGGGCTGAAGTCGTACCCGCCCGAAGACCGGCCCAACGCGACCGTGGTGTTCTGGTCGTTTCGCATCATGGCCGGGCTGGGCACGCTGATGATCCTGCTGGCCGGCTGGGCGCTGTGGACCCGCTGGCGCGGCCGCTTGTACGAGTCGCGCGCGCTGCAGCGGTTTGCGCTGTGGATGGGGCCGTCGGGCATCATCGCGATGCTGGCCGGCTGGTATGTCACCGAGATCGGCCGCCAGCCCTGGATCGTCTATGGCGTGATGCGCACGGCGGATGCGGCCACGCCCCACGGGGTGGGTGAACTGACGCTGACGCTTGCCCTGTTCGTGGTCGTCTACCTGCTGGTGTTCGGCGCCGGCGTGTCGTACATGCTGCGCCTGATCCGCATGGGCCCCAGCCCCGCACCCGGCCACGCCCCGCTGTCTGGCGGCCCGGGCGAACCGCGCCAGCCCTCGCGCCCGCTGTCCGCCGCGTCCACCCTGGCGGGCACTGAGCCCGCGCAACGCAAGCATTCAGGAGTCTGAGGCCATGGGCATCGATCTTGCACTGATATGGGCCGTCATCATCCTGTTCGGCGTGATGATGTATGTGGTGATGGATGGTTTCGACCTGGGCATCGGCATCCTCTTTCCGCTGATCCGCGACCGCGATGAACGCGACGTCATGGTCAACACCGTGGCGCCCGTCTGGGATGGCAACGAGACCTGGCTGGTGCTGGGCGGCGCGGGCCTGATGGCGGCGTTTCCGTTGGCCTACTCCGTCATCCTCAGCGCGTTGCACCTGCCGCTGGTCTTCATGCTGCTGGGCCTGATCTTCCGCGGCGTGGCGTTCGAATTCCGCTTCAAGGCAGACGAACACCACCGCCCGCTGTGGGACCGCGCCTTCGTGTTCGGGTCCGTATGCGCCACCTTTTTCCAGGGCGTGACGCTGGGCGCCTACATCGAAGGCATCCCGGTCGTCGACCGCGCGTATCAGGGCGGCGCCTGGGACTGGATCAGCCCATTCTCGATCTTCACGGGCCTGGGTTTGCTGGCGGGCTATGCGCTGCTGGGCTGCACGTGGCTGATCATGAAGACCGAGGGCCGGTTGCACCGTCACATGTGCGACATCGCCCGGCCGCTGACACTGGCGCTGCTGGCCGTCATCGCCGTGCTCAGCATCTGGACGCCGCTGACGCAGCCGCAGATTGCGCAGCGCTGGTTCAGCCTGCCCAACATGTTCTGGTTCTTCCCGGTGCCGGTGCTGGTGGCGGCCGCCGGTTTCGACCTGATCCGGCGCGTGCGCGGCATGCCCGCCGCCGGGCCCTTCCTGCTGTCGCTGTGCCTGGTGTTCCTGGCCTACAGCGGCCTGGGCATCAGCATCTGGCCGGCGATCATCCCGCCTGACGTGTCGATCTGGACCGCAGCTGCGCCACCGCAAAGCCTGGGCTTCGCATTGGTGGGAGCCTTGCTGATCATTCCGATTATCCTGATGTACACCGCCTGGTCGTACTACGTCTTCCGCGGCAAGGTCCGCACCGGCGAGGAGTTCCACTGATGAATGCGATGAACCGCCCCCCTCACCCGCTGCCATCGTGGCGCAGCCGCCTGTTGTGGCTGGCGCTGATCTGGGCAGGCAGCGTCGCCGCGCTGGGCGTGACCGCCTACGCGCTGCGACTAGTCATGCGCACCATTGGTATGTCGCTATGAATGCCCCCACGCTGCGCACGCTGCGCGTGCTTGCTGCCCCCCGAGGGGGCGCTTTTTGCCTTGGGGCGGCCCGGCGGCAAAAAGGGCCCCCCACGCTGCACACGCTGCGCGTGCTTGCTGCCCCCCGAGGGGGCGCTTTTTGCCTTGGGGCGGCCCGGCGGCAAAAAATGGCCCCCCCGCTGCGCACGCTTCGCGTGCTCTTTGACCCGCGCAAATAGGACCTGCCATGAAGCGCTATGAACGGCTGACCGAAGACATCACCGCCTCGATCCGATCGGGTCTGCTGCAAGTGGGCGACCGCTTGCCCTCGGTGCGGCAGACCAGCACCAGCCGCGGCGTCAGCCCGTCTACGGTGTTCAAGGCTTATTACCTGCTGGAAGCGCGCGGGCTGATCCGCGCGCGCGACCGCTCCGGGTACTACGTGCTACGCGCCCCCCAGGCCGCCCTGCCCGAACCCGACGCGCTGTCGACCGCCAGCGCGGGCCGCCATCCCGTGGACGTCAGCGACAACGTGCTGCAGGTGCTGAACGCCACCTTGCGCCGCGACATGATCCCCTTCGGCTCGGCCTTTCCCAGCCCGTCGCTGCTGCCGTACGGGCGGTTGGCCAAGTTCATGGCGTCCACCGTGCAGCAGCTGGATCCGTGGGGCTCGATCGATGATCTCAGCCCGGGCGATCCGGCGCTGCGCCGCGCCATCGCGCTGCGCTACCTGGCCGACGGCGTGTCCGTGCCGGTGGACGACATCATCATCACCAATGGCGCGCTGGACGCGCTGAACCTGAGCCTGGCCGCAGTCACGAATCCCGGCGACGCCGTGATCGTGGAATCCCCTACGTTCTACGCCGCACTGCAATCGCTGGAACGCAATCAGCTGCATGCCATCGAAGTGGCGACGCATCCGCGCGAAGGCATCGACCTGCAGGCGCTGGAGCAGGCCATCCTGCAACACCGCCCGCGCGCCTGCTGGCTGATGACGACCTTCCAGAACCCCTTGGGCAGCCTGATGCCCGACAGCAAGAAGGAAGCGCTGGTCAAACTGTTGACCAAGCATGGCGTGGCCCTGATCGAAGACGACGTCTACGGTGAACTCTACTTCGGCGAAACGCGGCCGCGACCGGCCAAGGCGTTCGACAAGGAAGGCATCGTGATGCACTGCTCGTCGTTTTCGAAAACGCTGGCGCCGGGCTATCGCGTGGGCTGGGTGGCGGCCGGGCGCTACACGCGCAAGATCATGCGCAACAAGCTGACCACCAGCCTGGCCACCGCCGCGCCGACCCAGGCCGCCATCGCGGCCTATCTGGATAAAGGCGGCTTCGACCGCCATCTGCGCCAGTTCCGCCAGACGCTGGCCTTGCAGCAAGGCGAACTGCTGCAAGCCGTGGCCCGCTACTTTCCCAAAGGCACGCGCGCGACCCGGCCGGCGGGGGGCTACTTCGTGTGGGTGGAACTGCCCGCGCATATCGACACGCTGAAGGTGCACCGCGCCGCGCTGGACCATGGCATCAGCATCGCGCCAGGGCCGCTGTTCTCGTCGTCGGGCGCGTTCGGTAATTTCCTGCGCCTGAATCACGGCCACCCGTGGAGCGTGGACCTGGAACAAGGAATGGCGACACTCGGCAAGCTGCTGGACAGTGCGTGAAGGGCAAGTGATTAACACGTTCAAGACACGAAATTCCGATTCTTGATACAGATCGACACCGGGGTTGCCACGGCCATCCTTTAGAGTTCGAGGCCTTTCATTTTCCTGCGGTGCCGCGTCGCGGCCCCATGCCTATGACCGCCTCATTTCCCCGTGTTCTGCCGCGTTATGCGTTGGGCTGCTACGCCGGCGCCTTCGCCCTGCTTTACCTGTTCAGCGCCCAGTTGCTGGCCACGTTGGACATCTGGCTGCTGCCGCGCAGCCTGCTGATCGAAATGCTGCGTTATCGCGCAATGTGGCTGGTGTTCTTCCTGACCTTGCCGACCGTCGGCTATCTGCTCTGGCGCGGGTCCGACCTGGTCGCCTGGTGGCGCGCGCCAGCCGAGCTGACGCTGGACAGCCACGCCCTGCATATCGGCCCCCGCACGCTGGCCTATACCGATGTGGCGTCGATCCGGCATCAACACAACCGCGACCATCTGGTGCTGACCCTGCGAGACGGCGAACGCCTGCGCATCCGTCTGGCCATCTGGGAAGACGGCTATGCGCTTGCCGACCAGCTGGAAGAATCGGTCGGCGGCAATCTGGAGGCCACCACGCTACGCCGGCTACAGGCCCAAGACACGGTCAGCTTCGGCCCGCTGTCCATGAATGCGTCGGGCCTGACCTACAAAGGACAGATGATCCCCTGGGCCGCCATCGATTCCATCCGCACGCAATCAGACAGCGAGGGCATGGAAACCGACGAGACCCTGATCATCGTCGCGCGCGGCAAGACCCACAAGATCGACCGCTCCAAGATCGTCAACGAACCGGTCATGCTGGCCTGTCTGCGCCAGTACCTGCCCGGCGCCTGAGCGCGACACCCGTCCGGCGCCTTGCGCCCACTTCCCCTTCCCTCTTTGTGCAGCCCCAATCATGGAAATCTACAGCTCCACCGCCCAGCAATCCCAGACGCTCGCCGATCGTCCGGTGTACTTCTCGCGCAACCGCCTGATCGCTGGCGCCGTCGTCTGGACCCTTGCCACCTTGGCCTTTGGCGCTCTGACACTGAACGCACGCGGCAACACCGGTGGTATGGCCTTCTTCGGCGCCATCACCGCGATCTCCATCTGGCTGGTCGTCAAGTGTCTCAAGCGTGCGTTCGGCCCCGCCACGCCCGTCATCACCTTCACGCGCGGCGGTCTCAAGCTGACGGACGGCACCGTCATCCCCTGGCACGCCATCAACGAGAACACCTACGTCAACCAGACCTATGTCGGCATCCCGGCCGCCAGGCAGATCCAGCTGAAGACCTCGTTGCCGGACAGAAAGCGCGTGCTGATTTCAGCGATGGCGCTGGAGATCAACGGCGACGAATATCTGGCGCTATGCGATGCGTATCAGGCGCGATAACGCTGACTGAAGTGACTTCTGCGACGTGTTCGCGCAGGTGCGGTACAAGTTCTAGGCCAGACGCCTATCGCGAAATCATCGGGGCAGCGGCACGCGCCGCCTCGACCTCGCGCAGCAAGGACGACGCGTCCGGCCGCAGCGGCAGGATCAGCCTGCCCTGCCGGTCGATCGCGCCCCACTCGCCGCCCGACATGAAGCTGTGTTCGCCGTCTGGCGTGAAGGTCTTGCGGCAGCCTTCGCACACGACGGCCAGGCCCGCGCTGTAACGGTCGACCCATTCGTAAGGGGTGGCCAGCACGCGGTTGAGCTGCGTGTCGTAATAGGCCATGCCGCCGGACCAGGGACCGCGCGTCAGGCCGTCTTCGAAATCGTCGGCCATGTTGTCGTAGGTTACGACGGCGGCCGACTTGCCATCGGGCCGCACCCAATACCAGGACCGATTCGTAAAGACCGGCGACAAGCCATCGGCGTTGAAATCCATCTGGCCCAACAGGCCGGAGCGGAACACCAACGTGTCGCCATCCACGCGCGCGCAGTGTTCGGCGGAATTCAACATTCCGCCTTCGTCTTTTTCCGCGATCATGCAGTTCAGGTCGAACGTGACGGCGGCATCCGCCGGCGTCACAGTCAGCAGAGAAAACAACAAAGTCGTCAACATGGCGGGCATCCTAGCATGCGCATGCGCTCGGCCGGGAGAGGCCCGCCATGTTGACGAAAAGCGGCTTTCGCCCCCCCGCGTCAGTTCGCCGTCGCGCCCGAGTCCTTGACGGCTTGCGCCCACGTCGCGATTTCCGACTGGATGAACGTGCCGAATGCAGCGGTGTTCACGCGGGACGCCTGCGCCCCCTCTTCCATCAGGCGTTGCTTGACCGCAGGCGCGGCCAAGGCGCCGCCCAGCGCGCCGTTCAGCGTGGCGATTACCGCGTCCGGCGTGCCGGCCGGCGCGACGATGCCATGCCACGACACCGCCTGGAAGCCGGGCAGACCGGACTCGGCCATGGTCGGCACGTCGGGCAAGGCCGGCGACCGCTGGGGCGACGTCACGGCGAGCGCGCGCAAGGTGCCCGCCTTCACGTGCGGCAACACGCCGGGAATGGTGGTGAACATGAAATCGATCTGGCCGCCGATCAGGTCGGTGATGGCCGGGCTGCCGCCCTTGTACGGCACGTGCGTGAACTGCAGCTTGGCCGCGCTCTTGAACATCTCGCCGGCCAGATGGCCCGGTGTGCCGGCGCCCGCTGACCCCATGTTGGTCTTGTCGCCCTGCGAGCGGATGTACGCGATCAGCTCCTGCACATTGGCGGCCTTGACGTTGGGGCCGATGACCAGCACGTTCGGGACCGTCGCCAAGAGCGTGACCGGTTTGAAGTCCTTCACCGCATCGTAAGAGATGCGTGAGTACAGCGACGGATTGATGCCGTGCGTGCTGGCGGTGGCCAGCAACAGGGTGTAGCCGTCCGGCGCCGAGGACGCCACCTGCTTGGCGGCGATGGTGCCATTGGCCCCGCCCTTGTTATCGATGACGATGGTCTGCCCCAGCGTCTTGGCCGCTTCGGCCGCGACCGTTCTTGCCAGGATGTCGGACGTGCCGCCGGCCGAATGCGGCACCACGAGCGTGATCGGTTTGGTGGGGAAGGATTGCGCGTGCGCCGACGGCAATGCCGGCGACAGACAGGCGGCCAGCGCAACGCGCGCCAGCAGTCGGGAACGGAACATGGAAGTCTCCTGGGTTGTTGTTGAATGCGGCGCCTTCAAAGGACGCCGTCATGCCCGCGCGGGACGGGTCCGGTCAATCGGACCCCAGTTGCAGCTTGTTGGGCTGGCGCTTTTCAATGGACCACTTGAGCAACGCGGCAGACCGGTAGATGCCATGCGCGAACTTGCCGTAGGGCAGTGTCAGGAACAGCGCCATCACCACGCCCAGATGTATCGCCAGCAGCAAGGCCATCGCACTGCCGTCGCGCCCCGCCAGCAACGCCAGACCCGTGGCGCTGGTCAGGAACAGCAGCAGGATGAAGCCGCGGTCCATCGGCTTTTGCGCCGCGTCGCCTTGTTGCGGATGCCGTTTGACGTTCAGCCACAGCAGCCCCGCCGGCCCGATCAGAAGGCCGATGCCGCCTGCCGTGCCCAACAGCACCGGCGCGCTCAAGAGCGGATAAGGCGCCTGCTGGCCCAGCAGGTAGTGGTAGAGCGTTGCCACGCAGGTGGCCGCGAAACACAGCATGAAGCCGTAGAACGTGAAGTGGTGGAAGCGTCGGCGCCACAGGGTGAAGGCGTCGTCCGCGTTGTTGCAGCCCTTGCCGTGCCCGCCATCCAGATAGCGCAGGCGCAACGCGTCGTGCGCCGCCTCCGCTACTGCGGCGCCGGACGCGGCACCCGGGCTGACGTTGCGCCAGAAGCGCGTGACGCCCACGCCCAGCGCCAGCATCGAAAACCCGAACACCACGCCGAACATCAGCGCCAGCGTGTTGTGCGGGAACACGGCGTAGAAGTTGCCGGCCATCGGCGCGTGGAACAGGCTGCCTGCCATCAGCACCGCCAACACCAGGAACAGCGCCAGGCCGCCTGCCGTGGCCAAGGACAAGGCCAGGCCGTTGCGCTTGTACAGCGAGCCCAGCGCGGCGGGCCACGCGTAATCGGTGTAGGTCTGCATGCGTACCTTGGCCATCGCCTGCGGCACGTTCACCGCGAATTCATGCGGCGGCGCGTACTGACAGGCGTGCAGACAGGCGCCGCAGTTGTGGCACAGATTGGCCAGGTAGTTCAGGTCCGCCTTGCCGAATTCCAGACGACGGGTCATCGCCGGAAACACGGCGCAGAACCCCTCGCAATAGCGGCAGGCGTTGCATATCTGCATGACGCGGGCGACTTCGGTTTCGTCGGCGGTCAGCAAGTCCGCCTGGGGCTTTGCCTGCTTGCCCAGCCAGCGCACCGGCTGCTCGGTCATGGCGGGCGCGGCCTCGGCATGCGGGGTGGAGAAAGACTGCGCCTCGCGGGCCAGGGCTTCAAGCTGCTTCATATCGTGCTCTTCACAAGGATCGAGGCGCGCGCGGCGGCGGCGGCCCGGGTGCCGGCAATACGGCCGAACGCGGTGCCGATGGACATGCCCACCCCCGCCGTGTAGCCCTTGCCCAACACGTTGCCAGCCATCATTTCGCCAGCGACGAACAGGTTGTCGCTGGGCACGTCGTTGAACCGCACCGCGGCGGTGTCATCCACCTTCAGGCCCAGATAGGTAAACGTGATGCCCGGGCGCAGCGCGTAGCCGTAGAACGGCGCGGTGTCGATCGGCCGCGCCCAGTGCGTCTTGGCGGGCGTGACGCCTTCGGTATGGCAGTCGTCCAGCGCGGTGTGGTCGAACGTGCCGACCCGGCAGGCCGCGTTGTAATCGGCCATGGTCTGCGCAAACGTGGCGGGGTCCAGGCCGAGTTTTTCCGCCAGCTCGGGCAACGTATCGGCCTGCACGCCCGGAAATACCGGCGGCATGAAGCGGCCGATGGCCTTGGCGTCGATGATGGAATAGGCGATCTGGCCGGGCTGCATGGCGGTCAGCCGGCCCCAGATGGCGTAACGCTTAGGCCAGAAATCCTCGCCTTCGTCGTAGAAGCGCACCGCGTCGCGGTTGACCACGACACCCAACGACACGCAGTCGATGCGCGTGCAGATGCCGCCGTCGTACAGCGGTGCGCGCGCGTCGATCGCCACGCAGTGCGATTGGGACGGGTCGCCAATACTGTCCGCGCCCGCGTCCAACATGAATTTCAGCAGCACGCCCATGTTGAAGCGCGTGCCGCGGATCAGGAAATTGTCGGCCGGCCATTCGCCGCGCTCGTTCTGGCCCCACGCTTCGCGCAGCCATTCCCGGTTGGATTCAAAGCCGCCCGCCGCCAACACACAGGCGCGCGCCTCGATGCGTTCCTCGCCAATGCGCGCGGCCTTGAACCGGCCGTCTTCCAGTTCCAGCGCATCGACCGGCGCGTGATAGCGGATCTGCACGCCCAGCGCCTCGGCGCTGCGGTAATACGCATTCACCAGCGCCTTGCCGCCACCCATGAAGAACGCATTGGTACGCGCCACGTGCAGCGCGCCCGACAGCGGCGGCTGGAAGTTCACGCCGTGGCGGCGCATCCAGTCGCGACAGGTCGAGGATTCGCGGATGACCAGCCGCGCCAGATGTTCGTTGGTCAGTCCGCCCGTGACTTTCAACAGGTCCTGCCAGTATTCCTCTTCGGGATAGGCCTCGGTCAGCACGTCCTGCGGCGCATCGTGCATGCAGCGCAAATTGCGGGTGTGCTGCGAATTGCCGCCGCGCCATTCACGCGGCGCGGCCTCCAGCAGCATCACGCTTGCACCAGCCTCGCGCGCCATCAGGGCCGCGCACAGCGCCGCGTTGCCCCCTCCCACCACCAAGACGTCCACCATGCCATCGTCCCCAAATCAATGGAGCGACTGTACTCAGTGGCCGACGGTTGCGATATCAGGCGGGCGTCAACGGGTGTTCACGATCCGTGAAGGGCCACGACCGCCCATTTTCCGTCTCGCGCCAGCGTGCGCGACACGTCCGCCAGCACCAGCCGGGCCGCCAGCCCGGCGGGCGAGAGTTCGTCGTCGGACAGGCTGGCCAGCAGATTGGGGCGGAACAGATGCGCGTCGTCGATGCGCGCCATGTGTAACTGGCCGGGCGCGATCCGCGCGGTGGCGGAGCTGGGCTGGATGGTGGCGGCGTTGCCCAGCTGCACGACGTCCATCAGCAACGACAGTCCGTCGACTTCGGCCACCACGCGGGGCGCCTGCCCCACTTGCTGGAACGCGTTGTTGACCAGCGCGCGCAGGCCGTGACGGCCGCTGGGAAGCACCAGCGGCAGATGCGCGATGGCCTCCAGCCGCGTCGTGCCGCCGTCGGGCAGGCCTGGCATGTCGCGCCGGGCACAGAGATACAGTGGTTCGTCCAGGAGCGGCATGATGCTCCAGCGCCGCGCGGACTCGGCGTGGAACACGATGGCCAGGTCCAGCAAGCGGCCGTTCAGCATGTCGGCCAAGTGGCCCGACAGCGCCTCCACCAGATGCAGGCGGATGTCGGGATAGCGCTCGTTCATGGCTTGCAGGAAGGGCGCCCCCAGAATGGCCGCCGTCGTCGATGGCAGCCCCACGCTGACGTGGCCGGCCAGCCGGGCCTGCTGGGCGGCCGTCACCGCATCGTCGGCGTGCCGCAGGGCAAGCTGCGCCTGCCGGAAGAAAGCCAGCCCGGCGTCCGTCGGCACGACGCCACTGGCGCTGCGCTGCAGCAAGCGGGTCGAGAGTTCGCCTTCAAGCCGGCTGATCTGCTGGCTGAGGGCAGACGTGACCATGCCCAGGGACATGGCCGCGCGGCCGATGCTGCCGGCTTCGACGACGCGGACGAAGTAACGCAACTGGCGCAGTTCCATGGCGGCTGCCTGGCCGCGCCGTCAGGCGGCAGGGATCGTCAGGCCCTTGGCCACTGCCGGGCGGGCGACGAAGGCCTCGAGCACGCGGGCCACGTTCTTGAACTGCGAGAACTCGACCAGGTCGCCGGCGCCATAAAAGCCGACCAGGTTGCGCACCCAGGGCAGGATGGCGATGTCGGCAATGGTGTATTCATCGCCCATCACCCAATCGCGGCCTTGCAGGCGCTGGTCCAGCACGCCCAACAGGCGCTTGGACTCCGCCACGTAGCGGTCGCGCGGACGCTTGTCTTCGTATTCCTTGCCGGCGAACGTATGGAAGAAACCCAACTGGCCGAACATGGGCCCGATACCGCCCATCTGGAACATGATCCATTGCAGCGTCTCGTAGCGCCCGGCGGTGTCCGCCGGAATGAACCGGCCCGTCTTGCTGGCCAGGTAGATCAGGATGGCGCCGGATTCAAACAGCGCCAGCGGTTTGCCGTCCGGGCCATTGGGGTCCAGGATGGCCGGGATCTTGTTGTTCGGGCTGATCGAGAGGAATTCGGGCGTGAACTGGTCCTTCGTGTCGAAACTGACGCGGTGCGGCTCGTAAGGCAGGCCCAGTTCCTCTAGCAGGATCGACACCTTTACGCCGTTGGGCGTGGGCAAGGAATACAGCTGGATGCGGTCGGGATGGACGGCGGGCCACTTCTTGGTGACGGCAAACGAATCAAGGGAGGTCATGCGGGGGTTCTCCAGGCGGGGCGGAAATCTTGCGGCGGGATTTGCGCGGTAATCCTAGCGCAAATCCCGGGAATTCCGCGAGATTCCCCGGTTGCCGGCGCGGCTGAACGCCTGCGGCGGGCCCTAGCCCGGACGCCGGCTGGCCAGCCGCCAAAGCGCCGCCCGAAGCACCGCCACTGCCAGCGCGATCGGCAACACCAGCTGCCATTGCGCCAGGAAGAGCTCCCGCGTCGCCTCGCCAGGCGCCCAGGTGTTACCGAAGACTTGCGGCGAGGGCGGGGCCAGGTACAAGGCGATCAGCGCCGCAGCCATTCCCGCCCCTGCCTGCCACCCGGCCGACCGGGGCGCCTTCAGCCCCCGTTCGGCCACGACCAAGGTCAGCAGGCCCCCCAGGCCGGCCAGCACGGCCTCGGCATAGAAGTCCCGCGGCCCGTACAGGTACGGCGCGTCGGGGATCACCCAGCCGTAGGTGTCCGTCGTCAGCACCGACGTCAGGCAGGCGCCAAAGAGCGCTGCGGCAGCGGCCAGCAGCAAGAAGTCGCAAACTCGGAGCAGGAAAGTGGGCATTGCGAAAAGGCGTCGCCGCGCGGGGAAAGGGATCGGCCGCAGCATGCCACAGGTCGCGGTCCCGCGCAGGCCTGCGCCACGGACGCCCGTCACGGGCTACAGTAACCAGCCCTTGCCCCTTGCCCGGATGTCCATGCGCGCCCCCCGCCTGCTTGCTGCCCTGTTCCTGAGCGCCGCCCTGCATGGGCCGGCGTCCGCCGCGCCGCTGCTGGACCAGCGCTACGGGCCGGACGCCGCCCAGGCGGCCGACGTATACCTGCCGGCCGTCCGCGCCACTGGCGCTGCCCCCATCCTGGTCATCGTCCACGGGGGATCCTGGAAGAACGGAGACAAGGCGGCGCCGGAAGTCGTCCAGAACAAGCTGGCCTACTGGCTGCCGAAGGGCTTTGTGGTGGTGTCGGTCAACACGCGATTGCTGCCGCAGGCGCGTCCCGACGCGCAGGCCGAGGACCTGGGCCGCGCGCTGGCCTGGATCCGCCATCGCGCCGGGCAATGGAATGCCGACCCGGACCGTCTCATCGTCATGGGGCATTCATCGGGCGCCCACCTGCTGGCGCTGCTGGCCGCCGACGCGGCCATGCGGCAACGCACCGGCGCGCAAGCCTGGCAGGCCAGCGTGATTCTGGACGGCGCAGGCTTCGACCTGCTGGACGTCATGCCCCGCCCGCATGCCCCCTTCTACGACGAGGCCTTTGGCAACGATCCCGCGCAATGGGCGGCGGCATCGCCGGCGGCGCAACTGCGCGGCCCGCAGCCGCCCGCGCTATTCGTGTGTTCGACGCTGCGGCCCGACCCGTGCCGTCGATCGCAACACTACGCCGACCAGCTGAAAGCGCAAGGCGGCCAAGCGGAACTCGTAGGCGTTGCGCGCAATCATGCGCAGATCAATGCCGACGTGGGCGCGGACAACGACGAAACCCGCGCGATCAGCGCATTCATCGATGCGCGGCTTGGGCGCTAGCAGGGCAAGCGCGCCTCCGCCTACCGCAAGTCCTCGGGGTTGATGGATGCGTCGCGCACGTACATGTCGTTGGGGTCCGGCGTAAGCGACGCCTCGATGTCGGCGGGAAACGCCGGAATCCGGCTGGTCCGCATCACCGCCCACCGCATGAGGGTGTGCAGATAGTTGAAAGGGATCATCGTGATGTACATCAGCCCCGGGCTTTGCGCGTCGTTGGCGAAGACCCGTTCCTTGCTGAAGGCGAAGCTCTCGCGCCTGCCGTCCACCAGCATGCAGAATTTGACCTCCTGGATTACGGCCTGGGGCCCTTCCTCCATGTACCGGCGTAGAAACTCCCAATGGGAGTAGGCGTTCTCCTGGCGGCTGGTGGCGATGCAGAAGGCGAAGGTCTCGCGGACGGTCTGGCCGTCATCGTCCAGGATCAGCCCGCGGATGTCCCAGTTGGACGAACCGAACAGCCCCTTGCCTCTGCCCAGGGTGAAATAGATCTTGTCCCAGGGCGCCGACAACACCGTGCCGTCCAGGCGGAACACGTGCACCTGACGGTGCTTGCGGTCCAGGATGATGGGATAGTGGGTCCAGCGGAACAGCTCCTTGCCGGCCAGCCACGCCCCGAACGCGCCCAGGGCGACGAACATGGCGATGCAGGCATAGACGGCTTCCCACAAGCCGTTCTCGTCGGGAAGCCCGCCGAACGCGAGCAACCAGGAGAAATAGGCCACGCCCCAGATCGCGAAGGCGACGGGGATGGCGCCCATCAGCGCCACGAAGCCGCGCCAGCCATACCAGCGGTCCACCGACACCAGGCGTTGCGAATCCATCTTGACCACGCACAGCTGGGCCAGCAACGGCACGTCCAGGCGCTTCTTCTGCGACAGGTGGTGTTGCCGTTCGGCGTCCGACAGCGGCCGGTTGTTCTGAAACTTCGGGATCAACCCCGTGAAATCCATCAATCCCCTCCCAGGGCCAAGCGCAGATTGTTCATTTCGTCTTGCAGACCATAGTAGTAGTCCGTGCCCGACTGTCCCTGGAACTTGCCCCACAGGCAACGCTTGAGCCACTCCTTGATCTTGTCATCCTTAAAATACTCGATCAGGATGGCCACGATGATCAAGGCCACCGCGAAGATGATGCCGAAGACCGTGGACGCCATTGCAAACGCGGCGATCAGCGCCAGGCTGAGGATGCCCGACGCGATGTACAGACCGCCCATCAGGCCATTGCGTTCGACGTTGATCTGCTGCGCGCCGCTCTTGAAATCGAAAATCGCCATGATGACGCCGGTGACGACGCCGATCCGCCCGCCCCAGCGCGCCAGCAGCGTGCCGGTGGCTTCCACCCCGATGCCCGCGCCCAGCCGCATGCCGGCCGCGCCCTGCGCCTTCAGCGCCACGCCCAGCACCTCGGCGAACGAGCCTCCCGCCCCCGCGATGCCCACGACGAACTTCCAGCTGGCGTCCTTGCGCTCGTGCAGCATCGCCGTGTCCAGGTCGCTCCACAGCTTGTAGAGCGTCACGGCCTGGAACAGGCAACTGACCGCCCCCACCCGCACGTCGGTGTTGATGACGGTCCGCCAACGGGACATTTCCCGCGCTTCGTATTCCTCGATGGTCATGGTGGACTGGGCCAGGCGGCGCGCCTGCTCATTTCCATTCAGGTCGGTCGGCACGCTGGACGCCGCCTCTCGGTCCACCACCATGAACCACTGCTTCTTGTCGGTCCCCTCCAACTGCTCGCCCTTGATCTCCAGGCGCCGCAGTTCGTCCGAGACGGCCCGCTCCATCTGGCGCACGTTGACCTGCGAACCATGCTGGCGCAGGACCTCGCGGATCAGCGCGGCGCGAAACGCCTTCTTGCTGCCCACCACATCGACGATCACAACGGGTTTTTCGGTCACCAGCCCCAGCAGCACCGCGATCTTGCGCGCGATCCGATGGTCGACACCCAAACGCAGCAGGCCCACGATCGGGCCCATCAATTGCTCCATCAGCCGCGCCGACTTGTCCAGCCGCCCCTTGCTCAGCGACTGCAGCGCGGTCTTGTAGGTCTCGTGCAGATTGCCCCACGGGATGGCCTTCCAATCGACGATGGCGTCATGCGCCTCCACCACTTTTTCAGCGATCAGGTCCTGGTTGTGGACCATGGCGCGCAACAGCAGGTTGCTGGTGTCCGTCGGTTCGCCCTGCAACCACCGCGTATACAGATCGAAGCAGGCCTTCTTGTCCTGGGTGCCGTCCACGCATAGCGAGAACACCGTCTGGAAAACCTCGCCGCTGTCCACGTTCTTGACGTCGTAATTGCAGCCGAACGACGAAATGGTGTGGTCGCAGGTCATCCAGGCGACGTGCGCCTTCGCCAGCGGCACGATGACTTCCGCATCAAACTTCCCCAGCCGGCCGTCAAAGTCCTTTTGCCAATCGGCGCGCGCCTTCTCGTCGTAGGCGTCCAGGTAGTCCTTCCATTCGTTCCATTTGACCGTCCAGCGCTCTTGCTCCGTCGGATACCGGTAGCGGTCGGCTTCCGCCTCGCGCTGCTCGCGATGGCCGTCGATCAATGCGTCGGCCAGGATCTGGCCCAGGGCCGAGCCTCCGCCGCCCGTCCCCATCATGTTCGGGGTGGTCGTTCCGTACACGGACTGGTTGGTCGCGTCGGTGGCGCGCTGGTTGAGGAACCGCGTCTCGGCGGTCTGCATGACGATCTCGCGCAGCGACTCGATGGACTTGGATATCGTCAGTTGACGAATGTCTTCGCGGTTCGAGACAAATTCGTCAAAGCGGTAACGCATCAGGCGCGCCACGTCCTGCAGCACGCCGGTGCCGTCGGGCAGGGCCAGCATCAGTCCGTTACCGGGCGAAAACGCTTCCGCCGCGTCTTCGATCATGCCGCCCATCCAGCCCTTGACGTCCATGTAGCCGACCGTGCTCCATCCCAGCACCCGGGTCTTCTCGCTATGGGTGAGGTTCTGCTTGCGATGCACCACATAGTCCGCCGCCGTATCCTTCAGCGTATTGATGCGCTTGGCGTTCGGATGCTGCTTGCTGCTCAGCCACGCCTGCACGTCGAACTTGAACATGTGCCGCTCGCGCATCTGCGCGCCGGCTCTGCCCTTGTGCGCCTTGCAGACGTCCTTGGTCCACTGCACGTCCGAAAACGCCAGCCAGACAAACGTGGCCCGGCGCGCGTTCGGGATGGTCAGCAGCGAAGCCCGCGCCTCGTGGTCCATCGTGCACGTGAACGCGCGGTCGCAGGCTTCGACCGGCTTATCCAGGTCGAAGTTGTACAGCGTGGCGTTCTCGTTGACGTAATACCCCTTCAACTCCCGCTGCGCCTCGTCGTACACGTACAGGTAGCCCGTGCGCAACAGGCGCACCCCGTAACGCGCGCCTTGTCCCAACGGCTTGTCCGCGAGTTCGATGCCTTCGAATTCGCCCGTCAGCGGCGCAAACATGTCGTCGGCGGGCAGCACCGCGTAACGCAGCGGCATGATGGGCAGGCCGACGCGATGGAATGGGCAGTCTTCCTCACAATTCAACGAGGACCGCTTCTTGCCGCAATTCTTGGGATCATCGGCCATGCTGCTCTCCAGTTCGGCTCATATCGGTGTGAATCCGCGACCAATCTTCGTCGTCCAGCGCTTGCGTGGCAGCGACATAAGGATGGTCGTCTTGGTCGTCCATTGCGCGCAGGCACGCCTGCACCTGATCGTGGCGGTAGAAGTCGGCATGCACCGCCAAGGCGTGGCGCGCGAACGCCTTGCGGTCGGGCAGCGTGCGCAGGCCCAGATCCCGCGCGGTGCGGAAATGGCCCATGACGGCGCGGCCCAGCCGGATGCGTCCGTCGATGTCCAGCCCTTCCAATCCGGCCAGCACTTCATTCATTGGTTGCACGTGGACAAGCGCGAACGATTGTTCGGGCGTTAGCGCCAGGTGCGGCGCCGCCTCCACCGCCGGGCGTTCGATCGTATGCCAGGCCTGGTGCAGGCACACATGGAAGGCCTGCACGGGACCGAACAGCCAGGCTAATTGCGCAGGCGCCAGCATCCACGGCAATTGCACCAGCACGCGCGGATCGAAGAAGCGGAAGAAGCACGGGCCGGTCCCCGCCATGTCGATCACCAGCCGGGACCGCAGGTGCCTCGCCACCCGCTCTGGCCGGTCGGAACGCAGCAGCGCCGCCAGCCAGGGGACCTCGCCCGCCTGCACCTGCTGGTTCAAACTGGCCAGCACCGCCACGGTCTGCCGGGCATCCAGGGCGGCCAGATCCGCCAGCCGGGGCATCAGGGCCGGCATGCCGGCCAACGCCGGCGGCACGATGGGTTCGGGCTCGATGAAGTCGGGCATGCCCCGTGCCTGGTCATCCTGCACCAGACCCAGGTGAAACGCCTTCAGGATTCGATAGTCCAGCATGGCGCGCCTAACCCAGCGGCACCACGGCGCCGCCCTGCTGGGCCGCGCCGCGCACCCGGGCTTCGCACAGCGGCGAACCGTCGTTGAACGCCAGCCTGGCATCGCTGGTCTGCGGTCCGACCCAGTTATGCACGCCCGCCTTCAGTTCCACCTTGCCCGGCGCGTGCAGCTGGATGCCGCCGCCTTCGATGCGCAGATAGGCGCCGCCCGCCGTGGCCAGCACGCGTTTGGCCGCCTGGACGGTCACGTTGGCGTCCGCCGACGCGACGGTCACGGCCTTCTCGGCCGCCAGCGTCATCTTGGCGTCCTGGCTATGCACGCGCAGCTTGCCGCCGGCCGCATGCAGGCGCAGTCCGCTTTCCTTGACGGGCCGGCCGCCGGAGGCCGCAAGCCCCATGGTGTACAGCACTGCGCCCGCGGCCACGCCCATCGCCAGGTTGGCGCTGCTGGCCCAGTTCACATCCGGCGCCACCTGGGCGAATGTCTTGCCCGCCACCAGGAAGGCATCGGCGGGCGTGTACTGGCCGATGCCGCTGGGCGCACTGACCTGGATATGCGGTTCGCCATAGGCCGCCACCGCCACGCCGGCCGTGGTCGGGTCGTCCTGCGTGGCCTCCACCACGTCCAGGATGCGAGCCAGCGCCTCTTGTGCAGGCAGCGTCTGCGGATCGTCGTCCAAGACCGCCTTCTGCCTGACCGCGGTGTCAGCCAATTCCTTGGCGGCCGTCATCGCGGTCTTGACCTGTTTGGCGGCTTCGGCGCTGTCCAGCAGCGCGCCGTCGGCGTTTTCACGCAGGTCGGCGCTGATCAGCAGGCCCGAACCGCCGCGCACCGCCACGGCCTCCTTGGTGGACAGTTCGGCGCCATAGCCCAGGTCTTCCAGCCGCTCGTTATCGCGTTGCTGCTTGATATGGCCCAGATTCAAGCGGCTGTCCGCCTGTGTCGTGGAGACGGTCAACCGCGACTGCCCCGGCGTATCGTCCTGGACCAGCTGGTTGTATCCCCCCGTGCCCGTGCCGCTGTCGGACAGCGCCTGCGTCTTGAACCCGGACATCACCACGTTGTGCGCGTGGCCGTCCTGGCCGCCGGCGAACCAGGCGGGCGCATTGCCGGTCGCGTTGGCGCCGCCGGCCTGCACTTGATTGTGCGACGCGTCTTCGGCGCCCTCGCCGTTGTACAGCGCCCCCACCACGACGGGCCGGTCGATGTCGCCGTGCAGGAACTCCACCAGCACCTCCTGCCCCACCCTAGGCACGAAATGGCCGCCCCAGTCGCCGCCAGCCACCGGTTCCGCGACGCGGACCCAGGTGCCCAGCTCATCCTTGGCGGGTGCGTTATCGTCGCCTGAAGGGTGCGCCAGGCGGCTGCTGGAGACTTTGCCCCGCTGCCAGTGGAATTGCACTTTGATGCGATGGTCGCGGTCCGTCAGCACAGGCGCTTCGGCCCCAACCACCAGCGCCGTCTGCGCGCCGAACACCGTGGGACGCGGATGCACGCGCGCGCCGTGGCCGTCCACCGTCATAGGGCGGAACTCGGTGTCGATGCCAATGCACGTGAAGCGGTTGCGGTAGAAATCCTCATCCGCCTCCGCGGCCCCGGATTCGCTGACGGCGCGGCCCATGTCGGCGTCGAAGTTGTTGCGCGCCTGATGCGTCATCGCGATCACGACATACGCCGGCTGCGCATCCTGCTGATAATGGCCGGTCAGTTCAAACCGCTGCCCGGGCGCCAGCGTGCGCACGGTGCCGGCGCCTTCCACGCAATCCTGGCGCGCCCGCAGCGCGGCCAGGGCATTGTGCGCCAACCGTTCGCCCTGCGCGCTGTCTTCGTAGGCGTACTGCCCCGGGTAGTCGTGATGCACCAGTTCCCTGTCATTGGCCAGGTTGCCGGCGGCTGCCTGCGCGGACACGGGACGCGCCTGGGCGCCACGGTAGTCCCAACTGGCCAACCGCACCCCGTTGGTCTGCCAGCGCTGGCGGCGGCTCCATTGCTGGATGCTGTCTTCTGTTTCGGTCACGTCCGCGCGGGCGAAACGCACGCTGGCCTGCGGTCCGGGCTTGAAGGCGCCGTTGTGATCGGCGATGACCAGCGTATGGCTGTCTGCCTCGTGCTCCACCCAGTAGAACAGGCCCTCTTCGGCCAGCAGCCGGTCTACGAAGGCATAGTCCGTCTCGCGATACTGGACCGTCAGGCTGCGCTTGGCGTAGCTGGCGCGGTCCCTCAGGTCCCAGCGCCATTGGGGCGCCAGCACGCCGCTTCCCTTGTAGTCAGCGAAGATGCTTTCGACGATATCGAACACCGTCCGGTCCTGGTACGCGAAGCTATCGTGCCGCTGGCGCAGGAAGGCCAGCCACGGCTCCACCGTCAAGCCGTACCGCGCCATGCCGCCATTGGCTCCTTGATATTCCGCGCCGGTCACGTGGCCGTGCCAGAGGCGGGGCTGGCCCCGGTCAAGCGCGGTTTGCAGCCGCAGCGTCACCGGCTGACCCAGCAGAGCCTTCAGCGGAATATGCGCATCTTCGGACAACGCCGTCACGTCCAGGCGGAATCCGCCGCCCGACAGGCTTTCAACGCCCGCCAGCGTTTCGGCCACCAGCTTGTTCGTGCCCAGCGGCGTGCTCAGATCGAGCAGCCGGTTGGCCTGATCGGTGCCGGCGGCAGACAGACGGGAAAGGGACGCGGAATCAGGAGGCATGGCTTGGGTTCCGGAATCAGGACAGGCGATAGCGGAAGTCGCCGTTCTTGCCCGCCGTCACGCGGATACGCGCGATCGCCTCGCCCTGCGCCATGCGGCCCAGGACTTGTTCGGCAATCTGCGGCAGCAACGTGCCGTTGAGGATGTGGTCGACGTTGCGCGCGCCGGTGTCGACCTCGGTGCAACGCGCCAGCACCGCCTCGACCAGCGCGTCGTCCCAATCGAACACCGCGCGGTGGTTCGCCTGCACGCGCGCGGCGATGCGGCCGAGCTTCAGGCCGATGATGCGCACCAGCGCGTCGTCGTCGACCGGGTAGTACGCAACGGTTTTCATGCGGCCCAGGAATGCGGGCTTGAACGCCTTGTACAACTGCGGTGCAAGCAGGGCCTGCAACGCCTCGGCATCCGGCCGTTCCGCCGCGCTTTTGTTCAGGCAGGCCTGCATGATCGCCGACGAGCCCACGTTGGACGTCAGGATGATGAGCGTATTGCGGAAGTCGATCTCGCGGCCTTCGGCGTCGTCCATCACGCCCTTGTCGAACACCTGGAAGAACAGCTCCAGCACGTCGGGATGCGCCTTCTCGATCTCGTCCAGCAGCACCACGCTGTAGGGCTGCCGGCGCACGGCTTCGGTCAGCACGCCGCCTTCGCCGTACCCCACGTAACCCGGCGGCGAACCCTTCAGGCCCGACACGCTGTGCGCCTCCTGGTATTCGCTCATGTTGATGGTGACCAGCTTGCGTTCGCCGCCATACAGCACGTCCGCCACGGCCAACGCGGTTTCGGTCTTCCCCACGCCCGACGGTCCGACGAAGAGGAACACGCCCTTGGGCTTGTTCGGATCTTCCAACCCGGCCCGCGCCGTCCGCACGCGCTGCGCGATCGCGTGCAGCGCGTGGTCTTGCCCGATGACGCGTTCCGCCAACAACGGCTGCAGTTCCAGCACGGTGCGGATTTCATCATTCACCATGCGGCCCAGCGGAATGCCGGTCCAGGCCGAAACGATCTCGGCGATGACCTGGGCGTCGACAAAAGCAGGCACCAGCGGCGCATCGCCTTGCAGCGCGCGCAGTTGTTGTTGCAGTTCGGCCAGTTGCGCCTGGCCCGGCGAAGGTTCCGCCGCCTTGGCCGGGCGTCGCTTGCCGGCGGGCTCGGGCGTCGCAGGCAGGCCAGCGGCTTCCAATTCCTCGCGCAACGCGTGGATCTGGCGGACCAGCTCGCTCTCTTGGGCCAACCGTGTTTCGGCCTCGGCCAGCGCCAGGCGCACGGCTGCCATCTCGTCGTCCAGTTCGCGCAGGCGCACGGCGGGGCCGCCGCCCGCGGCCGCTTCGCGATGCAGCGCCGCGCGCTCGGTGTCCAGCCGCCCCAGCCGATGGCGAGCATCGTCGATCAGCGCCGGCGTGGCGCTGCGGCCCAACGCCACCCTGGCGCACGCCGTATCCAGCACGCTGACCGCCTTGTCCGGCAGTTGCCGGCCGCTGATGTAGCGGTGCGACAGGCGCGCCGCGGCCACGATGGCCTCGTCCAGCACGCGCACGCCGAAGTGGCTTTCCATCAACGGCGCCATGCCGCGCAGCATGCTGGCGGCCAGCGCTTCGCTGGGCTCTTCCACTTTGACGACCTGGAAGCGGCGCGCCAGCGCCGCGTCCTTTTCGAAGTACTTCTTGTATTCGCTCCAGGTGGTGGCGGCGATCGTGCGCAATTCGCCGCGCGCCAAGGCCGGCTTGAGCAGGTTGGCGGCGTCGTTCTGGCCCGCCTGCCCTCCCGCGCCGATCATCGTGTGCGCTTCGTCGATGAACAGAATCACAGGCGTCGGACTTTGCTTGACCTCGTCGATCACGTGCTTCAGGCGGTTCTCGAATTCGCCCTTGACGCTGGCGCCGGCCTGCAACAGGCCCAGGTCCAGCGTGCGCAACGCCACGCCCGCAAGCGCTGGCGGCACGTCGCCCGCCACGATGCGCAGCGCCAGCCCTTCGACCACCGCCGTCTTGCCCACGCCGGCCTCGCCGGTCAGGATGGGGTTGTTCTGGCGGCGCCGCGTCAGGATGTCGATCATCTGGCGGATTTCGGCGTCGCGCCCGATCACGGGATCGATCTTGCCCTCGCGCGCGCGCTCGGTCAGGTTGGTGGTGTACTGATCCAGCGCTGGCGTCTTGGTCAGGGCGGCCGCGGGCGCGGCGGCATCCTGGCCGGCGGCATCAGCGTCGTCGCCCAGCGCGACGGATTGGCCCGCCTCTTCGGAACCCGCCGTCAACGCCGCGAAGTCGTGCTTCAGCGCGTCCAGCCGGAACGACTCGAACAAGCGCGATCCGCGCCGCGCCAGCGCCGCCAGGTCGGGCTCGGTCAACAGCGCCAGCAGCAGGTGACCCGAGCGGATACGCGTCGTCTGCGTATCCAGCGACGCGATCAGCCACGCGTGTTCGAACAGCCGCGGCAAGTGCGGCGAGAAAACCGGCGTGCGCGTATTGCCGTTCTTGAAACCGCGGATCTCGGCATTCAGGTCGGCTTCCAGCACCGACGCTTCGATGCCGCTGCGCCGCGCCACCATGCTGAAGTCGCTGGCGGGCCGTTCAAGCAAGGCCAGGAACAGATGCTCCAGATCGACTTCATAGTGCCCTTGCGCCATGCACAGGCTGGCGGCGCGTTCGGCGGCCTGGCGGCAGGTCTGGTTCAGCTTCGTGATCAGGGTTTTCAGCGGGGTGGCCATGTTCTCGTTCGTCTTGTTCTCAATGGATGGTGTGCAATTCGTAGCTGGCGTCGTCGCGGTCGGCGTCGACCGGGGCGGTGCAGAGGAAGGAATTCCAGCCCAGGCGGGCCCCCTCGCCGGCGCCGCCCAGCACGCTGCCGGCGACATCCGTCCGAGCCATGATCAGCCGCACTTCGTATTCGAAGCTCATGCCGCCGAACATCGTCAGCAGCTTCTCCAACGCCTGGGCGCGCGCGCCGCCAGGCAGGAAGTCCGCGAACGCCGTGCGCGACAAGGGGCCAATCCACAGGCGGATGCGCAGGTCGCGTTGCCAAATGCGGTCGCCGGCCATCGCGGACACGCCCAGCACCGCGCCAGGCGCGCCCAGCTGAGTCCGGTGCTCCGGCGGCACGTGGTACCAGCGCCCGACGAACTGTTCGACGCGCATATCCACCTGGAAGTAATCGCACAGCACCCGCTGCAGGAACGTCGCCGACACCGGCCGTTGCCGCGCGGCGGCGGCGTAGTGCGCCAGCGATTCGTCGAACACCTGCCCGTCGCCCTGGTGCAGGCGGTCGCGCAGCGCGGGATGGCCGATACCGCCCAGCGCCAGCAGCAGCGGCAGATAGTGGTGATCCTGCTCGGTCTCGTGGCGCATCGGCATGCGGTACTTCTTCCATGCCGCGTAGAAGAGCGCCGCCGCCCGGTTCGAGAAAATGTCGAAAAAAGCCCGCGCGCCGCGATCGCGCCGGGCACTCTCGCGATGGCTCAGTATTTCGGAGTAGTGCAGCGGCAGCGCGCCTTGCGCGCCCAGCAAGCCGAAAAACGCGGGCTCGATCTCTACCCGTCCCAGCTTGCCTTCGGCCAGCGCCGCCAGGCGCGACGCCGTGTCCTCCAACGGCAGCCCATCCTTGTCGTAAGCCGTCAGCGCCGCGATTTCACTCGCCGGAAAGCCCAGCGAGGACGAGTTCAGGAAACGCAGGTGAGCGGGCACCGCGTTTTTCGCACGCGCCCCCTCCTGTCGGGCGAACCACAGCTCCAGCACCCGGACGGCCTGGAAAAACTTGAAGCGCTGCGGCTCGGCCAGCAGCGATTCGATTACGCTAGGATCGCGTCGCCGTTGCATGGGGGGCACCGTAGGATTTCTTCTGCGCCGCGGCGCGACAACACGACCAGCTGCACAAAGCTGTTGGCGTGCACATACAGGCCGAAGAAGCGGTTGATCACCGCCACGAAGGCATGCAGGCTGGTGCCGACGAAGTTGTCTTCATTGATCGTCAGCCGGATCTCGATACCGCGTACAAACGTCGCGAACGGTTCGCCCGGCATCCAGTGGGTGGCGGGCTTGTAGTCCAGCCCCACCAGGCCCTCGATCTGGCGCGCGGCTACCGCCGCGTGCGACAAGTCATAAAGCCGCAGCGTCTCCTTCAAGGCGGGCAAGCCGCTTTGCACCAGCGACAGGTGGTTTAGCGCCAGGTGCGAAATCAAGCGCCAATGCGCGGCGCGGCCCTGCTGGAATCGATGGGTATGGGTGGGCCGGCGCAGCATGCGGATTTCGCGGGCGACGGATCCGCCTTCCAGGAACAGATCACCGCCGGTCTGGCCCACGGCCAGATGCGCAGGCAGGTCCCGGTTGGTGCAGGTCAGGTCCAGGCTCAGGGTCTCGGTCTGCGGCACCGACGGATCGAAATCGATATCGACGATGGACATCTCCATCTCGTAGCCGGGGCTGCGCTCGGCCACCATGGAATCGCGCCGCGCCGTCCAGTAGTGGCTCGCGCGTTCAGGCGTTTCACCATGATGCAGGGAGTAGAACGGGCGGAATTCCACCACCGAATCGCCTTGCGCGTTCTGCCGCACCTGCCGCACGCGGTCGATCGAGTAGACCTCGTAGCCGTAGGCGCGCCGGGCGTCCGCCACTACGGGATAGGACGCCGCCGCATGCGTCACGCGGATGGGGTCGGCGCGCTGCGGGAACAGATTGACGACCGGCGTGCAGCCCAGCCGGAAATGGTCGGGCGACGCCGACTCCAGCAGCCGCGCCGTATTGGAATCGGCGCGCAGACCCTTGACGGGCAGATGCAACGTGAATTCGCGCGCCGTGCCCACTGATCGCCGCAACGCGGCCAGGTCGATGTCGACGAAGTTGAACTTCTCGGCGAAGACGAAGTACTCGGCCAGCAGCCGGTAGGCGGGGTGCGAGCTGGCCGGAAAATCAATCAGCGCGTCGGCTTCCGCCAACCCCACTTGCGCCAACGGCACCTGGTCCAGCCGATGCCACCGGCCGGGCTGCGTTTCGACATAGGCGGCGGCCGTCCGCAGGAACAGGCAATCCCGCAGCGCAGCGACAAACGAGGGCTCGCCATGCAGGTAAACGCGCAGGGTGTCCACGGCAAGATTGGAGAAATTCTGCGTCTCGGCCAGGCACGCCAGCGTCAACGACAGCCTCCCCGTCACCCCGGGCGGCAACGACGTGGACGACGGCGCATTGGCCGTGGACGCGAAACTGGCGCGGCGAATCGTCACCGGCGCCAGCGTCACGTCGTACGCAGTGCGGAAGCGGCAGGCCACGCCGCGCACCGGATGGGATTTCAATTCGGTGCCGCGCGGCATCCGTACCGGCGCGGTCAATTGCGCCGCCACGCCGCCCATGTCGAACTGCGCCACCGAACACGACGGGAACGGCCGCAGGTAGTGCGGGTACATCACCTCGAAAAGCGCTTCGGTGAATTCCGGATAGTCGTCGTCCAGCTTCTTGTTGATGCGTGCGCCCAGCAAGGCGAACGACTCGATCATCCGTTCCACGTGCGGGTCTTCGCACGTTTCGCCCGACAAGCCCAGGCGCGCCGCGATCTTGGGATAGCGTTGCGCGAAATCGCGCGACGATCCGCGCAGGAAACCCAGCTCGCGTTCGTAATAGGGCAGCAGTTCTTCCATCTTTCCCTTCCTCGCCGGCGGCGTGCCGCCCGCGCCCGCGTGCGTTGTTTTCTATCAGGCGACCGCAGCCGTCTTGGCCCATCCCTTGCTGACGGAATACTGCAAGGTGGACGGCTGCAACGTCGCGTCGAACGTCACCGGTTCGTGCGCCGGACCTACGTCCAGCATGGCGGTGATCGCAAAATACAGGACCGATGTCGCGCGGCTGTCCACCTGCAGCACGACCCTCACGTGCGTCAGCCGCGGCTCATGCCGCGCAATCGCCTGCTCCAGCGATCGGCAGATGAATTCGCGGTCGTAATGGCTGGCCAGGCTCAGCCCCGAGAAATCCGACAGCCCATAGGTCAGGATCGACCGCTGGCAATTGGGGTAGCGCTTAAGCGATTCTTCCGTGAAGACCATGCGCGTGTTCAGCAGGGCCTCGATGTCGCGCGCGACCGTTTCCTTGATTTCTTCCACCGACAAGCGCCGCAAGGCATGCGGTGCCTGCCCGTCGCCGTCGAACAATTTGTCGAACAGGCTGGGCTCGAATCCTTTCATCACGGACCTCCGTTCAGCACGGGCCGCGCCCCCGGAAAGGGGCGCAGCCTGTCCTGCCTACGCGGTCGCGTTCAGACCGAATACGTCTTGTCGTTCTTGGTTAGGCTCCAGGCGCCCTGGGCGTTGCCGCCCTGGTTGCCGCCCACCTTCTGCTGCGTGTACTTCCACTGGACGGCGGCATACTTCAGCGAGAACGATTCGTGCGGCAGGCCTTCGCTGACGACTTCCGGCGCCACGCGCGAAATGATCACGTACTTGAGCTTGATCTCCAGGTACTTGACGCGGTTGCCTTCGCCGTCGGCGCGCAGGAAATCGATGGTCACTTCGTCGAACGTCGTACCGCCGGATGCGTGCTGATACAGCAGCGGGCTGACGACATCCAGATCCTTGGTGAAGACCATCTCGCCGTGCTCGGTGCGCTCGGCGGTGTGACCGCCCGAGGTCGAGGCCGTGGCCGAACGCGGCTGGATGATCTCGTGGCGCCACGAACCGACTTCGATCCAGTCCGGGTGGTCCTTGTCCTGGGACTCGCCCTTAAGCGCAGGATTGCCAAATTTGACGTAAATGTCCTTCATTCATAGCCTCTCAAGTTGAAAAACCGCTTATCGGACGGGCATCAGGACTTCTGGGCCTGGGCGGGAAGCTCCGCGACCAGACGCAACGAAATCGAAAGCTCGTCGAGCTGAAAGTGGGGCCGCAAGAACGCCACGGCCCGGAACACGCCGGGGCGACCCGGCACTTCGGCGACTTGCACCGAGGCTTCCCGCAACGGGAATTGCGCTTTCTGTTCCTGGCTGGCGTTGTCGTCCAGCAGGACGTACTGCGAGACCCAGCGGTTCAGGAAACTTTCGACCGACTGCGCGGATGCGAAGCTGCCGATCTTGTCGCGCATCATGGCCTTCAGGTAGTGGGCCACGCGCGACACCGAAAAGATGTATTGCAACTGCGCCGACAGCACCGCATTGGCGTTGGCGCTGTCGGTGTTGTATTTCTTCGCCTTCTGCACGGACTGCGCGCCAAAAAAGGCCGCATAGTCGGAGTTCTTGCAGTGAACCAGCGGGATCAGGCCCAGGTCGCTCAGTTCCTTCTCGCGCCGGTCCGTAATGGCAATCTCGGTCGGGCACTTGAGCGCGATCTCGCCGTCGTCGGTCTTGAAGGTGTGGGTCGGCAGGTTCTCCACCAGGCCGCCGCCTTCCACGCCGCGAATGGCCGCGCACCAGCCGAAATCGGCGAATGCAGCCGTCAGGCGCGCGCCGAAGGCCCAGGCGGCGTTGCACCACAGGTACTTTGCGTGGTCCGTGCCATCCACGTCCTCGACGAAGTTGAAGCCCTCCACCGAGGTGCCTTCTTTCGGGTCGTACGGCAGGCGGCCCAGGAAGCGGGGCATGGTCAGGCCGACATAGCGCGAGTCTTCCGAATCCCGGAAGCTGCGCCATTTGGTGTATTCGACGGTGTCGAACACCTTAGCCAGGTCGCGTGGGCGCCCCAGGTCCGCAAAACTGTCCAGCCCCAGCAGTTCAGGCGACGCCGACGCGATGAACGGCGCGTGCGAAGCGGCGGCCACGTGCGACATCTGCTCGATGAAATACATGTCTTCGGGCTGGCGCGTGATCTCGAAATTGCCCAGCAGCGCGCCGAACGGCGAGCCCCCGAACGTGCCGAATTCTTCTTCGTAGACCTTCTTGAACATCAGGCTCTGGTCGAAGTCGATGGCGGTCTGGAAGTCGCGCACCAGATCGCGCTTGGTGACGTTGAGCACCTTGATCTTCAGCATCGGGCCGGTGTTGCTCTCCTGGCACAAGTAGTGCAGGCCGCGCCAGGTGCTTTCCAGCTTCTGGAATTCGGCGCCGTGCATCACTTCACTGAGCTGCGCGGAGATCAGGCGGTCCAGTTCGGCAACGCGGGCGTCCAGCATGGCCGACAGGTTGTCCGACACCACGACGGTGCCCTTCATGACTTCACGGGCCAGTTCGCCGATCAGGTCTTTGGCGCGATCGTGTTCGGCGGTGGATTTGGCGACCCGGCTTTGTTCGACGATCTGGTCGAGCAGGCCCGAATCGGCCTCGGCGGCCGGAGCGGCCGAGTTCTGCGCGGCGGCGGAATTACTCATGGCTGCCTCCCTTGCCGTTCTTGCCGGCTTCGCTGGTCAGTTGCTGCAATTTTTCCGTGCTGCTGAGCACCTCGCCCAGCAGGTCTTCCAGCCGGTCGTTGCCGGCGAGCTTGTTGCGCAGGTCGGCCAGTTTGGTGCGGATGTCCAACAGTTCTTTAAGCGGTTCGATCTGCTGCACCACGGCTTCCGGCCTGAAATCTTCCACCGAGCGGAATTTCAGGTCGACGCCGAAGGTGCCGCCCTCGTCCGTCAGGCGGTTCTTGACGCGGTAAGCCGCGCGCGGCTCCAGCCCGCTCATCACGTCATCGAAGTTATCCACATCGATATTGACGAACTTGCGGTCCTTCAGGCGCGGCAGCTCGGCCTCGGATTGGGCACTGAAGTCGCCCACCACGCCCACGACGAAGGGAAGCTCTTTCTGTTCGATCGCGTCGCCCTTCTCGACGTCATAAGTCAGTTGGACGCGCGGCGGGCGCACTTTCTGGAGTCGTTTCTGAACGCTTTCTTTCTTAGCCATGAGGGCTCCCAGCGAGGTGCGTGTTGGTAAGGCTGACAAGGCCGGCGACGCCGGCGCCCGCGAGCCGATCAGGGTTTGAGAAGATTGCCGAACGGATCCGGCGCACGTCCGCCGGAAGCGGCGGGCGTGGCAGGCGGCGTCGCAGTCGGTGCGGCAGGTGCCGGGTTCGACGAGGTTGCAGCGGGTGTCGCGGTTCTAGCGGGTGCCGCCGTAGCCGGGGCGGCGGTTGCCGGGGCGCCGGCATCCGCTGCGGGCGGCTCGACGCGTTTGGGGGGTTGACGCGGCCGCACGGGCGGCTTGCGTCCTTCCGGAAACAGGACGTCCTGGCCCAGCGTTTCGCGCATCGCGGCGGCCAGCGCCACGGCGTCCGTGCGCGCATTGCCCGCCAGGAGCGCATCGGCGCGCAGATCCGCCAGGGACTGCATCGCCACACGCAAGCCTCCCACGGCGCGCACGGTCTTGGCGGTGAAATCCTCGGGGTCCCGGTTCAGCGCTTCATCCGCCGCCACGATCGCTTCGCCGTACTTCTGTTCGTCGAAACGGATCTTCGCAATGTACGACCAGGGCTCGCCTCGCGAGGGATTGCGCTGCGCGATCTCCTGGAACTCGGCCACGGCCTGATCGCCTCCCTTGGAGGCAAGGCTCTGCGAGGCCTGCGTAATCGACTGCTTGAATTCGGCATCGGTCTGCGGCTTGACAGTGGCTGCACAGCCAGTCATCAAAGCCACGATTGCGCCGCTCAGGAGGAGACGAGAAAGTTGCATTTTTTGGGCACGTGGGGTTGTAACCAAGGCCGCGTATTTCAACAACTTTTTGTTAGTACACCACTACAGTGATTAACTCGATGTAACGCTGCACGAAACGTCGCCTAACGTGCCGCGATCTTCATGCCGCAGCAATGTTCCGGTATAAAGAGCCATGTCAAAACATCTCAATTTATCGCGATGCTTGGCGGCCTTTTCCCTGGTTGCGGCAAGCTCGGTAATTAGCGGTTGTGCGGCCGTTTCGGCGATCGGCGCGGTGGCCGGAATGACGGGCAGCGCGCTCGACATCACCGGCCTGAAAAAGGACCCGAATGCGCCCATCGACGTGAAATTGGCGATCCATGCCGGAGAAAATTTGAACGCGAGCAGTGGCCAGCCCATGGCCATCGTTACGAAAACATACTATTTGAAGAATGCCGAGGCATTCCTGCGCGCACCGCTCACGCAATTGGTTGATACTGCGCAGGAAAAGGCGGCACTGGGCGATAGCGTCATCGCTTCACGCGAGGTCATCCTGACGCCCGGGCAGCGCTATGAGAACGTAGAGAAAGTGCCTAAGGGCGCGACGTATATCGCAGTAGCGGCCTTGTTCTACGCGCCCGCGCCGCAGCGTTGGAAGTATGTGTTTGAAGTGAAGTCCGCCGAGGACTCCGGCATTGTCTTGGGCGCCCATGCCTGCGCGATGACCGTCGCTACCGGCAAGATCGTGCTGCCCCCGGGCGTGCCTGAATTCGATCCGTCCCGCCTCGCTTCGGTGCAGTGTCCGAACTGAAGGCAGTTGCAACCCACGTCATTACGAAACGCCCGCTACCTAGATATCAATAAGAGCCAGCCAACGTGAGTTATTCAGCGAAAGTCCTATGGGGTGAGGGCCTGTTCCTGCGGCCCCAGCATTTTCAGCGGCAAGACGCCTACCACGAGGCTCGCCTCGCAGAGATGAGCCGCGCGCTGCATCCCTATTCATGGGGATTGCGCACCGTCCGCTTCGACGCCGCCGCGCTGGCCAACGGCATGCTGCGCGCCACCGAGCTGTCGGCCATCTTCCCCGACGGCGAAATCTACAACGCGCCCCACAACGATGACCTGCCGCCCGCCGTGGCGCTGGACGGCCTGGATGGCGCGAGCGAAGCGGTGTTCTATCTGGCGCTGCATCCCATGAAGGACATCGGCGGCAACTACCGTGACGGCGCGCAAAGCCAGGGCTTCGACGCCCGCTATGCGCATCAGGACAGCCCGGCGCCCGACCTCTACACCAACGCCAGCACCGCCGACCTGGCATTCCTGCGCAAGAACGTGCGGCTGCTGTCCGAGCACGAGCCCCGCGACGCGCTGCTGACCATTCCCGTTGCGCGCGTGCGCCGCACCGCCAGCGCGGGCTATGAACTGGACACCAGCTATATCGCCCCCAGCCTGACCGTGCAGGCCTGCAGCGCGCTATTCGAGCAGCTGCGCCGACTGCTGGACGCGCTGCAAGCCAAAGTGAATGCGCTATACGGCTTTCACCGCGAGCCCAGCAAGAACATCATCGAGTTCCGCTCGGGCGACGTCGCGTCATTCTGGCTGCTGCACACGGCCAATGAGGCCTATTCGGCGCTGTCGCACTTGTTCCACAACCCGCAGCTGCACCCCGAGCGCCTGTTCCAGGAAATGCTGCGGCTGGCCGGCGCGCTGATGACGTTCTCGAAGGTGCATACCCTGGCCGACCTGCCCGTGTACCGCCACGATCAGCCCGGCACCGCGTTCGCGCAATTGGACGAGATCCTGCGCGACCTGCTCGACACCGTCATTTCGACCCGCTATTTCTCCATCGTGCTCGACGAGGTGCGCCCGTCGTTCCACGTCGGCCGCCTGGACTCCGACAAGCTCGACGAAACCACCGCGCTCTACCTGTCGGTGTCCGCGGCCACCCCGGCCAGCGAACTGGCCGAGACCGTGCCGCTGCGCTTCAAGGTCGGCGCGCCCGACGATGTGGAAAAGCTGGTTCTATCAGCCATGCCCGGCGTGCAGCTGGTCTACACGCCGCAAGTGCCGCCGGCCGTACCCGTCAAGCCGGGCGCCTGCTATTTCACACTGCAGACGCGAGGATCGCTCTACGACCGCATGCTGCAGGCCAGAAGCATCGCCATCTATGCCCCCTCCGGCATACCCGAACTGAAGCTGGACCTGATCGCCGTCACCCGCTAACCGCTGCCCACCGAAAGAGCCCGCCATGACCGCCGACGCGCCCTCTTTGATGCCCGGAGCCACGCTCCCTCCCCGTGCCGCCGACTTCTACGGTTCACGGCCCGCGAAATCGTTGCTGGACTTGCTGTACGACGGATTCCTGATGCTGTTCCTGCTCAAGAGCGGACAGCAGCCAGCCAGCGCGGCGTCTTTCTCGGCGCGCGTGCAGCAGTTCCTGGCCGACTTCGAACGCACCGCGAAGAAGCTCGAGATTCCCGCCGAGGACGTCTACGCCACCAAGTATGCGTTCTGCGCCGCCGTCGACGAGACCGTCCTGAATTCCGGGTTCTCGATCCGTGACGCATGGATGCTGCAACCCCTGCAATTGACGTTGTTTGGCGAACAGCTGGCGGGCGAGAATTTCTTCACCCGCCTGGAAGACCTGCGCGCGCAAGGCGCGCCGCGGCTGCAATCCCTGGAAGTGTTCTACATGTGCCTGCTGCTGGGGTTCCAGGGCAAGTACATGATCGAGGGCCAGGAAAAACTCGGCTACCTGACCGCGCGCCTGGGCGACGAGATCGCGTTGCTGCGCGGCAAGCGGGCCGGCTTCGCGCCGCACTGGCCGCTGCCTGACAAGATCGCGCATACCTTGAAGCGCGATGTTCCGCTGTGGAGCATCGGCGCCATCTTCGCGCTGCTGGGATTGCTGGCGTATCTGGGCATGAGCCATTTCCTGAACGGCGACATGCAGACGGCGATGGCCCCGTATCACGACATCGTCAAGCTCGGCCCGCGCGCCGCCCACCTGACCATCTCGCTTCCCTGACGGTCCACCCCGGACGGCCACGCACTATGACCGATCGCTCTTTCTCGCCTGCGGGCTACAGCAGCCTGGACGCTGCCGCCTTGTCCCAGAACGCGCGCCTGATCCAGGTGACCACGCCCTTGGGCGACGCGCTGACGGCCGAACGCATGCGCCTGCAAGAAGGCGTCTCCGAACTCTTCGCATTGACCCTGGACTGCCTGGCGCCTTCCGCCGAGCTGGACGTGGAACCGCTGCTGGGCAAGGAGATCAGCGTCGACCTGCTGTTGGCCGACGGCAGCCGCCGCCGCTGGCATGCCGTCGTGGAAGGCGTGGACGCATTGGGTGCGGACGGCGGCCTGGCGCGTTACCGGCTGCACGCCGCGCCCTGGTTGGCAACCTTGCGCCTGCGCCGCGACAGCTTTCTTTATCAGGACAAATCGGCCACCGATATCCTGAGCGAGATCTTCGCGGACTATCCCTTGGCGTCGTTTTCCTTCGACATCACCGAGCCGCTGGCGCCCCGCCCGATCCGCACGCAGTATCGCGAAACCGATCTGGCTTTCGTGCTGCGCCTGATGGCGGAGTCGGGGCTGAGTTTCCGCTTCGACCACCAGCAAGGTGATGGGCAGGATAACGGCGGTACAGGCGGCGCGCAGCATCGCCTTGTCGTGTTCGACGCCGGCGCAGCGCGCCCGGAGAATCCTGCGTCGCCCCTGCGTTTTCATCGCGCCGATGCCACCGAATCCGAGGACAGCATTTTGCGTTTCGGCGCGGCGCGCATCGTCCAGCCGAACCGCGTCACGCGTGTCGCCTGGAACGAGCGCGCCCTGCTTGCGCATGGGGCCGAAGTCAGGTCGGACCTGGACGTGGGCGCCGTGCCGCCGTTGGAAGACTATGATTTCGACGGCCACGGCCGCTACACAGACGACGCCGGCGCCGAAGCCCTCGCGGCACGCAGCCTGCAAGCGCATGAATCGCGCACGGTGCGGTTCGAAGGCGGCGGCACCGCGCGGCAGATGATGCCGGGCCACACGTTCGCCCTGACGCAGCACGACCGCTATGCGGAAGGCTCGGGCCAGGCGTTGGACGAAATGGGAGGTAACCGCTATACGCTGCTGCGCGTGACGCACGAAGCCGCCAACAACCTGGGCGCCCAGGCCGCGCAGGTACTGGAAGCGCCGGACCTGGAACGCGGCGCCTACCGCAACACGTTCAGCGCCGTGCCCGCGGCGGCCGCGCTGTTGCCGGGCTGGCGCGCCAAGCCCACCGCGCCGGAAGGCGTGACGGCCGTTGTCGTGACGGCGCAGGACGCCCCCATCACCTCGGGCCGCGACCTGCGGGTCAAAGTCCAATTCCCCTGGCAGCGCGGCAAGCGCCCGCTGTCCGGCGGCCTGCCCCACCGCAGCCATGGCGACGATGCCGGCAATGCGCCGGGCGACGACAGCTCGGGCACGTGGCTGCGCGTAACCGGCGCGCAGGCGGGTCCCAACTGGGGCGCGCACCATTTGCCGCGCCAAGGCACCGAAGTGGTGGTCGAATTCCTGGACGGCGACATCGACCAGCCGGTCGTGGTCGCCCAGTTGTATAACGACGCCGATTTGCCCCCGTGGTCGGCCGGCGTGAACGCCGAGGCCAATCACCCCGGCACGCTGAGCGGCTGGCACAGCCAGGGCCTGGACGGCCAAGGCCACAGCCAGTGGCTGTTCGATGACACGGCGGGCCAGGTCCGCACCCGGCTGTCCAGCTCGATCGCCGCCTCGCAACTGGGCCTGGGCTATCTGGTCAAGCAGGCGCCAGACGAATCCAATCGCGGCGAATGGCGCGGCACCGGCTTCGAACTGCGCTCGGACGCGTGGACCGTGGTCCGGTCAGGCCAAGGCATGCTGCTATCGGCCACCGCGCAGGAGGACGCCCGGTCCACCCAGGCGGACGCCTCGCAGGCATTGGCGCTTATGCGCGGCGCGCAGCTTTCCGCCCAACGCATCAACGCGGCCGCCACGCAGCGCCAAGCGCGGCCGCTGGCCGCGACAGACCAGTTCGACACGCTGACCGAAGCCGTCGACCCCAAGGCCCGAGGCCGCTATCCAGCCAGCGTGGGTGGCCAACAGGCGGTCAAGGCCAGCGACGGCGAACGCAGCGGTACGGAACCCGTTGAACGCATCGACGGCGCGCGCATGTTGATCGACGCGCCTGCGTCGCTGAACCTGGCCACCCCGGCATCCGCCATCCTGCACGCGAGCGAAAACCTGCACGTCACCGCGCAAGCCGACGGCCATGTCGCCGCGCGCCAGACGTTCGCCAGCGCATCGGGGCGCGCCACCAGCCTGTTCGTCCAGGACGGCGGCATCCGCGCCATCGCGGCCAATGCGCCGGTGTCGATACACGCGCATACCGACATGCTGGAACTGCTGGCCGGGCAAGACGTCACCATCACGTCGACCACCGACAGCATCGAGATCCTGGCGAACCAGCGCATCACCCTGCAGGCGGCCGGCGGCAGCATCGTCATGGACGGCGCCGATATCGTGTTCAAGGGGCCGGGCATGTTCTCGGTCAAAGGCGCGTCGCACAATCTGATCGGTCCGGCCAGCGACGCCGCGGCCTTGCCCGCGCTGCCGTCCACGCAGGTGGGCGACGTGATGCTGGTGAAGGCTGAACTGGTGCACCGGCCCGAGCAAATGCTGCAAGCCCTGGCGGGGTCGGGCCAGGCCGTCAACGCTGCCGGGGCCTCCGACGCGCTGGCAGGCACCGCCGCGGCCACCACAGCCTCCACAGGCGCTTCGAGCGCTGCGGCGGCAGGTGGGATAGGGGCGACGCTGGCCAAGGGCGCCAGCGCCGTATCCAGCGGCCTGGCGTCACTGCAGGACAGCGCGTCAGGCATGCTCGACCGCGCCAAGTCGATGGCCAGCGATGCGCTCAAGCCCGTCCAGGACATTGCTGCCCGCGCGAATGATGCCGTGGCCTCGGTGCGGCAGACCGGTGCGGGCATGATGTCCGCCGCAGCCGGCAAGGCGGGCGACATGGCTGGCACCGCCATCGGCAGCACCGGCGCCGGCCAGATGGCCGGCAGCGCCCTCGCCAACGCGACGCCTTCCCTGATGGCGGGTGCGACCCCGTCGCTGATGGGTGGCGCAACGCCGTCGCTGATGGGGGGAGCCCCCACGTCACTCATGGGCGGTGCGACGCCGTCGCTGATGGCTGGCGCCGCGCCGTCGTTGACGGAA
>NZ_JABBJN010000016.1 GCF_012928505.1 Achromobacter sp. Bel | reverse complement strand
TTGCGCTCGCGCCCGCTCCGAGCCCCGTGGTCGTGGTCCCGACGCCGGCGCCGGTTCCCGATCCGGAGCCCGGACCTGCTCCCGTCCCGGCCGCGCCTGTCGCGCCGACAGCACTGGCAGCATCGACAGCACCGACAGCACCGACTGTAGCGCCGATCGCACGCGCCGATGCGCCGGTCCAGGCGCCGTTCAGCGCACCGGTCACGGCGCCCGCTGCAGCGCCAGTACAAGCACCGGCCAATGCGCCGATTCTTGCTCCGGTCAGCGCGCCGCTTAACGCGCCGGCCGCCACGGTTCCCACGGCAACACCTGCGCCTGAGCCTGTCCGGGTTGCAGCACCGGCGCCTGCCGTGCCTGTTGCGGCAACGCCAGCGGCTCCTGCTCCGACACCGAATCCCGCCCCTGCATTTGCACCGGCTCCCGCGCCGGTCCCGGTCGCCGAACCCGTTGCCGCCGAAGCGCCCAAAAAGGCGTCGTGGCTGTCGCGGCTGAAGCAGGGCCTGTCGCGTACCGGCCAGAGCATTGGCGGCATCTTCATCGGCGTCAAGGTCGACGAAAACCTGTTCGAGGAACTCGAATCGGCGCTCATTATGGCCGATGCTGGCCTGGAGGCCACCGAGAAGCTGCTGACCGCGCTGCGTGCGCGCGTCAAGAAGGAACGCATCGAAGACCCGGCCAAGGTGAAGACGGCCCTGCGCCAGGTGCTGGCCGACCATCTGCGTCCGCTGGAGCGCGCGTTCGACCTGACCCGCGCCAAGCCGCTGGTGGTGATGATCGCCGGCGTCAACGGCGCGGGCAAGACGACCTCCATCGGCAAGCTGGCTCACACGTTCCAACGCCAGGGCGCCAGCGTCCTGCTGGCCGCGGGCGACACGTTCCGCGCCGCCGCGCGCGAACAGCTCGTGGAATGGGGCAGCCGCAATAACGTCAGCGTCATCGCGCAGGATGGTGGCGACCCTGCCGCCGTGGCGTTCGACTCGGTCAACGCCGGCCGCGCGCGCGGCATGGGCGTGGTCATGGTGGACACCGCCGGGCGCTTGCCCACGCAGTTGCACCTGATGGAAGAGCTGAAGAAGATCCGCCGCGTCATCGGCAAGGCCGATGCCACCGCGCCGCACGAAGTGCTGCTGGTGGTGGACGGCAACACCGGGCAGAACGCGCTGGCGCAGATCCGCGCGTTCGACGCGGCCATCACGCTGACGGGCCTGGTCGTGACCAAGCTGGACGGCACGGCCAAGGGCGGTACCTTGGCAGCGGTCGCGGCGGGCAGCCAGGGCGTGCGCCCGATTCCCGTCTACTGGATCGGCGTGGGCGAAAGCCTGGAAGACTTGCAGCCGTTCGTGGCGGACGAATTCGCCGCGGCTTTGCTGGCGGACTGAGCCACCCGCGGAAGCGTCGGAAACGGGGCGGCGCGCAAGCGCCGCCCCGTTTCTATTGGCGGCGAATCAAGCCTCAGCCTACCTGGCCCATCGCCGGGTCGCTGACGCCGTCTTGGCCTGTTTCCATGCGGCCAGCAAAGCGGCGCTGGAATGCGCCGTAGCCGTCGCAGGCCACCGCAAAGTCATACCACTGGCCGCTGTCGCCGACCGGCCAGCTCAGTTCGCCCGTCTGGCCCGGTTGCACGGTGGCGGTCCAGGGGCCGTCGCTGCGGTACGCCATCGCGTGCACATTGAATGTGCAGGCCTGGCTGCCGTTGTTGTGCAGCTTGACCTGCACCTGCGGATCCTCGCAGGGCACGTAGCACACCTGGATCTCGGGCTGCGCGCCGCCGGTCTGCATCAGGTCGCCCGCGAAGGCGCGGTGATAGCCGTTCGGCCCCAGTACCCACAGGTCGTATTTGCCGCTGTCGGCAGACACGTCCCAGGCGTCGTCCAGCGACTTGCCCGCCTCGACCACATAGCGGCGCGGGATGCGATCCAGATGCAGCTTGTCGTACACGTGGAAGACGGCGGCGGCCTGGCCGCTGCTGGCGTTGGCGAACAACAGCCTGACGCGGTTCTCGCGCGCGTCTTCGCGGGCGCTCGTGTGCAGCTCATAGGGCAGGGCGCGCGACGGGCGCGTGCCGGGGGCCTGCTTGGCCAGCGTCTGTTGCGTGGGGATGGCGATAGCGGGCTGCGATTCCTGCCACGTCGTCAGCCCGTCGGCGTCCGTCTTGGTCATGCGGCCCGGCAAGGTGGGCAGGGCGGCGCTGTTGGGCGATACGAAATTCAGCGTGGAGGTAAGGTCGCCGCAGACGGCGCGCCGGAACGCGCTGATATTGGGTTCGACGACGCCGAAGCGCTGCTCCAGAAAGCGCAGCGCCGACGTGTGGTCGAACACCTGCGAATTGACCCAGCCGCCGCGGCTCCATGGCGAGATCACCCACATCGGCACGCGCATGCCGGGGCCGTAGGGCTTGCCATCGGCGGTCAGTTGCTTGGGGGTGGCAGGCGGGTAGGTGAAGTACTCGAATGCCATCTCGGCGTCCGTCAGCGTGGACTTGCCCGCCAGCGTGCCGTCATCGTTGCGCGAGGGGGCGGACGGCGTGGGCATGTGGTCGAAGAAGCCGTCGTTCTCGTCGTAGGTGACCAGGAATACGGTCTTGCTCCAGACCTCGGGCGATTGTGTCAGCGCGTCCAGCGCGGCCTGGATGTACCACGCGCCCTTGGCGGGGCTGGAAGGCCCGGGGTGCTCGCTGTAGGCGGCCGGCGGGATGATCCACGACACTTCCGGCAGCGTGCCGTTCATGACGTCGTCGCGCAGGCTCTGCAGGAAACCGCCGTCGGGCATGGTGTTGCCGAAGCCCTTGGCCAGGGGGCTGTAGAGGTCGTCGATGGCGGGGTTGTAGGCGGGTCCGCCCTGGTTGGTCACCTGCCGGTCCGCCGGCATCTTTTCGATCTCGGCGCGCCAGTGCCGGAAGCTCATCATCTCGTTGCAGCCGAAGTTGTCCGGGATGTTCTGGTAGACCTTCCAACTGACGCCCGCCTGCTGCAGGCGATCCGCGTAGGTGGTCCAGGTCCAGCCTTCGGTGGACGGGCCCACGTCGGCGCCGTCGTTCATTTCGTTCATCACCACCGATACATTATCGCCCGACGGGCCGTTGGTGCCGGTCCAGAAGAACAGCCGGTTGGGGATGGTGCCGGCGTGCATGGCGCAGTGGTAGTTGTCGCACAGCGTGAAGGCGTCGGCCAGCGCGCGGTGGAAAGGGACTTCGGCGGCTTCGTAGTAGCCCATCGACAGCGGCTGCTTGGCGCTGGGCCACTTGTTCATGCGGCCGTGGTCCCAGGCGGCCTGGCAATTGGGCCACGAGTGCGGCGTGCTGCCGGCGCGCTGCGCGTTGCCCAGCGTCGTGTCCAGGTGATAGGGCAGCTCTTCGGTGCCGTCGCTGCGCGTCTGGTGGAACACCGACTTGCCGTTGGCCAGCGGAATGGGGAAGCGGTCGCCGAAGCCGCGCACGCCGGGGAAGGTACCGAAGTAGCCGTCGAAGGAACGATTTTCCAGCATCAGCATCACGACGTGCTTGACGTCCTGAATCGTGCCCGTCGGGCTGCTGGCTTCGATGGCCAGCGCGCGTCGGATGCTGGGCGGGAACATCGACAAGGCGCTTACGGCCGCGGTGGTTCCCAGCGTGGTCTTGAAGAATTTTCTCTTGGAGGCGTCGAACGTCATTGGCTTCTCTGTCGTTGAAGGTCGGAGGGGAACGGGCTCAGGGCGCGCAGTGCGACGCGCACGCGGCGGGCGGCGGGGGGGGCGTCGTGATGGGCGGGGGAGCGGGTTCGTCCGAATCGTCGTCGTCGCCGCCGCAGGCGGACAGCGAAAACACGAGCGACAGCGCGCAGAAGGCCGCGAGGCCTCGTCTTGCATGGGCGAGCAAGTGGGAAGTGGTTTCCATGGGTTCGGCAAGTGTGGATGGGCTGACGGCCCGCAGGGGGCCGTTGCCGTCACACAGGACGAAGGTCGGGCGGATGCTGCGGGCCACGTGGGCGCCCGGCGCAGTGTGGCCGGACGTCAGCGATCCAGTATTGGCGCGTCGGATGTCGTTCGTTTTACAGACAGCTGACCCGAAGCTTGCCGTGCCGTTTTTTTTGAAACGCTGTGCTAGATGCGTGTCGAGGTGAAATCGAATTCACGGATTGACTTGCCGCTGCGGTAAACGCGCGCGACCGCCCCGGCCGTCGCGGCCAAGGCGGGGCATGCGGCATTCATTTCCAGAAGGGCTTGCTGCGCGCCAGGTCGTCGAAGGCTTTCTGCGCTTCGTCCGCCAGTTCTTCCAGGCGCGCGCTGATCCAGCCCAGCGCGAACCAGGCTTGCGGATGGGTGGCCGTACACGACTCGTAGTAGTCGCGGGCGACGGCCAGGTCATTGATTTCGCCCAGCACGTCCTGCACCTTGGACAGCAGTTTGCGGTAGCCCCGCAGCTTGGCCGCGGGCAGCAGCGATTCCGCAAACGCCAGGCTGTAGCGCAGCCGCTTGCCGCGCTTGCGCAATTCATGGCGTGTGGGGACGTCCAGCGTCGCAAACTGCGTGCCCTGGTCGGCCACTTTGCTGTGCCAGCGGTGCAGGCGGCGCGCCAGCTGCTTGTGCAGGCGCTGCGGATCGGGTTCGGGCGCCAGCATGGGGATGATGGTGGGCTTGACGCTGGGGCCGGCCACGCCGCCTTCCAGCCGGATGGCGGGCTCGGGCGCGGCGTCGCTGGGCGTGCCGTTGGCGATGGTCTGGGTGTTGCCGGCAGGCACCGCCGGCGGCACGTCCAGGCTCCATTCCAGCAGTTCAAGCAGCCAGGCCTGAAAGGCCTTGCCGCCGGCGATAGTCTGGGCGTCCTGTTCGGGCGGCGCGGCTTCCATCGGGATCACGGGCATGCCGGCGCGGATCAGCGCGGGCGCCACGGTTTCGTTCAGCACGTCCTGGTCGCGGTTGGCGCCGAAGGCGGCGAAGTGTGTGCGCACGCCTTGCAGCATGGCTTCCGGCACCGGCGCGATCCAGCCGTCGAAGAGTTTCCAGGCCGAGCGCAGCCGGCGCACGCCCACACGCAACTGGTGCACATGTTCGGAGTTGCCGGCGCGGTACACGCCTTCGGTATCGACTTCGGCCAGCACTGCGGCGTTGCGCGCGATCTGGTCCAGGCATTCCGCGGCGATGCGCCCCATCGCCTGCGACGGCGTCATGTCGTCGCGCAGCTTCACGGCGGCCGCGCCGCGCGGTGCCCAGAATTGGGAGATGGCCTGGGCACGGCGGGCTTCCAGGTCTTCGCCGGGGATGGCGTCCACATCGGCCAGGCGCTGGGCCAGTTGGGCCAGCGCGTCGCCGCGTTCGGACTTGCTGCGCGGGTCCAGCACCAGGCCATGGCGTTGCTGCCAGCCGCGCGCGCTGGCGAAGATGGCGGCCGGGCGGCCCGACACCAGTTCGAACTCCAGTTCGGAGATGGGCAGTTCCAATGCGCCAGCGCGCAGGATGCCGGTGTCGTACGCAAGTTCCACGGTGCCGAAGCGCGTGCGGACCTTGCGCAGCAGCCGCTGCACGTCGGTTTCGTAGCGCAGGCCAAGTTCACCTTTGACCGCGGACAGCGCAGCTTCGACTTCGGTGCCGGCATACACCGACAGGTCCAGCACCGGGCCGGGGCGCGGGTGGTTCAATTCAATGCGGGTGATGGCGTTGATGCCCGGCATCTTTAGCGTCTGGACCCAATCGCGGCCTTCCTGGCGCAGCCGGATGGCGATGCGCGCCCGCGCGAGTTCGCGCTCCGGCGTGTCGAAATACATGGCATGCAAGCGGATGCGAGTGGCCTCGCGTTGCTTGATCTCTCGCAGCACGGCCTGGCGCGAAGCCGTGGGCACATGCAGTTTCAGTTCCTGTTCCGACATGGCGGTGGGTGTCCAACGGCAAAAGCCGAGATCTTAATCAACCAGGAGGCGGGATTTGATGACCGTTCATATTTTGTTCACATTGAGCATAGACGTGAACGCAAGCTGTGGACAAGCCAGCGCGATGTGGCAAGCAAGAAAAAACGCCGCCCTGTTTCGAAGGCGGCGCCAAGGAGCGCTGGTCAGGGGAAACCGACAAGCGTAAACGGGGACGCGGCTAAAGGATGCGTTTGCGCGCCTGGGTGATGATGATTTCGGCCAGTACCACCACGACGAAGATCGCGGCCAGCACCAGCGCCACGCGGTCCCACTGGAACAGGTTCAGCGCGGTGTCCAGCGCCATGCCAATGCCGCCGGCGCCCACCAGCCCCAGCACGGCCGATTCGCGCACGTTGATGTCCCAGCGCAGCAGCACGATGGACCAGAACGCGGGGCGGATCTGCGGCCAATAGGCGTACCACAACACCGATGCCTTGCTGGCGCCGGTGGCGGTCACGGCTTCGATAGGGCCGCGCTGCGCCTCTTCGATGGCTTCGCCGACCAGTTTGCCCACGAAGCCGATGGAACGGAACGCGATGGCCAGCGTGCCGGCCAGGGCGCCAGGCCCAAAGATGGCGATGAACAGCAGCGCCCAGACCAGCGAATTGACCGAACGGCTGGATACCAGGATCAGCCGGGCCAGCATGTTGATGGTTTTGCTGGGCGTCAGGTTGTTGGCCGCCAAGAGGCCCACCGGCACCGCCATGAAAACGGACAGGATGGTGCCCAGCGTGGCGATGTGCAGCGTTTCGATCAGCGCGTTGTGCACGCCGTCCGGGTAGTAGGCCCAGTCGATCGGCCACATGCGGCGGAACAGGTCGGCCATCTGCTCGGGGGCGTCATACAGGAACTCCGGTATGACTTCCACGCCGCGGATGGCCTGGACGATGGCCGCGACGACCAGCAGGTATAGCGCGAAGCGCAGCAGCCGCTGGCCCATGCTGTAGCGCTGCCACACGCGCGGCGACCCCGCCGGATTCAACGTGGAGGTATGGACGTTCATTCTTCCACCTCCGCTTTGCGGGCCGCGGGGGGCTTGCTGGCACTGATGCCGCGCGCACCCGCGAAGCGGCCTTGCAGAATACGGTCGAAACCCAGGTTGTCCAGGAACACGGCGCGCACGAAGCCTGCGATGATTTCGCCCAGCATGATGATGGCGATCAGCGTCAGCAGGATGGCGCTGACGAAGTCATAGTCAAAGCGCTGGAAGGCCGAGAAGAGCGTGCCGCCCACGCCGCCCGCGCCCACGATGCCCACCATGGTGGAGTTGCGCAGGTTGGAGTCGAACTGGTAGGTCGCGAAGCCGATGAAGCGCGCGAACACCTGCGGCAGCACGCCGAAGATGATCACGTTGGCGAACGAGGCGCCGCTTGCGCGCACGGCTTCTACCTGCTTGAGCGAGATCTCTTCGATGGCTTCGGTGAACAGCTTGCCGATGAAGCCGATGGAGGCTACCGTCAGCGCCAGGATGCCGGCCAGCGCGCCGAACCCCACGGCCTTGACGAACAGGATGGCGACGATGACCGGGTGCAGGGCGCGGCACAGGGCCACCAGCGAACGCGCGGGCCACGACACCCAGGCGGGCATCATGTTGCGGGCGCCCAGAAGGCCGACCGGCAGCGCGAACAGGATGCCCAACACCGAGGCCAGCACCGCGATTTCCAGGCTTTCCGCGATGCCTTTCCACAAGGTCGCGGGCTTTTCGAAATTGGGCGGGAACATGCGCGAAAGAAACGTCGACGCGTGTCCCATGCCGGTTTCAAAGCGCGCCCAGCTGAAATCCAGCTGCGCGCCGGCGTAGATCGTGTAGATCACCAGCAACACCAGGCCCGCCTTGGCGCGCCCGGACATGGCGAAGGGGCGGTTGCCCCGGGGATGCGTCATTCCAGCCAAGACTCGCCTCCGTAGATCGTCTTGAGCATGGTCGCATCCAGGCCCTGGCCGTCACCGTCATACACCACGTGTCCGCCGGACATGCCGACGATGCGGGTGGCGTAGCGGCGGGCCAGTTCCACGTCGTGGATGTTCACGATGACGGGAATGCCGGTGGCGCTGCCCTGCACGGACAGCAGCTCCATGATTTCAACCGAAGTTTTCGGGTCCAGCGACGAGGTCGGTTCGTCCGCCAGCAGCAGCTGCGGGCGTTGCATCAGCGCGCGGGCGATGCCCACGCGCTGGCGCTGGCCGCCCGACAGCGCATCGGCGCGCTGGTCGGCAAAGCCGGCCAGGCCCACGGTATCCAGCAGCTTGTAGGCGTGCTCGATGTCTTCGGGTTCGAAGCGGCGCATCCAGGCCTTCAGGGCGGAGGTGTAGCCCAGCCGTCCGGTCAGCAGGTTTTCCATCACGGTCAGGCGTTCGACCAGGTTGTATTCCTGGAACACCATGCCGATGCGCCGGCGCGCGCGGCGCAGCGACGCGCCACGCACGCGGGCCAGGTCCACGGAACCATCCTTGGACTGCAGCACGATCTCGCCCTGGGTGGGTTCGATCAGCCGGTTGATGCAGCGCAGAAGCGTGCTCTTGCCGGTGCCTGAAGGGCCGATGATGGCGGTCAGGCCTTGGCCGGCGATTTCAAGGTTGATGCCATTGAGAACCGGCCGGCCGGCCCGGTATTCCTTGACCAGGCCGGAAATGCGTAGCGACGTCGTCATGCTGGATTACTTCTTGCTCTTGGCGGATTCGCGGTCGTAGGCGGCGCGGTTGAAGCTCTCGCCACCTGATTCAGCCACCTGGCGGACGATGGCCCAGTCTTTCTGGTAGGTCACCGGATAGAAGCGGTCGGCGCCGTCGAAGGCCTTGGACATTTCCGCCGGGAAGCGGTAGTCGTAGAAGCACTTGAGCATCTGGTCGCGGAACTTCGGCTCCAGGTCATGCGCGTAGGCGAAGGACGAGGTGGGGAATTTTTCGCTTCTGTAGATCACGCGGAAGTCGGCTTCCTTGACCTGGCCGCGTTCGACCATGCGCTTGAACACGTCCGAGGCCACGGCGGCGGCGTCATAGTCGCCCGAGTTCACGCCCATGACGGACTGGTCGTGCTTGCCCGAGAAGACCACCTTGTAGTCCTTATCCGGCGTCAGGCCTTCCTTGGGGAACAGCGCCACGGGTGCCATGTGGCCCGAGTTCGACGACGGCGCGGTGTGCGCCAGCTTCTTGCCCTTCAGGTCGGTCAGCTTCTGGTAGGGGCTGTCTTTCTTGACGATGACGATCAGGTTGTAGCCCTGGAAGCCGTCGGCATAGCCCTTGACGGCGAACGGCACGGCGCCGGCGATGTTCACGGCGAAGGCGGTGGGGCCGGTGGAGAAGCCGCCCACGTGCAGGCGGCCCGAGCGCATGGCTTCGATTTCCGCGGCGTTGCTTTGCACCTGGTAGAACACCACGCGCTTGCCGGTGCATTCCGACAGGTGCTTGGTGAAGGGCTTGAAGATGTCTTCGTAGACCGCCGGGTCTTCGACCGGCGTGTAGGTGAACACCAGGGTCGACGGCGTCTTCAATTTGGACGCGTCGGTGGGCGTATCGGCCACCAGGTCCTTGTTGTCGTCGCAATACATCTGGTCCAGGTCGCCCCGGTTCGAGCAGGTGTCGGCGGCCTGGGCGGTGGCGCCGCCAACGGCGAATGCGGCCAGGGCGGCCGCTTGCAATAGACGCATCGCGTGCATGGTTTGTCTCCTCTTGTGGGATGAATTTGAATATTTGCTGAATTCAACCACACAAGCGGGGACGGGCACACTTGGGAAAGTCCCTGCCTTTCTTTTCGTGTTTTGTTCGAATTGTTCGCTTTATGTTCGTTTGTTTGCGATCAATCGAACGGGTCCGACGCCGGACCCGAGCCAGACTCCGTGTCAGGCCCGGTAGCCGAGCTTGCGCGAGATCTCCTGCGCGCAGGCCAGCAGCGGCCGGGCAATGGCGCCGTCCCAGCTCACGTCGAACAGGCCCGTGGGCCCCAGGCTGGTCAAGCCCAGGACGATGTTGCCGGTGTTGTCGAACACGGGCACCGACAACGCGTCCACGCCGGGCAGCGGATTGCCCAGCGCGCGGGCCATGCCGTGTACGCGGATATCGGCCAGTTGGGCTTCGATGTTGGCCCGCGACGCCTTGCGCGGGGGCGGCACGCTGGCGATGACGGCCGTGTCGCCCTCTTCGCGGGCGATGTAGTGCTCGCTGACTTTCGGCGGCAGCCAGGCCGCGAATACCAGGCCGGTGGCCGTGTGCAGCATGGACATCACGGTGCCCTTGCGCATGTTCACGTGCACCGGGTAGCTGGCTTCGGTCATGTGGATCATGGTGGGCCCGTGCGAGCCCAGCACCGCGATGCCCAGCGTGTGGCCGATTTCGGATTGCAGCTTGGCGATCTCGGGCATGGCGATGCGCACCGGGTCCAGCCGTTGCAGGCTGACAAGCCCCATCTGCAGGGCGAAGGGGCCCAGTTCGTACTGGCCGGTGATGGTGTCTTGCTGCACCAGGCCGACACGGATGAAGCTGACCAGGTAGGGGTGGGCCTTGGCGGAGGTCATGCCGGCGCCCGCGGCCAGGTCGCGCAGCGTAAGGGGCTTGGCGGCGTCCACCAGGGCGGCCAGCAACGGCACGCCCACTTCGATGGACTGGATGCTGCGACGGCCGTCGTTGGCGGCGGGGGCGGGGGTCTTGGTGGTGGCCACGGTATGCGGACCTCAGGCCGATTGTGCTTGGGACGGCTTTGCGGCCTGGCGTGCCGCCAGCAGCCGGTCCGCCATTTCAACGAAGCCCGCGCCGCCATGGAAGGCCGCGACGAAGGCGGGGCGGTGGGTCAGGCGGTGCAGTTGGGCCTGGATGTTCGCCACGCCGACCGAAATAGGGAAGTACGCGAACATGGGCTCGTCGTTGGGCGAATCGCCGATGAATAGCGTGCTGTCCAAGGCAGTGGCCACGTCCGCGCCGAATTCGCGCTGGAACATCGTGCGGGTCATGGTCAGCTTGTCGTAGTCGCCGAACCAGCCGTTGACGTGGATCGAGCTGACCTTGGCCTGGGCTCCGGCGTCGTGGAAGATCTGGACGATCTTGCTGATGGCCGAGTCGGGCAGGGCGGGCACGTCTTCACAGAAGTCGATGGCCAGGTCGGCCACGCGGTAGTCCTGGTCGCTGGCGACGGCCGAGCCCGGCACCTCGGCCAGCACGCGGTCGCGGATGGCGTCCAGCTGCTTGCGGCTGGCCTGGCGCGAGGCGGCGTCCGTCCAGTAGTGGGTGGTCATGCGGCGGGCCTGGCGGTCATAGGCATAGTAGAACGCGCCGTTCTCCCCCACCACGGCGCGCACCGGCCACATGCGGGCGATGTGGTCGCACCAGCCGGCCGGGCGGCCGGTGATCGGCACGACCTGGATGCCCGCCTGTTCCAGGCGCTCCAGCGCGGCGTAGGCGTCGGCCGGCAAGCGGCCCTCGGTGGTCAGCGTGTCGTCGATATCGGTCAGGACGACGCGAACCGCCGCCGCGACGGTCAAAGGCATGGCCGCAAGGGCTTGCATGGTTTTTTTCCTCGATGGGGTGTAATTTTCAGGGCGATCTCCGGGCGAAAGTTTAACCGGACGCCCCCTGCGGCCAGCCGTTCTGGCGGCCCGATAGGGGATCTGCCGCCAGGGGCGCTAAAATCCGGGCTTTCCCGCCCTGGTTTGCGTGCCCGCCATGTCCGTCCAGTTGTCCTCTTTGCCCGGCTCCGAGCCGGAATCCTTCGGTATCGCTTCGGTTGCCGAGATCATCGCCGAGCTGCGCGCCGGCCGCATCGTCATCCTGGTTGACGAAGAAGACCGTGAAAATGAAGGCGACCTTGTCATGGCCGCCGAATTCGTCACGCCTGAAGCCATCAACTTCATGGTCACGCACGGCCGCGGCCTGGTGTGCCTGACGCTGACCGAAGAGCGCTGCCGCCAGCTGGAGCTGCCGATGATGGCGGCCCGCAATGGCACGCGATACGGCACCAATTTCACGCAGTCTATCGAGGCCGCAGTAGGGGTGGAAACCGGCATTTCGGCCGCCGACCGCGCCCGCACCATCCAGGTGGCGGTGGCGCGCGACGCCAAGCCGGCCGACCTGGTGCAGCCCGGCCACATCTTTCCGGTGCGCGCGGTGCCCGGCGGCGTGCTGGTGCGCGCCGGCCACACCGAAGCCGGCTGCGACCTGACCGCCATGGCCGGCCTGACGCCCGCCGCGGTCATCTGCGAGATCCTCAAGCCGGACGGCACCATGGCCCGCCTGCCGGACCTGGTGGAATTCGGCCGCCAGCACAACTTGAAGATCGGCACGATCGCCGACCTGATCCAGTACCGCAGCGAACACGAATCCATCGTCAAGCGCGTGGGCAAGCGCCCCATGCAGACGGCCTGGGGCACTTTCGAGGCGGTGGCCTATGAAGACGCGGCCACCGGCTCCGCCCATTTGGCGCTGGTGCATGGTAACGTGAGCCCCGACGTCGAAACGCTGGTGCGCGTGCACGAGCCGGCCTCGGTGCTGGACGTGCTGGACACCGGCGCCAGCCCGCACAGCTGGGGCGTGGCGCAAGCCCTGCAGGCCATTGCGGCGGCGCCGGCAGGGGTGCTGGTGTTGATGAACTGCCAATCGTCCACCGAGCACCTGTTCGGCCAGATCGCCGGCTGGAACGACCCGAAGGCCCAGGCCGACGCAGCCGCCAGCACCGACCGTTTCGGTCTGCGCACCTACGGCATCGGCGCCCAGATCCTGCGCGACCTGAATGTGGGCCAGATGAAGCTGTTGGCCCGGCCGCGCAAGATGCCCAGCATGGCGGGCTTTTCGCTGACGATTACGGGTTACGATTGCGACCCGCTGAATACTCCCGCAACACACTGAAGGCCGACACATGAACCCTTACATCCTTACCCCCGACCTGAACGGCGAAGGGCTGCACATCGGCATCGTACGCGCCCGCTTCAATGAAGAAATCGGTCAAGCCGAACTCGAAGCGTGCCTGAAGGAATTGGCCGAACTGGGCGTGGACGAACGCGACGTGATGGTCGCCACCGTTCCCGGCGCCCTGGAACTGGGCGTGGCCCTGTCCCACATGGCCGAAACGTTTGAATTCGACGCCTTGATCGCGCTGGGCGCCGTCATCCGTGGCGAGACCTATCACTTTGAAGTGGTCAGCAATGAAATGGCCATGGCAATCACCCGTATCTCCCTGGAAACCGGCATCCCCGTCGCAAACGGCGTGTTGACCGTCGACACCGACGAGCAGGCGCAAGCCCGCGCCGCCGGCAAGGGCCGCGATTGCGCTCAGGTGGCCGTTGAAATGGCCAACCTGGTGGCGGCGCTGGAACCCGAGGAAGAAGACGAAGACGACGAAGACGAGGACGAAGATTTTGACGACGAAGAAGACGACGACCAGCGCTGATAGCGCGGCGCAAGCCCGCGCCAATGCGCGCAGCGCCCGCCGCCGTGCACGCGAATTCGCGCTGCAGGGCGTGTACGCGTGGCTGCTGCGCGGTGGCGAAGGCACGCAAGACGCCGGCGAGATCGATGCCCACCTGCGCGACACCGAGGATTTTTCCGAGGCCGACGCGCAGTGGTTCAAGACCTTGCTGCACGGCGTCCTGCGCGAAGCGCCCGCGCTGCGCGAGCGGTTCACGCCTTACGTCGACCGCCCGCTGGCCGAGCTGTCGCCCGTTGAACATGGCATCCTGCTGATCGGCAGCTTCGAACTGATTCATCATGTCGAAGTGCCGTACAAGGTCGCCATCAATGAAGCCGTCGAGCTTGCCAAATCGTTTGGCGGCACCGACGGTTTCAAGTTCGTCAACGGCGTGCTCGACAAGCTGGCTGCCGACGTGCGCGCGACCGAGGTCCAGGCGAAGAGGTAGCCCCCCGAAGCGCTGCGCGCCCTCCCCCCAGGGGGGCGCGTCTGCGGCCCAGCGGAGCCGGCTCCACGCCGCCCGGATGGGGGCACCTGTTTCTTTCGACGCGTGGCTGGGGGGCTCCCTCTTCACGCGTGCGACGCATGATTTTGGGGACTGTGCGCCCCGTGTGGGCGTTAATGCCGGCCACTTGCGCCGGATAGCGGAGTCGCCGTGGCGTCCGAATTTGATCTGATCGCGCGCTATTTCACCCGAACCGCACCGGCGGGCCTGCTGGGCGTGGGCGACGATTGCGCGTTGTTTCCCGTGCCGCCTGGCGAACAGGTCGCCACCAGCACCGACCTGCTACTGGAAGGTCGCCATTTCTTTCCCGACGTAGACCCCCGTGCTCTGGGCCACAAGGCGTTGGCCGTCAACCTGTCCGACCTGGCTGCCATGGGCGCCCGGCCGATCGGTTGCGTCCTGGGATTGGCCTTGCCGCGCCTGGATGAGCCTTGGCTGGCCGCGTTCGCGGACGGTTTTCACGCGTTGGCCGATGCCCATGGCTGCCCGCTGATCGGCGGCGACACCACGCGTAGCGCGCACGACCTGGCGATCAGCGTCACCGTGTTCGGCGCCGTGCCCGCCGGGCAGGCGCTGCGCCGCGACGGCGCCCAAGCTGGCGACGACATCTGGGTGTCGGGCGAACTGGGCGCGGCCGACGTGGCCTACCGCTTGCTGGACGGCCAGTATCCGGCCGACGCGGCCTTGCTGGCCGCGACCCGTGGCGCGCTGGAATGGCCGCAGCCGCAGGTCGCGCTGGGGCTGGCGCTGCGGGGTATCGCGCACGCCGCCATCGACCTCTCCGACGGGCTGCTGCAAGACCTGGGCCACATCCTGGCCGCCAGCCGGGTGGGCGCTTGCCTGGAGTACGCCCGGATGCCGGCGGCCACGGCCCTGGCGGGCATGGACGAGGCACCGTTGAGCCGCGCAGTGCTGGGCGGGGGCGACGTCTATCAGTTGTGCTTTACCGCGCCTGCTGCCCGCCGCGACGCCGTGGAAGCCGTCGGCCGCCTGGCCAATGCCCGCGTGACCCGCATCGGCCAGACGCTGCCCCAAACGGGCCTGACCGTGCTGGACGGGCAGGGCCGGACGATGTCCGCGCTGCCGGCCGGCTTCGATCACTTTCCCGCAGCCTGATCCGCTGCGGATCTGCTTCCACCGATACCCCCTCTACCCACGGCCCAGGAACGCCATGTCCCTTACCGATAAGCCATCCCCGTCCATGCGTGAACGCTCGCGGGCCGTGTATCCGCCGCTGTCCTGGATATGCCGCGATCCGGGGCGGCTGATCGCCTTCGGCCTGGGCAGCGGCCTGATCCGTCCGGCGTCGGGCACCTGGGGCACCCTGCTGGCGTGGGGCATCTGGGTCGCGGCTGCGCCCGCCGCGTCGGACCTGGCCATTGGCGTATTCCTGGCGCTGGCGTTCGTGTACGGTTGCTGGGCCTGCCACCGCGTCGGCCGTGAACTTGGGCAGCCGGATCATGTCGGAATGGTCTGGGACGAGATGGTGGCGTTCTGGCTGGTGCTTTGGTTGACGCCCGCAGGCTGGCTGTCGCAGCTGCTGGCGTTCGGGCTGTTCCGCCTGTTCGACATCGTCAAGCCGCCTCCCATCAAGTTCTTCGACGCTCATATCAAGGGCGGCTTCGGGGTAATGTGGGACGATATCGTGGCGGCCGGCTACGCCTTGCTGGTGATGGCGCTGGTCGCGCGCACAGGAGTCTTGGGATGAGCGAGCAACAAGAAGTGGGATTGCGGTCGAATTTGTCGGCCGCGCAGTTGACCGAGGCGACGACCGTCGGCTTGGCCGAGCGGCTGGGCGACGCGATGCGGCGCCACGGCTGGATGCTTGGCACCGCGGAGTCCTGCACGGGCGGCTTGCTGGCCGGCGCGATGACGTCGGTGGCCGGTTCCAGCGAATGGTTCGAGCGCGGATTCGTCACCTACAGCAACGAGGCCAAGGTGGCCGAGCTGGACGTCTCTCCCGACGCGCTGCATCACTTCGGCGCCGTGAGCGAACCCGTTGCGCTGGAGATGGCCAATGGCGTGCTGCTGGTGTCCCCCGCCGCGCACGTGGGGGTATCCACGACCGGCATTGCCGGGCCGGGCGGTGCCACGCCGGGCAAGCCGGTGGGGATGGTGTGCTTCGGCTTTGCGATGCGGGTGGGCGACGGCATCACCAGCCGCGCCGTGACGCACGTGTTTCCCGGCGATCGGACGCAAGTGCGCCAGGCCGCGGTGGAATTCGCATTGCGGGGATTGCTGGAGTTCGTGGGGGCACCGGTCAACCGCCGGTAAGGTCGAAAAAAAACGAGTTGCCTGTTCGCAACCCGTCTTTTTTTGCCTGATTCAACGCACCCCGTTGATCGCGTCGCGCAGGCCCATGGCCGCGCGGCCGGCGGCCTCGCGCCAGTCGTCGCCGCCGCTGGCGTAGATGATGGCGCGCGAGGAGTTGATCATCATGCCGCTGCGGGCGGCGTTGGCGCCGGCATTCACCGTGGCGGTGATGTCGCCGCCCTGGGCGCCGATGCCGGGCACCAACAGGGGCAGGGCGTCGCCGATGCGCTGGCGCACGGCGGCCAGTTCATTCGGGAACGTGGCGCCCACCACCAGGCCGCACTGGCCGTTGGCATTCCATTTGTCGGCCACCAGGCCTGCGACGTGCAGGTACAGGGGTTCGCCGTTATCCATCTTCAGGAATTGCAGGTCGGAGCCGCCGGGGTTGGACGTGCGGCACAGCACGATCACGCCACGGTCGCGCCAGGCCAGGTAGGGCTCGACGGAATCCAGGCCCATGTAGGGGCTGACGGTGAGCGCGTGCGCCTGATAGCGCTCGTAGGCTTCGCGGGCGTAGTTTTCAGCGGTGGAGCCGATGTCGCCGCGCTTGGCGTCCAGCACGATGGGCAGGTCGGGGTGCTTGTCGCGAATGTGCTGGCACAGCGCTTCCAGCTGGTCTTCGGCGCGGTGCGCCGCGAAGTACGCGATCTGCGGCTTGAAGCTGCAGGCGTAGGGCGCGGTGGCGTCGACGATGTCGCGGCAGAATTGGAAGATGGCGTCCGGCTTGTCCTGCAATTCGCGCGGAAAGCGTTGGGGGTCGGGATCCAGCCCGACTTGCAGGAGCGAGTTGCTGGTGGTCCAGGCGTGTTCGAGTTTTTGCAGGAAATTCATGGGGGAGTTCAGTGCAGTTTGACCCGGGGGCGCGTGCGCCGCATAAGCAGGCGGGCCAGGGCCAGGGAGGCGGTGCGAGAGATGCCCAGCACCGCTTTGTGGTGCATCAGGTGCAGGCTCATGTACATCAAGCGCGCCAGTGTACCGCTTACGAACAGTCCCCGTCCGGCCAGCTTGCCCATCAGGCTGCCGACCCCCGCGTCCTGGCCCAGCGACACCAGCGAACCGTGGTCCTGATAGATGTAAGGGCCGGCGGGCTCGGCTGAACCGCGCAGACGCGCCGTCAGCTTCTTGGCCAGGTAATCTGCCTGCTGGTGGGCGGCCTGGGCGCGGGCCGGCACGGTGCGCCCCTCGCGCCAAGGCACCGAGCAGCAGTCGCCCAGCGCCAGGATGTGCGGATCCGCCGTTTCCAGCCGCTCGTTCACTTCCAGCTGGCCCAGCTTGTTCAGCGGCAGGTCCAGGTCGGCCAGCAGGGCCGGGCCCTTGATGCCGGCCGCCCACATGCACAGTTGGGCGGGGAATTCGCGCCCGTCGGCGGTCTTGACGCTGCTGCCCGTCACTTCCGACACGCGGCAAGACGTTTCGACGCCAATGCCCAGTTCTTTCAGCCGATTGGTGGCGGCTTCCGAGATTTTCTCGGGCAGGGCGGACAGGATGCGCGGGGCGCCTTCGACCAGCGTGATGGCCAGATCGCGTTCAGCGCGGAAGTTCGGCAAGCCGTAGGCGCTGACGACGTGGCTGGCTTCGGTGAGTTCGACAGCCAGTTCGACGCCGGTGGCGCCACCGCCCACGATGACGAGGTCCAGCCGGGCGGACGGATCGCGCACTTTGGCCAGGTCGACCTGCGCCATGGCCTTCAGCATGGTCAGGCGGAATTGCTCGGCGTTTTCGGTGGTGTCCAGCGTCACGGCGTGTTCGGCCGCGCCGGGCGTATTGAAGAAATTGGAGGTGCTGCCCAGCGCCAGCACCAGCGTGTCGTATCCGAGGTCGCGGCGCGGCAGGACTTCCTGGCCCTGCGCGTCGTTGACGGCGTCCACCACGATCTGGCGGCGTTCGCGGTCCACGCTCAGCAAACGGCCCTGCGCGAACGAAAAGCCGTTCATGTGGGCCAGCATCAGGTAGGACAGGCCTTCCTGGTGGATGTCCAGCGTGCCCGCGGCCGCTTCATGCAGCGAGGGCTTCCAGATGTGGAAGGGGCGGCTGTCGACCAGCGTGATGTGTTGCCGGCCATGGATCCGGCCCAACTTGGCGGCCAGTTCCAGGCCGCCGGCACCGCCGCCGACGATGACGATGCGTTGAGAGGGGGCTGACGTCGATTTAGGCATCATGGCTCCCAGTATAAAGACAGGCGCGTCCCCCGTGGGAGGCCGCCCGTGTCAATGCATGACGAAACGGCTGATGGCCACGCCGATCCAGACGGCCCCGGCGAAGATCAGCAGCAGCATGACCGCCGCGCTGCCCAGGTCCTTGGCGCGCCCCAGCAGCGGGTGGCGTTCGACGGACAGCGCATCGGCCAGCGCCTCGATGGCGGAGTTCAGCAATTCCGCCGCCAGCACCATGATCACCGTGCCCACCAGGAAAAAGACCTCGACCGTGGTCCGGCCCAGGAAGAACGCGGCGGGGATCATCAGCACGGCCAGCGCCAGTTCCTGACGGAAGGCGGCTTCGTACTTGACGGCCGCTTTCAGGCCCTGCCAGGAGTAGCGCAGCGCATTCAGGATGCGGCGCAAGCCGCCGGTGCTTTTAAAGGGCGAGTGTTGCGGGTCGTAGGTCATGGATGCGGAAGATTGCCGGGTGTGGCGGCTTTTTAACAGATAAGGGTTGCTCGCGTGGTGCAGCGCCGGGCTATGGGCAAACCCTAATTGTGACGGATCGACGGCAGGCGCAGGATTCTGGTCAATTGGTAAGGCCACTTTACCTTTTCGTCGTTGTTGCCACCCACCGACTCCCATGCCGATCCAGACCATCGAGCCGCGCCGCTTGTATCGCCAGATCGCCGACCAGCTCAGGTTGCTGATCGAGGCTGGGGAATTTCCGGTCGGCGCCCGACTGCCGCCGGAGCGCGACCTGGCATTGAAGCTGGGTGTGTCCCGCCCGTCGGTGCGCGAAGCGCTGATTGCGCTGGAGGTCGAAGGCTGGGTGGAAGTGCGCATGGGGTCGGGCGTCTATGTGCAAAGCCTGGCCGGCGCGCCGCGCGCCAGCCTGACCGCTGAAAGCCCCCTTGAAACCATCCGCGCCCGCTGGACGATCGAAGGTGAACTCGCCGCGCAGGCGGCGCGCCACCCCGTGCCCGCGCTGGTCGACGGCCTGCTGGAAGCGATGGGCGCGATGGAAGACGAGGCCCAAGCGGGCAGCGTGCCCATTCGCGGAGACCGCCTGTTCCACCTGCGCGTGGCCGAAATGGCCGGCAATGCCGTCCTGGTGCGCGTGGTGGGCGAACTGTTCGACGAACGCCACAACCCCTTGTCGGTGAAGTTGGGCGACTACTTCGAGAACCCGGACAGCTGGGCCGTGGCCATCACCGAGCACCGCCGTGTCATCGCCGCCATCGCGGCCGGCGACGAGGCCGGCGCGCGCGCCGCCATGCATCACCATCTTTCCTGCTCGTTCGAGCGCTTGACGGCCAGTTGGCCGGCGGCCGCCGACGCGCTGCGAGCCGAATAGCAAAGAACCGGCGGCGTCTTGACGCCGCCGGGCAAGCCGTAGTCGCTGTACGAAGGTGCAACCTGTATGTGAAATCCCATGTGAAACATAAAGCGGGCCGAGCGCGTGACGACATTCGCCGGACTCGCTACCTCAGAGAGAGGAGACATCATGAATCGAGGCAACGCTATCAAAGTGCTGTTTGCCGCCGCGCTGCTTGCCGCAAGTGGCAGCGCGCTGGCGCAAACCAAGCTGAAGTGGGCGCATGTGTACGAGACCTCTGAACCGTTCCACACCTCGTCGGTGTGGGCGGCCCAGGAGATCGAGAAACGCACCAATGGCCGCTATCACATCGATGTCTATCCCGCCTCTCAGCTGGGCAAGGAAAACGACATCAACCAGGGCCTGACGCTCGGCACGGTGGACATAATCATTTCCGGGTCCAGCTTCGCCGCCAAGAGCTTCCCGCGCATCGGCGTTACGTATTACCCCTACACCTTCCGCAATCCCGAACACCTGATCGCCTACACCAAGAGCGACATCTACAAAGAGTTGACCCGGGGCTACGACGAGAAAAGCGGCAACCACATCGTCGCCACCACCTATTACGGCACGCGCCAGACGACGTCCAACCGCGCCTTTACCAAGTGCTCGGAAATGAAGGGCATGAAGATCCGCGTGCCGGACGTGGCGGCCTACCTGGCGATGCCGCGCGCCTGTGGCGCCAACACCGCGCCCATCGCGTTCGCCGAGGTCTACCTGGCCTTGCAGAACGGCACGGTCGAAGCGCAGGAGAACCCGCTGACCACCATCGAAGCGAAGAAGTTCTACGAGGTGCAGAAGAACATCGTCCTGACGGGCCACATCGTCGACCACTTGAACACGGTGATTTCGGGCAAGCTGTGGAAGAGCCTGTCCGACGAGGACAAGAAGATCTTCTCCGAAGTCGCCCAGCAGGCGTCGGAAAAGGCGTCGTCCGAAGTGGCCGACAGCGAGAAGAAGATGGTCGAGGTATTCAAGAAGCGCGGGCTGAACGTGGCCGAGGTCAATGTCGAAGACTTCCGCAAGACCGTGCTTGAGAAGGTGCCGTTCGAGCAATACGGCTACCTGAAATCGGATTGGGAAAAGATCCAGGCGGTGAAGTAAGCCGCGCGGGCGGGCCCAGGCGGCCCGCCGGTCCACACCCGATTCCGACCAGGGGAATTCCATGCACTTGAACGCGAAAGCGGCGCCGATGGCGGCCGTCAACGATGGACCGGGCCCGACGCCCGGCCACGTTTCACCGAAGCCGGGCACGCACCAGGCGTCCGTGGACGAGATCGTCCACAGCTTTGAAGAGGCCGACCACCATCAAGTCAGCCTTGCCGGCTACCAGCCCGAAGACTGGATTTGCCTGGGGATATTCTGGACGATGGCGATGCTGGTCTTTCTGCAGTTCTTTTCCCGCTACGTGCTGAACGATTCCTATGCGTGGACCGAGGAGCTGGCGGTGTATTGCCTGATCGGCGTGGTGTTCCTGGGCGCCGCGATGTGCGTGCGCGCCTGCCGCCACATCCAGGTGGATTTTCTGTACCGCTACCTGCCCAAGCCGGTGGGCCGCGTGCTGTCCACCATGATCGACATCTTGCGCACGGCGTTCTTCGGCTATGCCGTGTGGCTGACGTACCGCTACATCGTGCTGGTGGGCGACGAGCCCATGACTACGCTGTTCTGGAACAAGTCCTATGTCTACTGGGTCGCCCTGGCGGGTTTCGTCATGATGTGTGTGCGGTCGCTGCAAGTGTCCGTGCAGAACTGGCGGCAAGGCTACTCGATCCTGGAGAACCCGGCGGCCTACGAGTCGCTGGACTGAACGGCGCGCTGCGTCGCAATGCTTACGAATCCGCAGAGCCTTTCCAGGAGCAAGACATGGGCACACTGATAGGAACCTTTTTGCTGTTGATGATCCTGGGCCTGCCGGTGGCGGTGTCCATGGCGGGCGCGTCGCTGCTGTTCGTGCTGATCTCCGGCAGCGTGCCGGACGTGGTCGTCGCGCAGCGCATGATCGCAGGCGTGGAGTCCTTCCCGCTGCTGGCTGTGCCGTTCTTCATCCTGGCCGGCAACCTGATGAACATCGCCGGGATCACCGGCCGCATCTACAACTTCGCGGTGGCGCTGGTGGGCTGGATGCGCGGCGGGCTGGGGCAGGTGAACATCATCGGGTCGGTGGTGTTCGCCGGCATGTCGGGCACCGCCATCGCCGATGCCGCGGGCCTGGGTACCATCGAGATCAAGGCGATGAAAGACCATGGCTACCAGACCGAATTCGCCGTGGGCGTCACCGCCGCGTCAGCGACGTTGGGCCCGATCATTCCGCCGTCGCTGCCGTTCGTGATCTACGGCATGATGGCCAATGTGTCGATCGGGTCGCTGTTCCTGGCGGGCCTGTTGCCAGGCGCCGTGTTGACGATCCTGATGATGCTGACCGTGGCCTACTACGCCCGCCGCAACAACTGGGGCGGCGACGTGGCCTTCAATTGGAAGCGGCTGGGCGGCGCGGGCCTGGAAGTGCTGATCGTGCTGTCCTTTCCCTTGTCCATCTGGCTGATGACGCTGGCCGGCGTGTCGCCCAACGTGGCGACGGGCATCGCGTTCGTCGCCTTGCTGGCGTTGGATTGGCGCTTCAATTTTTCGGCCGTCATGGCGCTGATGGCGCCAGTCATCCTGATCGGGGGCATGACGCTGGGCTGGTTCACGCCCACCGAGGCGGCCGTGGCCGCCGTGATCTGGGCGTTGTTCCTGGGGCTGGTGCGATACCGCTCGATGACGTTCAAGACCTTGGCCAAGGCATCGTTCGATACCATCGAAACCACGGCGTCGGTGTTGTTCATCGTGACGGCGGCATCCGTTTTCGCCTGGTTGCTGACCACCACGCAAGCGGCGCAGACGCTGACCGACGCCATCCTGAGCGTGACGCAGAACAAGTGGGTATTCCTGCTGATGGCCAACGTGCTGATCCTGATCGTCGGCTGCTTCATCGACACCATCGCCGCCATCACCATCCTGGTGCCGATCCTGCTGCCCATCGTGCTCAAGCTGGGCATCGACCCGATCCACTTCGGGCTGATCATGACCTTGAACCTGATGATCGGCTTGCTGCATCCACCCATGGGCATGGTGCTGTTCGTGCTGGCCCGCGTGGCGCGGTTGTCGGTGGAGCGCACCACGATGGCCATTCTGCCCTGGTTGGTACCGCTGTTCGTGGCGCTGATCGCCATCACCTACATTCCCCAGATCACGCTGTGGCTGCCTACCGCAATGGGCATGGCCGGCAAATAACAGGAGCACATCCATGTCGGGAAGACTGCAAGGCAAGACCGCCCTTGTCACGGCCGCAGGCCAGGGCATCGGCCGCGCCGTGGCCGAGGCGTATGCGCGCGAAGGCGCCAATGTATTGGCCGTGGACATCAACGCGCAGGCGCTGCAGACGTTGTCCGGCTGCCGCACCCAGGTGCTGGACGTGACGGACGGGCGCGCCATCCTGGCGCTGGCGCAAGGCGCGGGCCCGTTCGATGTGCTGTTCAACGGCGCGGGCTTCGTGCACGCCGGCACCATCCTGGATTGCGACGAAGACGCCTGGGACTTTTCCTTCAACCTGAACGTGCGGTCGATGTATCGCCTGATCCGCGCCTGCCTGCCCGGGATGCTGGCGCGCGGGGCGGGGTCCATCGTCAACATGGCGTCGGTGGCGGGCAGCATCAAAGGAGCGCCGAACCGCTGCGCCTACGGTGCGACCAAGGCGGCGGTGATCGGCTTGACCAAGGCCGTCGCGGCCGACTTCGTGGCCCAGGGCATCCGCTGCAATGCGATCTGCCCGGGCACAGTGGAGTCGCCGTCGTTGCGGCAGCGGATCGAAGCGCAGGCGCAGGCCAGCGGCCAGTCGATCGCGGCGGTGGAAGCCGCGTTCACGGCGCGCCAGCCGATGGGCCGCATCGGCCGCAGCACTGAAATCGCCGCGCTGGCGGTGTATCTTGCCAGCGACGAATCCGCCTTCACGACCGGCACCGCACAGGTGATCGACGGCGGCTGGTCCAATTGAACGCTTAACCCTTTCTGCAACAAGGATCCTGCTATGAAACTGATGCGCTATGGCGCCAAAGGCGCCGAGAAACCCGGCCTGATCGATGCCCAGGGCAAGGTGCGCGACCTGTCCGGCGTCTTGCCTGACATTACCGCGCAGACGCTTGGACGCGCCAGGCTTGCCGAACTGCGCGCGCTGGACCCGTCCGCGCTGCCGCTGGTGGCCAACCCCGGCCGCTTGGCGCCGCCCTGGAGCGGCATGGGCAAGTTCATCTGCATTGGCCTGAACTATGCCGACCATGCCGCCGAGTCCGGCTTGGCCGTGCCCGCCGAGCCGGTCATCTTCATGAAGCCCACATCGGCCGTCGTGGGCCCCAACGACCCCGTCGTGCTGCCGCAGGACTCGGTCAAGACCGACTGGGAAGTCGAGCTGGGCGTGGTAATCGGCGAAAAGGCGCGTTACGTCAGCGAAGCCGACGCCATGCAGCACGTGGCGGGCTACTGCGTGGTGAACGACGTGTCTGAACGCGAATACCAGATCGAACGCGGCGGTACGTGGGACAAGGGCAAGGGCTGCGACACGTTCGGCCCGGTTGGCCCGTGGCTGGCAACCGCCGACGAAGTTCCCCATCCGCAAGACCTGGAGATGTGGCTGGAAGTGAACGGCAAGCGCTATCAGAACGGCAGTACGCGCACGATGGTGTTCGGTGTGGCGCAACTGGTGGCCTATGTCAGCCGCTTCATGACGCTGTACCCGGGCGACCTGATCAGCACCGGCACGCCGCCGGGCGTGGGCATGGGCCAGAAGCCCGCGCCCGTCTACCTGAAGGCGGGCGACGAGATGAAGCTGGGCATCGCCGGCCTGGGCGAACAGCGCCAGCGTGTCCATGCCTGGGATCCGGCATTGATCGACGGGTAGGCTCCCGCTGAATCCGCACCCCTTACTTTCCGGAGTCCTCATGTCCCAGAACGACACGGCAGTGATACGCATCCACCCGGCGGACAACGTCGTGATCGCCCGGCGCCAACTGGTCAGCGGCACGCGGCTGGAAAGCGAAGGGGTGACGGTGCAGGGCCTGGTGCCGCCCGGCCACAAGGTGGCCGTGCGGGCCATCGCAGCGGGTGAGCCGGTGCGCCGCTACAACCAGATCATCGGCGTGGCGCGGCAGGACATCGCACCCGGCCAGCACGTGCACACGCAGAACCTGGAGTTTTCCGAGTTTGAGCGCGATTACGCGGTGGGGCAGGGCGCGCACGCGACCGACTACGTGGCGCAACCGGCCACCTTCGACGGCATCGTGCGCGCCGACGGCCGCGTGGCCACGCGCAACTACATCGGCATCCTGACCAGCGTGAATTGCTCGGCCACGGTCGCGCGCGCCATCGCCGACCATTTTCGGCGCGACATTCATCCTGATGCGCTGGCGTCCTGTCCGAACGTGGACGGCGTGGTGGCGCTGACCCACGGCGCGGGCTGTGCCACCGGCAGCGAAGGCGAACCGTTGCGGGTGCTGCGGCGCACATTGGGCGGCTATGCGCGCCATGCCAATTTCGGCGGCCTGATGATGGTGGGGCTGGGATGCGAAACCAACCAGATCGGCGGCCTGATGGAGCAGGAGGGACTGCGCGAAAGCGGCCTGCTGCACACCTTCAACATCCAGGACACCGGCGGCACGCGCAAGACGGTGGCGCGCGGCATCGAACTGGTGGAGAAGATGCTTGAGCACGCCAACCAAGTGCACCGCCAGCCCGTGCCGGCCAGCCACCTGACGGTAGGGCTGCAATGCGGCGGGTCCGACGGCTATTCGGGCATCAGCGCCAACCCGGCGCTGGGTGCGGCGGTGGACCTGCTGGTGCGCCACGGCGGCACCGCCATCCTGTCCGAAACGCCCGAAATCTATGGCGGCGAGCATCTGCTGACGCGCCGCGCCGAGACGCCGGCCGTGGCCGACAAGCTGCTGGCCCGAGTGCGATGGTGGGAAGACTACTGCGCCCGCAACGACGCTGAAATGGATAACAACCCGTCGGCCGGTAATAAGGCGGGCGGGCTGACCACCATCCTGGAAAAATCGCTGGGCGCCATCGCCAAGAGCGGCACCACCAACCTGACCGACGTGTTCGAATACGCCGAACCCGTGCGCACGCGCGGCCTGGTATTCATGGACACGCCGGGCTATGACCCCGTGTCGGCCACCGGGCAGGTGGCGGGCGGCGCCAACCTGATCTGCTTCACGACAGGACGCGGTTCCGCCTATGGCTGCGCGCCCGCGCCGTCCCTGAAACTGTCGACCAATACGGCGTTGTGGCAGCGGCAGTCGGACGACATCGACATCAATTGCGGCGAGGTCGTGGACGGCGCGCAAAGCGTGGCGCAGATGGGCGAACGGATCTTCCAGCTGATGCTGCAGACCGCCTCGGGCCGGCGCACGCGCAGTGAAGAGCACGGCTACGGGCAGAACGAATTCGTGCCGTGGGCACTGGGCGCGGTGATGTAGCGGCGGCGGCATGGAGGGCGTCGGCGTTGCAATAGGTCACGCTGCCGATATCGACGAAATCGGCGTCAGCGGATATCCTCATCCGCGCGCCGACTGGCCGGTCATCCGACAGGTGCATGGCGCCTTACGCCATTGGTCAACCATGCTTGAACGTTTGAATACGGAGTCGTTGCCGCGCCTGCCCGCAGACGTGGAAAAACCCATCTACGACCGCAGCCGCCTGACGCCGGGCATCGTGCATCTGGGGCTGGGCGCCTTTCACCGCGCGCATCAGGCGGTTGCGACGGATTTGGCGATGCAGGCCAGCGGCGACCTGAGTTGGGGCATATTGGGCGTGTCGTTGCGCAGCGCCGCCACCCGCGATGCGCTGACACCGCAAGACGGCCTGTACACCCTGGCGCTGCGCGACGGCGGGCCCGGCGGAGAGCCCCGCGAACAGTTGCGCGTGGTGGGTTCGGTGCTGCGGGTGATGGTGGCGGCCGAAGATCCCAACGCGGTCCTGGAGCGCATCGCCTATCCGCAGACGCGGATCGTCAGCCTGACCGTGACGGAAAAGGGCTATAGCCACGAGCCCGCCACCGGCCATCTGCGCTGGGACGATCCCGACATCCTGCACGACCTTGAGAACCCGCTCCGACCGCGCAGCACGATCGGCATCCTGGTGTACGGGCTGGCGCTGCGCCGCGAGCGCGGCCTGCCGCCGGTCACGCTGCTGTCCTGCGACAACCTGCGTGGCAACGGCGATACCTTGCGCAGCCTGGTGCTGGCCTTCGCCTTGCGGGTGGACGTGGGGCTGACCCACTGGATCGACACGCATTGCACGTTCCCGAATTCGATGGTCGACCGCATCGTGCCGGGCACCGGCGAAGAAGATCGGCTACGGATCGCCGGGCGCCTGGGCGTGCAGGACGCCTGGCCCGTCGTCGGCGAACCCTATATGAACTGGGTCATCGAAGACAAGTTCGCCGCGGGCCGGCCCGCTTGGGACAGCCACGGCGGGGCGACGTTCGTACGTAATGCCGCGCCCTACGAACGGCTGAAGCTGCGCATGGTGAACGGCCCGCATTCCACCTTCGCCTATCTGGGGGCGTTGCTGGGGCACCAGACGATCAGCCAGTCGGTGCAGGTACCGGCTTTGCGCGAATTCGTCGACGCCATGATGCGGTGGGAGATCGGCCCCACGTTGAAGGGCATCCCCGATAGCGGGCTGGAGGAATACCGCCGCCGATTCCTGGTTCGGGTCGCCAACCCGGCGCTGCCGCACCCGACCTCGCAAGTGGCGATGGACGGGTCGCAAAAGGTCCCGCAGCGCCTCCTGGACTCGATCCGAGACCGCTTGCGGACGGGCGACGACATCCGGCGCCTGACGCTGGCGGTTGCGGCGTGGCTGCACTACCTGCACGGCGAAGACGAGCTGGGTGGCCGCTACAAGATCCAGGATCCGATGGCGGCGCGCCTGGCCAAGCTGGTGGCGCGCTCGGAGGTCGCCGCGCGCGCGTCCGCCCCGTCGCAGGCCGCCCACCGCCGCGCGATCGTGCTGGCGGAATTCAAGCCGGTGTTCGGCGATCTGGGCCGCATGTCAGAGTTCGTTTCGACGTTGGCCACGCATCTGGAAGCCTTGCGCCTGCATGGCGTGATGCACGCCGTGGAGGCCGCAACCTGAGGAGTGCCGCATGAATGTGGAATGCCGAGTGGATGCCATTGAATGGGAACGCTGGGGCCAGGACTGCCTGCGCATCCAGGGCTTTAGTGCGGAAGACGCGCGGTGCCTGGCGGAAAGCCTGGCGCGGACGAGCCTGTGGGGCATCGATTCCCACGGCATCGCGCGCTTGCCGCACTATTTGAACCGCGTGGCGCACGGCTCCATCCTGGCCCGCCCGGATATCCGCATCGAACGCACCGGACCGGGCACGGCGCAACTGCATGGCGGCCGAGGGCAGGGCATCGTGGTGGCGCATCGCGCCAACACGCTGGCGATCGAGCTGGCTCGCGAGGCTGGCATCGCCGCGGTGGGCGTCAGCGATTCATCGCACTGCGGCGCAATCGGCTTGTACAGCCGCGCAGCCGCCGCGCAAGGCCTGATCGGCATCGCGTTCACGCATTCCGATTCGATCGCTGCGCCGCATGGCGGCCACCAGCCGTTCTTCGGCACCAATCCCATTTCACTGGCGTTCCCGCGCACCCAGGCGGAGCCTCTGTGCCTGGACATGGCCACCACGGCCATTCCCTGGAACCGCGTCATGAACGCCCGGCGCGACGGCGTGGCGCTGCCGCCCGGCGTGGCGTTGGATGGGCAAGGGCACGACTGCACTGATGCGGACGAGGTCCGCGCGTTGCGGCCCTTGGGCGGCGAGGGCTATGGCTACAAGGGCTATGGCCTGGCGATGATGATCGAGCTGTTGTGCGGGCCGTTGAACGGCAATCCCTTCGGGCCGCATATTTCCCCCATGTACGACGCGCTGGAGCGCCCGCGCGAACTGGGCGCGTTCTTCATCGTGATCGATCCGCTGCGCTTCGCCGGTGGCGCGGCGCTAGCGGGCGTGGTCGCCGGGATGGCGATGGAGTTGGCTCAGGCGCCTGGTGTGCCGCGCATGCCGGGGGACCCGGAGGCCGCCGCGCAGGCGCAGCGCCAGCAACATGGTATTCCCGTTCCGCCCGCGTTGTGGGACGAGATGGCGCACTGGAGCGTGCGCCTGGGCGTGGCGCCGCCCGTGCGCCGGACCTAGCCGGCCGTGCAGCGCCTGGCCTGTCGCGCCCCGTCACCCCGGCCCTGGACGTCCAGGGCCTAGACCCCCAGATACTGCAACAGTCGGGGTTCATCGTCCAGGAAGGCCTGCGACGAACCGGTCCAGGCCACGCGCCCCTTTTCGACGATGGCGTGATGGTCCGCCGTGGCCAGCAGCGGCTCCAGGTTCTTGTCGATGCACAGCACCGCAAGGCCGGTTTGCTTCAGCGTGTCCAGCGCGGACCAGATCTCTTCGCGCACCACGGGCGCCAGGCCTTCGGTGGCTTCGTCCAGGATCAACAGTCTGGGGTTGGTCAAGAGCGCGCGCCCGATCGCCAGCATTTGCTGTTCGCCGCCCGACAGATGGCTGCCCAGGTGGCGGGCGCGTTCGGACAGGCGGGGAAATAGTGCGTATACCCGGTCCAGTGTCCAGGGGTGTGCCGCGCCCTGGCGGTTGTGGGCGGTGGCGACCAGGTTTTCGCGCACGGACAGGTTGGGGAAGATGTGTCGTCCTTCCGGCACCAGGCCGATGCCGCATTGCGCCACCTTGTACGACGGCAACCGGCTGATGTCGCGGCCGTCGAAAATGATGCTGCCCTGGGTGGCGGGGTTCAGCCCCATCACCGTTTTTACGGTCGTGGACTTGCCCATGCCGTTGCGTCCCAGCAAGGTCACGAATTCGCCGGGGCCGATATCCAGGTCGATGCCGAACAGCGCCTGGCTGGCGCCGTAGTGCGCGGTCACGCCGCGCAGCGACAGCAGGGCGCTCATGCTGGCACCGCCGGACGTTGCGGGCGGCCGGCGCGCCGGCCGTCGCGTTCGCTGCCGAGGTAGCATTCGCGCACCTGCGGGTTATTGCGGATGTCGTCGGCCGTGCCACACGCCAGCGCGCGGCCGTAGACCAGGACCGTGATGCGGTCCGACAACGCGAAGACGGCTTGCATATCGTGTTCCACCAGCAGGATCGTGTAGTGCCCGCGCAACTGCAGCAGCAGACGCGTCATGGCTTCGGATTCGTGCTGGCTCATGCCCGCCATGGGCTCGTCCAGCAACAGCAGGGACGGCTGGCAGGCCAGCACCATCGCCAGTTCCAGCTGCCGCAGCTCGCCGTGCGCTAGCTCGCCCGCCGGCGTATGGGCGCGGGCGGACAGGCCGGCCAGCGCCAAGGCGTCCTGCGCGGGCGCCGTCAACGCGGGGGTCGACAACACGGGGCGCCAGAAGCGGAAGCTGTGTCCGCGCCGCGCCTGCACGGCCATCACGACGTTCTCCAGCGCCGTGAACGGCTTGAAGACCGAGGTGATCTGGTAGGAACGGGCCAGACCATGACGCACGCGCTTTTCGACGGGCATGCGGGTGATGTCCCGGCCGTCGAGCAGCACGCGGCCGCCGTCGGGCCGCAGTTCGCCGCTCAACTGGCCGATCAGGGTGCTCTTGCCCGCGCCGTTCGGCCCGATCACGGCATGCAGTTCGCCGGCGTGCACGTCCAGTGACAGGTCGTCGGTAACCGTCAACCCGCCGTAGCGCTTCAGCAGGTTTTCCACGCGCAGCGCGCTCATAGCGGCTCTCCGGAAGGTTGGCGCAGCGGCCGCGCCCCGCGCCGGCGCCAGGGCGTATCGCGCAGGCTGCCGTATACGCCGCGCCGCGACAGCAGTACCACGCCGACGATCAGCAGGCCCATGATCAGCATCCAATGCCCCGTCAGCAGCTTCAGGCCTTCTTCCAGCAGCAGAAAGGCCAGCGCACCCACGACGGGGCCGAACAGCGTGCCGATGCCGCCCAGCACGACCATTACGATCAATTCGCCCGACGTGGTCCAGGCCAGATAGGACGGTGACACGTACATGGTCAGGTTGGCCAGCAGCACGCCGGCGACGCCGCAGATCATCGCGGAGATCACATAGGCGGCCAGCCGGTAGCGCAACGTTGGAAACCCCAGCGCGCGCATCCGGCGTTCGTTGGCCTGGCAGCCGCGCAACGCCATGCCGAAGGGCGCATGGACCAGGCGATGCATCACCCCCAACACGGCCAGCAGCACGCCGAAGGCCGCGTAATACAGCGCCAGTGGCGTGTCCAGCCGGAACGCGCCGAAGTCGCTGCCCGCGAACAGCGACATACCGTCGTCGCCGCCAAAGCCGTCCAGGCCCGTCGCCAGGAAATAGAACATCTGGGCAAACGCCAGCGTGATCATGATGAAGGCGATGCCCGAGGTGCGCATCACCACATAGCCGCTGATGAGCCCCACCACCGCGCAGGCGCCGAGCGCGCCCAGCAGGTGCAGCCAGCCGTTTTCGATGCCGTAATGCGACATCACGCCAACCGAATACGCGCCCAGCCCCAGGTACAGCGCATGGCCGAAGCTGACCATGCCGCCATACCCCAGCAGCAGGTTCAGGGCCAGCGCGGCCACGCCGTAGACGAGCACGCGGCCGAACAGCGCCAGCAGGAAGGGTTCGCCCTGCCATTGCGCGTAGACAGGAACCAGCGCCAGCAACAGCAGCAGGGCGCCGGCCACCAGGGATCGAGGAGAAAGCCTGTGCATGGAATTCCCCTTTATCCGTGCTTGACGGGAAACAGGCCCTGCGGCCGCAAGGCCAGCACCAGCGCCATCACGACGTAGATCAGCATTGATGCGATGGCCGGCCCGGCCGCGTTGGCGGCGGCCGGCGGCAGCGCGGCGCGCAGCAGCGTCGGCAGCAGCGCGCGTCCCAGCGTATCGATCAGCCCCACCATCAGCGCGGCCAGGAACGCGCCGCGCACCGAGCCGATGCCGCCGATCACGATCACCACCAGCGTCAGGATCAGGATGGGCTCGCCCATGCCGGTCTGCGCGGACAGGATGGGGCCGGCCATCAGCCCGGCCAGACCCGCCAGCACCGCGCCCAGTACGAACAGCAGCGTGTTCAGCCGCGCGATGTTCACGCCCAGCGCGCCCACCATCATGCGGTCTGTTGCGCCTGCGCGGATCAGCATGCCCAGGCGCGTGCGGTGGATCAGCACATAGCAGCCCGCCGCCACCAGCAAGCCCACCACGATGATCAGGAAACGGTACAGCGGATACGTCACGCCCAGAATGTCGATGGTGCCCGACAGCCACGAGGGCAGCCCCATGCTGATGGGCGCCGGCCCCCAGATGATGCGGGTCAGTTCGTTGAAAAACAGGATGAGGCCGAAGGTGGCCAGCACCTGGTCCAGGTGTTCACGCGGATACAGGCGCGCCAGCGCGATGCGGTCCAGCAGCAGGCCCAGCGCCGCCATGCCCGCGACGACAGCGGCCGCGGCCAGCAGGAACGACCCGGTGTGGCGGAACACGGTGGCCGCGATGAAAGCGCCCATCATGTAGAGCGAACCGTGCGCCAGGTTGATGAAATTCATGATGCCGAACACCAGCGTCAGGCCGGCGGCCAGCAGGAACAGCAGAATGCCAAGTTGCAGGCCGTTCAAGGCCTGCACCAGCAGCAGCGACATGGACATGGGGATCACCTCTTGCCGGTGGCCGCGACGGATGTCTTGGCCGCCCGCCTTACTTCATGGCGCACTGGGCGGCGTACTGGTCGGCGACTTTGGACAGATCCGGGAAGATGGGGCCTTTGTTCACGAAGGCCACCTTGCCATCCGCGCCCGCTTCGACGTCGGCGCGGAAGAACCCAGCCACCGGGAAGTGATTGGGTTGATAGCGGAATTCGCCGCGCACGGATTGGAAATCGGCGGCTTCCAGCGCTTTGCGCAACGCGTCCTTGTCATCCGTCTTGCCGCCCGTCTTCTTCAATGCCGAGCCGATCAGCTGGGCGGCGTCGAACGACTGCGCCGCATAGCTGGAGGGCTCGCGTCCGTACTTCTGGCGGAACGCCGCGGCGAAGGCCTTGTTGGCAGCGTTGTCCAGGTCGGGCGAATAGGGCACGTTGGTCACGGCGCCCAGCGCGTCCTTCTGCAGCGCTGGCAGGGTCGCGCCGTCGATGGTGTCCACCGACAGCAACGGGATCTTGCCGAAGAGGCCCGCCTGGCGGTATTGCTTGATGAAGTTCACGCCCATGCCGCCGGGGAAGAACACGTAGGCGGCGTCCGGCTTGGCGTCAGCCAGCGCGGCCAGCTCCACCGAATAATCCGGCTGGTTCACCTGGGTAAAGACTTCGTTGGCCACTTCGCCTTTGTAGAAGCGCTTGAAGCCGGCCATCGCGTCCTTGCCCGCCTGGTAGTTTGGCGCCAGCAGGTACACCTTCTTGAACCCCATCTGGTTGGCCATTTCGCCGCTGCCTTCGTGGCGCTGCGTATTGTTCCAGGACGTGGAGAAGAAGTAGGGCGAACAGTCCTTGCCGGCCAGGTTGGTGGGCCCGGCGTTGGATCCCACCAGGAACACGCTGGCGGTCGTGACCGGGCGCACCACGGCCAGCATCACGTTGGAATACACCACGCCGGTAATGATCGGCACTTTGTCGCTTTGCACCAGCTTGCGCGCGGCCTGCACGCCGACTTCGGGCTTGAACTGGTCGTCTTCCTTGATGACCTGCACGGCGACGCCGCCCAGCTTGCCGCCGCCTTGTTCCACGGCAAGCATGAAGCCGTCCAGTTGATCCTGGCCCAGCACGGATCCGGGGCCGGTCAAGGTGGTCAGCACGCCGATTTTCACGTCGGCCATCGCGGTGGCCGATAAGGCTAGTCCCATGACCGCAGCGGCGGCCAGCGTGGTGGTGCGTTTCATGGTGTTTTCCCTTGAGTTGCCGTGTGGCACGGTCGTGGTGTTGTGAAGTGCGGAAAGCGCGTTACGCGTTCAGGCCGAAGAACGTCAATGTGTTGCGCAGCAGGATCTTCTGCTGCACCGTGGGGCTCAGGTCTGCATGCGCCACCAGGCGGCCGACTTCCTGCTCGCCCAGCGGGTACGGATAGTCGGATCCCAGCAGCACGCGGTCTTCGCCCATCACATCGACCAGCAGGCGCAGCGCGCGGGGATCGAACACCGCGCTGTCGGTATAAAAGCGGTCGGTGTAGGACGACGGCAACTGCGGACAGTCTTCGCGGATGATGTCGCGATGGCGCCAGGCGTTGTCCACACGGCCCAGCAGATAGGCGAAGCTGCCGCCGCCATGCGCGAAGCACAGCTTCAGGCTGCGGGGGATGCGTTCGAACGCGCCGGACAGGATCAGCGACAGGATGCCCAGCTGCGTTTCGGCGGGCATGGCCACCAGCCACGGCAGCATCCACTTCTTCATGCGGCCGTCGGTCATCATGTCCCACGGGTGCACCAGCACCGGGATGTCGTTGCCCGCGCAATGGATCAGGAACTGCACCAGCGTGTCGTCGTCCAGGTCGCGGGGGCCTACGTGGTTGCCGATCTGCACGCCCAGGTGGCCGGCGGCGCGTGCACGCGACGCTTCCTTGCAGGCCAGATCCAGGTCTTGCAGCGGCACTTGCGCCAGCGCCTTCAGGCGCGACGGCGCATGGGCGCAGTGCTCAAGCGCCAGGTCGTTCATGCGGGCCGCCCAGTCGGCCGCGGCCTGGCCCGGGTAGGTGTAGCCGAACATGATGGGGGTGGCGCACAGGATTTGCACGTCGACGCCGTGCCGGTCCATCTGGGCGATGCGCAGCGCCGGGTCCCACAAGGTCGCGTCGACGGGACGGAACGGCCGGTCGCCGGCCATGATCTGGCCGGTGGCGCCATCGCCGTCGGGCCGCAGCCACGGGGCGTTGACGGGGTCCAGCGCGGCCGCTTCCTGCCGCGTGATCGGCGGAAAGAAGTGGGCGTGCATGTCGATTTTCTGGATCATGGAACAGGCCCTAGGCGGGGGTAGCTTGGGGCGAGGGCGCGTGGCCTTTGCCGGGATGGAGTTCTCCGCAGCCGGGGCAGGTGCGCTTTTCGGTGCTGGCGTAGAAGCCCTGGAACAGGGGCGGCAAGTCGGTGACGATGCTTTTCAACTGCACTTCCACGCGATGCACCAGGTGGCCGCAATGCGGGCAATACCACTCGAAGCCGTCGAGCAGGCCCAGGGGGCGCTGGCGTTCGATGACCAGACAGGCGCTGTCGGTCTCGGGGCGTTGCGGGGAGTGCCTGACGTGGGGGGGAAGCAGGAAGATGTCGCCTTCCTTCAGGTCCACGCGTTCGGGTTTACCGTCTACCCACAACGACAACCAGGCGTTGCCTTTGATCTGGTAGAAAAACTCTTCCAGCGGGTCGTCGTGATAGTCGGTGCGGTGGTTCGGACCGCCGACGACGGTGACGATGAAGTCCGCGTCCTGCCAGATCTGCTGGTTGCCGACCGGCGGCTTCAGAAGATGCGCGTGGTCTTGGATCCAGCGCTGGAAGTTCAACGGCGGGCCGTAGGCGGGCATGAGGGTCTCCGGAGAGGACGTTGTTGATGCAGTCTAGGCGGGGGGAGGGGGGCTGCATAATAGAAATTGTCGGGGTGGACATTCGGGTTATCTATCGCGGGGTTTCCCTATGGGGCGGTTGTTGGTTCTTGAGACGCGCGGCGTGGCGCGTGCCCGGGCTGCGCGGGTCAACGATTGCGGTCCGGAGCCTTCGCTCCGGACTGCCCCTGCGTCATCCTCGTACGCCTTCGGCTCCCTACGGATTCCCTTGGGCTTATCGACTCCCCGCGCACTCCGGGCACGCGCCACGCCGCGCTGCGTCAGCGGCAATCTGTCGTCATTGGGGAGCAAGGCGTGCTTGGGGTGCTCGCCGCGGGCGGGGTGGTGGTGGAGGATCTTGCGGGGCTTGCCCCAGGCCGGCCGCGCGGGCGGCCTTTTGGGGCTTTGGCGGGGTCTTGCGTCGTGATGCCGTTACTAGGGCCGTTGTGCGGCGATGGTTTTCAGGTAGTCCACCAGGCGTTGGCACGCGGGGGTCAGTGGGCGGTCGGCGCGGATGGAGTAGCCGACGTCGCCGAAGTCGCCGAAGGCGTTCGTGGGCAGGCGGGCGAGCAGGCCCATGGACAGGAATTGCGCGGCGGCGTCGTAGGGGATCAGGGCCAGGGCGTCGCTGTGCATCAGGATGCCGATGTTCGTCAGCAGCGAAAGCGATTCAACGTGGCGGGCGGGCAGGCGCAGGCCAGCGTCGAAGAAGGTGCGTTCGATTGAAGCGCGTAGCGGCGAGGTGGGCGCGGGCAGGATCCAGATGTGGTCGATCAGGTCGGGCAGCGACACCGATTGCGCGTTGGCCATCGGATGCTGGGCGCCCACCACCAGGCATAGCGATTCGCGGTAGAGCTTGTGGTGGTCAACCGCCACGCCTGAAATCGAGGCCATGTCGGCGCCGGGCAGGCGGCCCACGACGATGTCGACGTCGCCGGTGGCCAACGCGGGCAGCAGTTGGGCGGACGGGCCTTCGCGTACCGTGACCTGGATGCCGGGGTGCTCCGTCATCAAGCGTGCGATGGCTTCGGGCAGCAGCTTGGCGGACGCCGCGATCAGCGTGCCCACGACGACGTGGCCGCTGGCGCCGCCCAGCACCGCGTCGATGTCGTCGGCCATGTAGCGGACTTCGGCCAACATGGCGTGGACGCGGCGGCCCAGCACCAGGGCCAGTTCGGTGGGCGTGACGCCCCGGTTCGACCGTTCGAAGAGCGTGGCGCCGAAGAAGGCTTCCAGGTCGTGGATGGCTTTGGTGACGGTGGGCTGGGTCAGGTGCAGTTCGCTGGCTGCGCGCGACAGCGAACGGCGCGCCAGCACGCGTTCGAAGATCTGCAGCTGGTGCAGTTTCAGCTTGTGGCTGAGCGCGTTGGGCGTGATGCGGAAGTTCGACATGCGTGGGCCGGCCCGGGCGCTGCGCCGCGAGCCGTCATCCTGTTCCCTGTGTGAACGCGAAACGCCGTCGCCCATTATTTGCCCGCCGCGCAGCCGAGGCTAGCGCGCAAGCGGCTTGTAGGCGACCGCCTTGATCTCAATCAGCAATTGCGGGTGCGGCAGCTGATGCACCGCGACGGTGGTGCGCGCCGGGCCATCGGCGTCGAAGAACTCGCCATAGACTTGATTGTATCCACCGAAGTCGTTCATGTTGACCAGGAAAGTACTGATCTCGACCACATCGGCCAGCGTGGCGCCGGCAGTCGCGAGGATGTCCCCGATGTTCTCGATGACGGCGCGCGTCTGCACGCGGATGTCCAGCGTGGTGGTGCCCATGGCGTCGACCTCGGCGCCCGCGATGCGGTTGTCGGGCAGGCGCGAGCTGGTGCCGGAGACGAACAGGAAGTCGCCCGCGCGTTTGATGTGGGGATACTTGCCGCGTGGCGTGGCTTTGCCGGCGACGACGGTGGCGCTGACGTTGGGCTGGGTCATCGTGCGTTCCTTGGTGGACGGGGTCAGAGTTTGATGCAGACGTTGGTGGGTTCAGTATAGAAATGCAGCGAGTGGCGGCCGCCTTCGCGGCCGATGCCGGACAGCCCGCTGCCGCCGAAGGGCGTGCGCAGGTCGCGCAGGAACCAGCAGTTCACCCAGGCAAGACCGACCTTCATGGCTTGGGCCACGCGGTGCCCGCGGGTCAGGTTCTGCGTCCAGACCGCGGCGGCCAGGCCGTAGCGCGTGTCGTTGGCCAGGCGGATGGCCTCGTCTTCGGTGTCGAAAGGCGCCACGTGGCAGACCGGGCCGAACACTTCTTCCTTGATGCAGCGGGCGTCCTCTTTCAGGCCGGTCCAGATGGTGGGTTGCACGTAGGCGCCCGCGTCGCGGGCGTCGCCGAATGCCGGTATGCCGCCGCCCGCCACCACGGTAGCGCCTTCTTCGCGCGCCAGCGCAAAGTACGACAGCACCTTTTCGCGGTGTTCGCGCGATACCAGCGGGCCCATTTCGGTGGCCGGGTCCAGGGGCCAGCCGATGCGCATGTCGCGCGCGCGGGCCGCGAGCGCGTCGACGAAGCGTTCGTAGATGGGGCGTTCCACATAGACGCGTTCGGTGCACAGGCAGACCTGCCCGCAATTGGCGAAGACCGACCGCGTCACGCCGTCGACCGCGGCGTCGAAATCGGCGTCCGCGAACACCAGCGCCGCATTCTTGCCGCCCAATTCGAACGACACCGGTTTCACGCCCGGCGCCACGGCCCGCATGATGGTCGCGCCCGTGGCGGATTCGCCGGTGAAGGTGATGCCGTCGATGTCCGGGTGCGTGGTCAGGAATTCGCCCGCGGAAGCCGGCCCGAAACCGTGCGCCAGGTTCAGCACGCCGGCGGGCAGCCCCGCCTGATCGGCGACCTCGGCCAGCAGCGTGGCCGTGCTGGGCGTGACTTCCGACGGCTTCATGATCACCGTGTTGCCGAACGCCAGCGCGGGCGCGACCTTCCAGGTCAACAGCAGCAGCGGCAGGTTCCAGGGCGAGATCACGCCGACCACGCCCAGCGGCTTGCGGTACGCGTAGTTCAGCGCCTGCCGGCCGTCCGGCGTGTCCGTCATGTAGCTTTCCATGTCCAGCGTGCGGGCCAGTTCCGCGAAGGCGCGGAAGTTGGCGGCGCCGCGCGGAATGTCGATCTTGCCGGCCCAGCCGACCGGCTTGCCGGTGTCGCCGATCTCGGCTTGCAGGAAGTCGTCGAACCGCCGGCTGATGCCGTCGGCCAGTGCCAGCAGGTGGTCCGTGCGTGCTTCGACCGACAAGCCGGCCCAGGCCGGCAACGCCCGATGCGCGGCCGCGATGGCGCGGTTGACCTGGTCCTGGCTGGCTTCATGGACCTGGGCGATACGCTGCCCATCCACCGGACTGTGCTTGTCGAAGGTGGACACGCCGTCTTCAAAGCGGCCGTCGATGTAGTTGCGCAGCTGGCGGATCGTCACGATCTAGCCCCTTGGATAGTGTTTGGATGGCGGATTAATAAATACGTATACGTACTATATTTCCGGATCATAGGCAGGCGCCGCCGCCAAGTCAATGCGCATTTTCGAGGGAGCCAACGCCTACAATCGTCAGGCACAACCCATGGAAGCCCGATGACCGCCACCGCCCGTCCCACCGCGGCCCCGCTCCGCGACCTGCAAGCATTCGACCTGACCCAGGTCGCCTCGCACCTGTTGCGCCGGGCGCATTTTCGGGCCGAAGCCCTGTTTGCGCAGGCCTTTCCGGACGAAGACCTGACGCCGCGCCAGAAGGCCTTGCTGATCACCGTGTATCAGAACCCGGGCGCCACGCAGAACCGCATCGCCGAACTGATCGCGCTGGACCGCAATTCCTTTGCTGAAATGATGGCGCGCATGACGGCGAAGGGCTATGTGCGCCGCACGCGTTCGACGGAAGACGGCCGCGCCTATGCGCTGGAGATCACGGACGCGGGCGTGGCGCTGCTGGCGCGCATCTTGCCGCAGGACGCCGATGTGGAGGCGCAGGTGCTGGCGCCGATCCCGCCAGAACTGCGGCCGGTGTTCTTGAAGTGCCTGCGCCTGATGGCGGGGTTGGAGCAGCAGGAGCGAGGCTGAGGCCGAATCAGGCGTCGGGGGGTGACGGGGATTGCGCCGCGTGCTCGGCGGCCGTGGCAGGCTTTTCCGCCTTTCCGAACCGCAGCGCGAATTGCCGGGTAAACACGGCACCAAAGAAGAAGATTTGCGCGGAATAGTAGATCCACAACAGTAGCGCGATCAGCGAACCGGCGGCGCCGTACGCCGACACCGCTGCGCCGCGGCTCAGGTAGACGCCGATTCCCCACTTGCCCACCAGGAACAATGCGGCCGTCACGATGGCGCCCGGGATCACGTCCTTCCAGGAGATCTTCGCGCTGGGCAGCAGCTTGAAGATCACGGCGAACAGCGCCACCACCACTGAAAAAGAAAACAGGCTGGAAAGCCAGTCGGCCACCGTGGCGAAGGTGGACGCCATCCACAAGTCCCCGTAGAACTTGCGCGCGGCGCCCAGGCCGGCATTCACGGTCAGCGAGATCAGCAGGAACAGGGCAAGCACGAGCACCAGGCCGAATGACAGCATGCGGCTGCGCACCATGCCGTGGATGCCGCCCTTCTGGTTTGGCGGCACTTCCCATAAGTCGTCCAGACTGGCCTTCAGTTCGGCAAATGCCGTCGTGGCACTGAAGATCAGCACAAAAATCGAAATCAGCGCGGCGATCCAGCCGCCGCCCGATTCATGGGCGCTGGCCAGCACGGTCTGGATGACCTCGGCGCCGCGTTCGCCGGTCAGGTCGCGCAGGGACGAAAACAGCTCGGAGCGCACGGCGTCTTCGCCGAAGAACGCGCCCGCCACCGCGATCACCAGGATCAGCATGGGGGCCAGCGAGAACACCATGTACAACGCCAGCGCCGCGCCCTTGCTGGAGGCGCGATGGCTCGACCACTGGTTGGCGGAATCCATCAGCAATCCGCCGATTTCGGACGGACGCAGGGCTCGCAGGCTCTGAGGAAGGCGCATGGGTCTGGACTCGGTCTATGGACCCTTTATTGTAGGGACGCATGTTCCGGGGCGAAACCCACAGTTTGTGCGCAAACGTGTTCGGGCCGCACAGGGCGTGATGCGGTCCATGGGCGTCTGGCGACCCCAAAAGAAAAACCCCCGGGGCGAAGGTCCGGGGGTTTCTCAGGATACTGCGTTCCCCGGCGTGAGCCGGGGAGGCCTTGCAAGGGAAGCGGGACTTAGAAGTCCATGCCGCCCATGCCGCCCATGCCACCCGGCATGGCCGGGGCAGCGGGCTTGTCTTCGGCCAGTTCGACCACGGCGGCTTCAGCCGTCAGCAGCAGGCTGGCGACGGAGGCAGCGTTTTGCAGGGCGGTGCGGGTCACCTTGGTGGGATCCAGCACGCCTTGCTCAACCAGGTCGGTGTACTCGCCGGTTGCGGCGTTGTAGCCGTAGTTGCCCTTGCCTTGCAGCACGTTGCTGACCACGACGCTGGCTTCTTCGCCGGCGTTCGTGACGATGGTGCGCAGCGGTTCTTCCACAGCACGCAGGATCAGCTTGATACCGGCGTTCTGGTCAGGCGTGTCGCCCTTCAGGTCAGCGATGGCTTGCTTGGCACGCAGCAGCGCAACGCCGCCGCCAGCCACAACGCCTTCTTCCACTGCAGCGCGGGTAGCGTGCAGGGCATCTTCGACGCGAGCCTTCTTTTCCTTCATTTCGACTTCGGTGGCAGCGCCAACGCGAATCACGGCAACGCCGCCGGCCAGCTTGGCCACGCGTTCTTGCAGCTTTTCACGGTCGTAGTCGGACGTGGCTTCTTCGATCTGGATACGGACTTGCTTGACGCGAGCCTCGATCGACTTGCTGTCGCCAGCGCCGTCGATGATCGTCGTGTTTTCCTTGCCCACTTCGATGCGCTTGGCTTGGCCCAGTTCAGCCAGGCCGGCCTTTTCCAGCGACATGCCGGTTTCTTCGGAGATCACGGTGCCGCCCGTCAGGATGGCGATGTCTTCCAGCATGGCCTTGCGGCGGTCGCCGAAGCCCGGAGCCTTGACGGCGGTGGTCTTCAGGATGCCACGGATGTTGTTCACAACCAGGGTGGCCAGCGCTTCGCCTTCGACGTCTTCCGCGATGATCAGCAGGGGACGGCTCGACTTGGCGACTTGTTCCAGCACGGGCAGCAGGTCACGGATGTTGCTGATCTTCTTGTCGAAAATCAGGACAAACGGGTCTTCCAGCACGGCAACTTGCTTTTCCGGGCTGTTGATGAAGTAGGGCGACAGGTAGCCGCGGTCGAATTGCATGCCTTCGACGACGTCCAGCTCGTTTTCCAGCGACTTGCCGTCTTCGACGGTGATGACGCCTTCCTTGCCGACCTTGTCCATCGCGTCAGCGATGATCTGGCCGATGGAGGAATCGCTGTTGGCCGAGATCGAACCGACTTGAGCGATTTCCTTGCTGGTCGTGACCGGCTTGGATTGCTTCTTCAGTTCAGCCACGGCGGCGGCGACAGCCTTGTCGATGCCGCGCTTCAGGTCGATCGGGTTGAAACCGGCGGCAACGTACTTCAGGCCTTCCATGACGATGGCTTGAGCCAGCACGGTGGCGGTCGTGGTGCCGTCACCGGCGTTGTCGGAGGTCTTGGAAGCAACGTCCTTGACCAGTTGTGCGCCGATGTTTTCGAACTTGTCCTTCAGTTCGATTTCCTTGGCGACGGACACGCCGTCCTTGGTCACGGTCGGGGCGCCGAACGAGCGCTCCAGCACGACGTTGCGACCCTTGGGGCCCAGGGTGGTCTTGACAGCGTTGGCGAGAACATTCACGCCGCGGACGATGCGCACGCGGGCGTCGTCACCGAACAATACTTGCTTGGCAGCCATTTCTTAGCTTCCTTCGAAAATTCGTTTGAGGCGGGGTTTACAGAACCACGGCGAGGATTTCGTCCTCGCGGATGACGAGCAGTTCCTCGCCATCAACCTTCACGGACTGGCCGGCGTACTTGCCGAACAGAACCTTATCGCCAGCCTTCAGGTCGACCGGCAGGATCTTGCCTTCTTCGGTCTTCTTGCCGGGGCCGACGGCCACGACTTCGCCTTGATCAGGCTTTTCAGCGGCGCTGTCGGGAATGACGATGCCCGAGGCAGTCTTGCGCTCGTTTTCGAGGCGTTTGACGATCACGCGATCGCCCAGGGGACGCAAGGCCATGTGGAACTCCTGTTTACTTGAAAAAAGTGAATGATCGGTTAGCCCCGGGGAGGGCTGTTAGCACTCACCGGTGTCGAGTGCTAATTATAGGGATGATGTTCCGGGCTTCAAGGGGGGGAGGCCTGGCTGTTACATATTTCATGGGCGGCCAACTGTTGTCGAAATTCATCTAACTTGGAATTTGCGTCATCCAGTTTGGAAATCGATAATTTTCGATATACAAGCGCTGGCGCGGCCTCCAGCCCGATTTCACCCCTGGAAGTCCGATTTCTTGTGTCAACAGTAGGGCGATCCGCCGTTCTCCCCGGTATGGTGCCTTTGCCTGCGGCTGGCGCTGCGACGTGTCACACGACGCCCGCCAGGACCTGCTTTGGCCGTGGACGCCAAATACGGCTGCCAGACCACGGTCGCTCTCTACCTGGTCTGCTATTGGACGTCGGGCCGCATCCGACCCACAGCAGCCCTATGTGCGGTCAGGGAGTACAGATCGAAAGCCGAGGCCATCGGTGGCTGAATCGCTTGGAATTCACACGGTGCATAAACGTTGAGACGCTCGCCCGGCGAGGGTTGTGCCGAACTCGCAGTTCAAACAGGTCATTCAATCCGTACGGCGCTATGACCTTCAATGATTCATCACCGTCCAGCTAAATGCCAACGCAGGTGGCGAACTCTGGCCAAGTGGCCAGCCCATCGTCCAAAGACGTTAGGGGTGAAACCACCTGGCCGAGGGCTTCTGCGAACCACTCGTGCACTCTGGCCTGGTTTGTCACTTCCCAAGTGAGCGAGGGAAGGAGAAGATGCAGCCGCTCTTGAAGTTCGGCATCCAGAGCTAGAGGCGCTTCGGCATCAAAGTACGCAACGTCCACGTCATCCACGTTCGAGGGCACCTGAAAGCCATGCAAGTTATCCCAAACCAAGGATCTGATGGCCCCTGCACCGATGCACCAGGAGGGTAAACCAAGGCAGCGAACCGCCCGCAGCGCGGCCATCAGTTGCTCAGAGGATTCGACGAGGTCGCATAGTCGTTGCTCATAGCCTGCTCGAACGTTCGCCATCATTTCGCCGGAAACTGGAATCTCGGGTTGGTTGATATGTGGAAATAGCATATCCGGAATCATCGGTCGTCCGCTTCTGGCCGAAAGGGGGCTATCGTTGACCTCGGCGGAGATCCATTACAGCCAATTTGAAGTGACGCTAAATTTATTGAACTCAGACGACTGCACGCAGTCCCTCTGCAAACTTTGCGGCCCCCCCATTGGCAGGGTGACGGACATACGGCGCTGCAATAATGTCGATATCCGCCAGTAGTCTTTCTGCTTTCTTGCCAATAGGAATAATGGTTGCCTGGGGAAATGCCTTACGTAACAGACGAAGTGCAGGAGCCCCCAGCGCAATTTCATGCGGTGTTGGTGGGCGGTTTGACCACGATACCCCCGGAAGATGTGGGTGAAGTTGCACTGCATTCCAGAGGATCGTCTCATTTTGAATGCCCAACTCCATTAAAACGCGCCACACAGTCGTCGCGGAAGGTTCAGAAAATGCACGGTGTCTGTCCGTCAGTCGCTTCTTGGGCGCCTGAATCCGAGGGATCTTGCCTTCCATGAGGAGGCGTTCACTCGTGAATGCTACCCCGCTATATCGGCAACCCTGATATCCAGGTGCCTCACCGACCAGGATCATCCTCGCCTTGCAGTCCAGGTGTTGCCTCAACCGGACAATGCGTTGCTTGTTCGCGTCATGCAGGACATCATGCGCGCACCGATCTGTCCAAGGGTTAAAGAGGCCGGGGCTGCCCTGCGGTAGCGTCCTTAGGAGAGAAGCGATCAGGTCGGGCATGGTTAATAATTCTGCGGCGAATAGCCTTTGTTGGCCGAGAGCCGTCCTTGTCGCCCGGCCAATGACGACCCAAATGGGTCGGCAGTATCAGGCAAAAACGGCCAAGAAGACGACGATGCGTGAGCGCCAGCAGGAAAGTGTATTGGCCCAACAGAACTTGCCTAGGTTAAGCGCCTAATGCAAATGCCTCGGCCGGGGTCTTCATGCCGAGCGCCTGGTACGGGTGCGGGCGGTTGTAAAAGCCTATCGTGTCCGCCACACCGCCACTGGCATGCTGGAGCTGGATATATTCAGTCTTGACGTCCAACGTATGTGCCCCCTGCTCGATAGCTGCACTCAGGTATCCATCGCGGTCCCTGCGGCGCTATCGGTTCATCGTCGGCGTACTGTGCTTGGCAGTTAATATACACTGTATATTTTATGGGATGCATATCCATGCCCACTGCACATGTATTCATTGCGACCAGCCTAGATGGCTTCATTGCGCGGCCCGATGGCGGGATTGATTGGCTTCTGCAACGTGACAGTCAGGCAGAGGACCACGGCTACGAGGACTTCATGGCCGATAAGGATGCCATCGTGATGGGGCGGGGCACTTTTGAAACCGTCGCGCATCTGGATCCCTGGCCATACGATGTTCCCGCGTATGTGCTGTCGAAGTCGCTGTCGGTGGCAGCCATCCCCAAAGGCCTGCAAAGCAAAGTCACTTGCCTAGGTCTGACGCCGAAGGAGCTTTTAACCGAGTTGGCGAGTGAGAATCTTAAAAAGATCTATGTCGATGGGGGGCAACTGGTGCAGTCTTTCTTGCGAGAGGGGCTGGTCGAAGACCTCGTGATCACTACTGTTCCTGTACTCATTGGAGCCGGCAGGCCACTGTTCGGAACCGTTCCGAAGGACATCGACTTGGAACTGCTATCCAGCCGGAGTTTTCCTTCAGGCATGGTGCAGTGTAAATTCCGGGTGCTAGCATGACGAGCCTTCGCGGCCGCCCCGTCCGGGGTACGGGGCTGTCGAGAGACGTCCTCATTGCCACAGCGCTCGCGCTCCTCGATGAGCGGTCGGGCACAGGGTTAACCATGCGCGCCCTTGCGTCGAAGTTGAACGTGACGCCTATGAGCCTTTATCACCACGTAGAGGATCGCGCGTCGCTACTCCGCGCGCTCGCAGACAGGGTGTACGGAGAGGTGCTGGAAGGAAAGGACACGTCATCAGACCATCTCCCGGAAGTACGGCGAGTCTTGCAGCGCTACTACGAGGCTGTGGCCAGGCATCCTCAACTGACTCTCGCAATTTTTTCCGAGCCACGGGCCTTCTCTGGAGTTACTAAGGAGATAACCGCCCATCTCACTGCGTTGCTATCGGCATTGAGCTCGACTCCCGAGATATGGCGCGATATCTTGATCGATCATGCACACGGTAGCGGTCTTGCCAGAGTATCTGCTTCAGGCAACCGGAAGGAGACTGCGGTTCTCAAGTCGCAGTATTCGCAAGCGCTGGATTGCCTGCTTGCAAGAATGGCAGAGGTTTGAGAGTCGCACTTGCTGTATCGGATCCGTTGTAAGTCGCCGATTTGTGCATTGCGCCGGCGTATCGCAACACCGGCTGTCGAATTTCATTCAACTTGAGATTTGGTTCATTGACTTTTGAGCTTTCCAAATGTGTAGACGCCCCATTCATGCCGGTCGCAGCGCATCTCGGCAGTTGAGGTCCGAAAAAAGTGGGCCGGCGAGCCTTAATTGAGTTCTGGCTGACCCTCAAATCCCCCAACGGATGCAAGATCAAGCAGTCTCTATCGGCGGCAAACCTGCAGCAGATCGAGGCAAGCCAGCCGGCTCAAGGCATGGCCAATGCATCGATCGTGACGTCCAGCAGGGCTCGCAGTCGAGCAACACGTCGCAGATCTCGGTGATAGCCTAGCCAGACATCGCGACCCGGCGGAGCCTCGCCCAAGTCGATTCTTCGAATGCCGGGCGTTATATCACCAAGCAGACATGGCAGCACTGCCAAGCCCGATTTCTCAGCACACATACGTGCTTGAACGCCGCGGTTATTACTGCCGAACACAATCCTTGCTCCAGGCAACATCCGCTTGATCCATTCAACATCGGGCAACGAACCGAATGCGCTGTCCATGCTGATCAGCGCATGGCCGACACCGTTGCCTGGTGACGGCGGGGCGATGTCAACGTGCCCGTATAGCGCATAGTCGATCCGCATCAGCTTACGTTGAATGATGTCGGACTCTTCGAAAGGGACGATCCGGAACAAGAGATCCGCCTCGTGCCGCGCCAGGTTGTACAGGCGTGAATCCGTGAGCAGCTCTATTGAGATGCCCGGGTGCTGTGCCAGAAAGCGCGCGAATACCGGCGTGAGTACGTGGATGCCGAACCAGTCGGATGAAGAGACCCGCAGCAGCCCGCTCAGTTGCGTTTCTTTTCCCGTCAGAGCGCGCGTGAAGCCCAGCGCCTCTTCCTCCATTCGTTCAGCGTAGGCGAGCACCGCCGCCCCATCATCGGTCAGGACAAATCCATCGCTCGTCCGCTGAAAGAGCGTATGCCCAAGCGCTTCTTCAAGCGCACGCAGCCTGCGACCCATGGTGGGCTGGGTTTGGCCTACCTGCTTTGCCGCACGGCCCAATGTGCCGCAACGGGCAATCGCCAAAAACACGCGGACATCGCTCCACTCCAGACGCATTTCATTCATTTATGTTTAGTGGCAGTGCAAAAATGTAGATTTACATGCGTTATAGCATAGCCAATGATGACTGCATTGATCGGTCATTTGACGGGCCAGATCCCCTTAAGGAGTTGATCATGACCATGCAGGCGCTCGTTCTAAACCGTCATAACGGTCCACTTGAGTTGACCGAAATTCCCATGCCGCAACCGGCCCACGGGCAAGTGCGCGTGCGCATCGTCGCAAGTGGCCTGAATCCGCTGGATACCAAGATTCGCGCCGGCAGCGCCGCGCACGCAAAGCATCCACTGCCGTTGGTGCTGGGCATAGACATGGCCGGCGTGGTCGATGCGGTCGGCCCCGGCGTGTCCAATTTTCGCGTCAGTGACGAGGTCTACGGCATGACGGGAGGAGTCGGCGGCATCCAGGGTTCTCTGGCCCAATATGCGGTCGTGGATGCGGACCTGCTTGCCATCAAGCCGGTAAACCTCTCGATGCGTGAAGCCGCGGCGCTGCCCCTTGCGTTTATCACGTCATACTCGGGCCTCGTCGACCGCGCGCGTTTGCAGGCCGGTCAAACTGTGTTGGTGCAAGGTGGCGCGGGGGGTGTCGGTCATGTGTCGGTGCAACTGGCGCGTGCGCTGGGCGCCCGCGTTTTCGCCACGGCTGGTTTGCGTGACCACGATCTTGTTGCGCGCCTCGGGGCAACGCCCATCGACTACCAATCCCAGTCAGTCGAAACGTATGTGGCTTCGTTCACGCAAGGCGCTGGCTTCGATCTTGTCGTTGACACCGTGGGCGGTCCATCGCTTGATGCTGCATTTGCCGCGGTGAAGCACTTTGGGCATGTCGTCAGCGCGCTGGGGTGGGGCACGCATGCGTTGGCGCCGCTGTCGTTCCGCGAGGCCACTTATTCTGGAATATTCACCCTGTATCCGCTGCTCACAGGCCAGTATCGCGCTCACCACGGCGCGATGCTCCGCGAGGCAACATGGCTGGTCGAAGCCGGCAAGCTCATGCCGAATCTCGATCCCCGGCGGTTCGACCTGCGTTCCGCGGAAGTTGCCTACGAAGCTATCTCGAATGCAACCGCGAGGGGGAAAATCGTGGTGGACGTGGCATGAGGCGTGAATTGGCAGTGTTCCGCGCCAGTCGCAACCCGCATTGCGGGTGGCGACATCGGTTGGCAATTGGCTGCGGACTTAACAGATCATTCCTTGCATATCCATACCTTGGCCAGCGCCTTCTTGAACATCGTGCCGAACGCGGTGACGCATGTGCATGGGCGCGCCATTCTGGAGTCGGCTCGCGCAGACCTACTTGCGCGATGCTACGGCGCTACTGTTCCGAGCTCCGGGACTTTCCACCTTCAATGAACTTCGACACCTTCAGTGCGACGAGACGTACGCCGAGGCGGCAAAGGGCGGTGGCACGGCAAAGTCCGCCCGCATCCGGTTCACCTCTTCGACCGGGCTGCGTCCGAACAGGCGTTTGAACTCCCTGCTGAACTGGGATGGGCTTTCATAACCGACGTCGGCGCTGGCTGCGGCGGCCGTTATTGAGTTGCGCACCATCAGGAGCCGCGCATGGTGTAGGCGCGTGGATTTCAGATATTGCATGGGCGAAGTGCTGGTCACTGCTTTGAAATGGACGTGGAACGCCGGCACGCTCATGCCGGCTTCCCGCGCCAGCTGGTCCACGGTCAGGTCTTCCTTGAACGCGGCGTGAATCCGGCGCAATGCCCGGACCACTTTGCCGAACTGGCCCTGCATGGCCAGAGCCGCCCGCATCGCCGGCCCCTGTGCCCCGGTCAGGATACGAAAATAGATTTCGCGCACCAGAGCCGGCCCCAGGATCTGCGCTTCCATAGGCTGGCCAAGTGCTTGCAACAGGCGCAACACGGAATCGGTCAATGGCGGATCCATGGGGCTGGAGATCATGCCTTTCGGCTCGGCCGCCACAAAACCGCCCAACTGGTCGATTTGCAGCATGAGGTCGGCCGCCAGTTTGAAGTCCAGATGCATGTATAGGGCCAGCAACGGCTCGGCTTCGCTTGCGTCCGTTTCCATCGTGAAAGGCACCGGCACCGATACGACCAAGCATTGCTGCGCATCGTACAGGTAGGTCTGCCCACCGAAAAAGCCCCGCTTCGTGCCCTGGCACACGATCACGATACCGGGGTCGTACAGCACGGGAACGGACTTCAGCGGGCGGTTGGAGCGCAGCAGCCGCACGTCTTCCAGCACCGTCAGGTTGTAGCCCTCGGTGGGCGCCAGTTCGCCAAGCAGACGGGCCATCTGCTGGCGCACGGAGGCCAGCGGGTCATCGGGTTCGGGGCGTTCGGACATGGTGTCGGTCTGATCGGGGTACAGGGTGAACAGATTGCCATGAATGGTCCATGAATATTCGGCCCAATAGTTTTAGGCAATAAACAAAGACCAGAGGCCATCGAACTATCGCTTCGGGAATCCTAGCATTACATCCATGCCTCAGGCATCCCTCAACCCGACAGGACGACACCTATCATGATCAAAGTATTCAACCCCGCTGACGGCGCCGTTGTAGGCGAAGCGCCCGAACTTGGCGCAGCCGATGTCCAGGCCGCCATTGATCGGACCTGCAACGCCTTCCCCCTGTGGTCACGCAAACTTGCCAAGGAGCGCGGCGACCTGCTGCGCCGCTGGTTTGAACTGATCCGCGCAGACAAGCGCGTGTTCGCCGAGATCATGGTCAGGGAAAACGGAAAATGCCTGTCCGAAGCCTTGGGCGAAATCGACTACGGGCTGGGTTTCATCGAATGGTATGCCGAAGAAGCCAAGCGCGTGTACGGCGACACGGTTCCGTCGCACGCCGCCGGCGCCGAAGTCCTTGTGTTCAAGGAGCCTGCCGGCCCGACCGCGGCCATTACGCCGTGGAATTTCCCGTTCATGATGATCGCCCGCAAGATCGCCACTGCGCTGGCGGCCGGTTGCACCATGATCATCAAACCGTCCGAACTGACGCCGTTGACGGCGTACAAAATGCTGGAGTACGCCCGCAAGGCCGGTATCCCGGAGGGCGTGTTCGAGATGGTGACCGGCAATCCGAAAGAGATCGGCGAACTGTTCATCGGCGAGTCGCGTATCCGCAAGATCTCGTTCACCGGCTCTACCGCCGTTGGCAAAATGCTGGCTGCCGCTTGCGGCAACGATCTGAAAAAGATGACGCTGGAACTGGGTGGCAATGCTCCCTTCATCGTCTTCGACGACGCCAGCATCGAAGCTGCGGCGACCAGCCTGGTCGCTGCCAAACTGCGTAATTCAGGCCAGGTCTGCATTTCGCCCAACCGCATCTATGTTCAGGATGCCATCCACGACCGCTTTGTCGCGGCGGTTGTCGAGAAAGTTGCCCGCATCCGGGTCGACCAAGGCATGCAGGAGGAGTTCGTTGTAGGGCCATTGATCAACCAGGCGGGCATCGATAAGGTGGCTGAACTCGTCGATGACGCCAAACGCGCCGGCGCGCAGGTGGTGCTGGGGGGGAAGCCCCATTCGAGAGGCGGGCTGTTCTACGAGCCGACGGTGCTGGTCGGCCTGACCGATGACATGCGCGTCGCGCATACCGAAATCTTCGGGCCGGTATTTGCGGTGTATCGGTTCCACACCGAAGACGATGTCGTCGCGCGCGCCAACCATTCTGAATATGGATTGGTGGCGTACGCTTTCACGCGCGATCTGGCGCGTGCGTTTCGGCTGTCCAGGAACATCGAAGCCGGCATGGTGATCCTGAACTCGGGCTCGGTCGGCACCGCATCGATTCCATTTGGAGGCATCAAGCACTCGGGCTACGGCCGCGAAGGCAGCTATTACGGGATCGAGGAGTACGTCGAGGTGAAGTACGTCTTGATGGCAGGGTTGGACAAGTAGGATCAAGACAAAGACGCGTCGCAGCATATGTTACCAACCTAGACTTGTCAGCGCCCGAGCTGTCGTCACCCGATCGGCTTTTAGGTGCCCGCGGCGACGAAGGCCCACCTGATGCCGAATAGGCGAAGTGGATATCGCTGCTGTTATCGTGGCGCGCCAAACATCCCGAATGCCCTCATGCGACTCGCTAGGCAACCATTCGAACGACCGTTTCTTCGGAGTGGCTGACACCTAAATGTCCTAGCAACGATTCGGCCGAGTGACACTTTGTGGCCGATAGCAGTCGGTGGCCAGTTGCTTGGCTTGTTGCTGTCCGAATGGTCTGTGATCAGGGAGGGAGGTCCGCTTTGGATGTGACGGAACAAAGCGGCACCTAAGTTCAATGAATTTTCTGAGAAAAAACACTAAGTTCAATGAACCAAGAACACCAAAGTGGATGAACCAATATCCGCAAAGTCTTTGTTTTAAATGACGTCAAGGTGTTCCTTCAATGAACTTCGACACCAGACGAGCTTTCGGATGGACTTTTGGTTCATTGAAGTCGGGGAAATGCCGATAACGATTCATTCAACTTGGAAATTGAACAAAATCGAGCCATAGCGGATGGTTCAAGTGGCAGTGGCGATGATCGGGAAGGCAGGCCTGGGTACGCCTTCCAATTAAGTCATGCCAGTGATTTCCGCACCATAGCCGGTGACTGACGGTCCTCCACTGGGTACCCCTAGGGGCCGAGGCGGCGCTATCCTGACCGTTTGCGATTCATTGCTGCCGTGACGTGGTGATATCGGACGCGTGATGGGCAACGTCCATGTGGCAAGAGCGAACCAAGACGAGCAAAGTGAATAAGCGAATCTAGCTGGATGTTTGATTTAAATGGCATCGACTTCGCTCCTTCACCGAGTTTCGACAGCAAAGAATGAGGCCTCTCATTTCGCAGCGCCCGTTTGCCGAGCAAACTGCTCCCGCTTCTCGACCAGGAAATTCATCAACGCCCGAATTTTGGCCGGCATCTGCGCCCGGGAGGGCACATAGAGGAAGAATCCCGGGAAAGGTTTGCACCAGGGGCCTAGCACCCGTATAAGCGAACCGTGCACCAAGTGCTGGCGCACACAAAGATCGATGTGTTGCACCAGCCCAACTCCTTGTAGCGCCGCGCGCAGCATGCTGTCGTCGTCGTTGAATACAGCATTTCCTTGTGGTTCGAATACCACCGTGCGTCTTTCGGCGCCCGGCGAGGTAAACGACCAGCGGTCGATGGTTCCACTGGAGGTAAAGCGGTAGGCCAGGCAGTTGTGCTGCATCAGGTCAGCCGGCGTCTCGGGCTTGCCATGACGCTCGAAGTACGCGGGCGAGCCGACGATGGCGTACTGAAGCTGCGGCGTGACCGGCACCGCCACCACCCCTTCGTCCAGGCTCTCACCCAAGCGTAAACCGGCATCCAACCCCTCGGCCACGATGTTGGTGAAACCGTCGTCCATTACCAATTCCAGTCGCAGCTTTGGGTAGCGCGCCAGAAGTTCGCCCAGGTGCGGTTCGATTAGAAGCCGCGCTGCGATGCGCGAAGAACTCATGCGGATCAATCCCGATGGTTCGGCATGCGCTTCGCCCAATTCCGCCACGGCCCGCTCGATGGCCGTAAGCGCAGGTTGCAGCACATCCAGCAGGCGCCGGCCTTCTTCCGTCAGCGACATATCCCGCGTCGTGCGGTTGAGCAGCCGCACGTTCAGGCGCTGTTCCAGCCCCTTGAGGTGCTGGGACAGCGCGGCGCGCGTCACTTCCATCTCCGTCGCAGCCTTAGTGAAGCTCCGATTTCTGGCGATGTGGGCGAACCAAGTGAGGGAAGAAATGAGGGAAGGCTCAATGGGCATTTGTTTAGTCTAACTAACCATTTATGTATTTGAAAGCCTGTTTATCTTACTCAATGACGTCCTTACCATTGATTCCAGTCGCTTGTCGTCTGACCACGATTTTTCATCCCTGACTGGAGAACCGCATGCCCAACGTCTCGTTCAAAAACCTCAACGGCCAAGGCATCACCATGGCCGCCATCATCAATTTCCCTGCCGGCTTCGATGACTCCAAAAAGTACCCGGCCGTCGTCGTTTCCCACCCCGGCGGCGGCGTGAAGGAGCAGACCGCAGGTCTCTATGCCAAGAAACTGGCCGAGAACGGCCTGATCGCCATCGCCTTTGACCGCTCCTACCAGGGTGAGAGCACCGGCGAGCCGCGCCAGCTGGAGAATCCCTACATCAGCACCGAGGACGTTAGTGCCGTCATCGACTACCTGACCACGCTGCCCTATGTGGATCAAGCCAACATCGGTGCCATGGGCATCTGCGCCGGCGCGGGCTATAGCGCCAACGCTGCCATCAACGATCGCCGCATCAAGGCCCTGGCCATGGTGAGCGCCGTGAATATTGGTCAGATGTTCCGCAACGGCTGGGAGAACACGGTCAAGGACGCCGATGCGCTGCCTTACCTTGACGCCGGCTCGGCGGCGCGCACAGCCGACGCCAGCAATGACGACATGGCCACCATACCGCTGGCCCCGTTAAAGGAAGAAGACGCGCCTAACCCCGAACTGCGTGGCGCCTGGGAGTATTACCACACCCCCCGTTGCGAACACCCCAACGCGCCCGGCTTCACCCTGGCACGCAACCTCACACAAATCATCACCTACGACGCCTACAACAAGGCCGAGGCTTTCCTGACCCAGCCCATCTTGGCCGTCGCCGGCAGCAAGGCCGGCAGCAAGTGGATGAGCGACGACCTGATCGCCCGCGCCGCCAGCACCGACAAAACGCTGCACGTTGTCGAAGGCGCCGACCACATGGATCTGTACGACGTGCCCCAGTACGTGGACGAGGCGGTCTCGAAGCTGGCTCCGTTCTTCCTGGCCAAGCTGAAGTAAGCCGCTGCACCCCACCTGGCAAGGGGCGGAGCCCGCCCCACCTTCAAGGAGTTTTCATCATGACTACCATCCGAACCGTTGCCTACCAGAACCTGGGCTGGCAAACTGCCGCCGACATCCACCTGCCTCCCGGCTTTGACGAGGGCAAGAAGTATCCCGCCATCGTCAGCACGCATCCCATTGGCAGCTGCAAGGAGCAGACTGCCGGCAACATCTACGCCAAGGGACTGGCCGATGCCGGCTTCGTCGTGCTGGTGCATGACGCCAGTTTCCAGGGTGCCAGCGGCGGCACGCCGCGCTTCATCGAAGACCCGGCCATCCGCGTTTCCGACATTCGCTTTGCGGTGGACTACCTGCAATCGTTGCCCTATGTGGATGCCGAGCGCATCGGCGCCATCGGTGTGTGCGGCGGCGGTGCCTACACGGTCCATGCCGGCATCACCGATCACCGCTTGAAGGCGCTGGTGTCGATCACGGGCGTGAACTACGGCCGTCTGATCCGTGAAGGCTTTGCACAGTTCAAGCCGCGCGAATTGGCCGCCAATATTGCGCAGATGCGCACGGCCCAGGCCCAGGGTGCCTCCCGGGATGCGGCGAACCTACTGCCGGATTCGGTGGGTGCCGCCCAGCAGGCCGGCATCACCGACATCGATGTGCTGGAGGCCACCGACTACTACAAGACCGCCCGCGGCCAGCAGCCCAATGGCGCCACCAGCCAGCTTATGTCGTTCAGCGGTGCGGCGATGGGTTGGGACGCTTTCTTGCACGCCGAAGTGCTGCTGACCCAGCCTCTGATGGTGGTGATCGGCGACAAGCCGGGTGGTTTCGGGGCATTCCGCGACGGCTGGGAAATCTACAGCCGTGCCGCCTCGACGGACAAGCACATCGTTGTCGCCGAAGGCTGGTCGCACTATGACCTGTACGACAAGCCCGAGCCAGTGGCCATCGCCATGGCCAAGGTGGTGCCGTTCTTCAAGGAGACGCTGTGATGCGAAACATCCTCATCCTCGGCGCCTCCGGCCAGATCGCGCAGTTGGTCATCCCCGAGCTGGCCAGTCGCCCGGATAGCGTGCTGACGCTGCTGCTGCGCGATCCCAAGAAACTGACCGGTAGGGAGCCCGCCAGCGCCCAGGTGGTGATAGGCAACGTGCTGGACAAAAAGCTGCTTAGGGACGCCATGGCGGGTCAGCAGATCGTCTATGCCAATCTCACTGGCGAAGACCTGGACAAACAGGCCCAAGCCGTCATCGCCGCTATGCAGGCGGCAGGCGTCAAACGTTTGGTCTTCGTGCTGTCGCTGGGCATCTACGACGAGGTGCCCGGCAAGTTCGGCGAGTGGAACAACGCCATCATTGGCGAAGACCTTAAGCCCTTCCGGCGGGCGGCTGACCTGATTGAGGCCTCGGGGCTGGACTACACCATCGTGCGCCCCGCCTGGCTGACAGACGAGGATGAGGTGGACTACGAGCTAACCGCCAAGGCCCAGCCCTTCCAGGGCACCGTGGTCTCGCGCATGAGCGTGGCCGATCTGATCGCCAAGGTGATCGCATCGCCCGAACTGCACCTTGGAGAGAGCCTCGGCGTGAACAAGCCGAACAGCGACGGCGACAAACCGTACTTCATGTGAATCGGTGATGGCAATGCTCAAGTACCTGGCCATTTTTCTCGCTGCGCTTCTGGCGGCAGCCTTGTTGGGGCTATTCGCCATCACCTGGATCGAAAGCCGGCAAGCCCGCCAGTTGGCGGGCAAGCAGCCCTATGTCTCCCCGCCCACGGCGTCCCGTGCAGCAGTGGTGTATTTCTCGCGTTCGGGCAACACGGCGCTGGCCGCGCGCCATGTAGCTCGACGGCTCAAAGCGCAACTGTTTACGCTGGAAGCACCCGACTACCAGCTTGGCACGGGCGGATTGGCCCATGCGCTCAAGGATGCCAATGCGCTCAAGGAGAAGCCTGAATCGCTACCGGGCATCATCCCGCGCACCATCGACCTGACGCCGTTCGATACCGTCTGGCTCGGCTCACCCGTGTGGCTCTACAGCCCAGCGCCGCCGATCTGGGCCTTCGTGGAGCACAACCGGTTCGACGGCCTGCATGTGGTGCTGTTCAACACGTTCAACAGCCACTTTGGCGATGAGCACATCGCGGCCCTCAAAACCAAGGTGATGGCGCATGGCGCGAAGTCGTTCGAGCACCGCTACGTGCTGCGTGGACGCATGACGCGGCAGCTCACGCCCGAGCAAATGCTCCTGGCCATTGACGACGAATGGTTTGGCCCGCAGGCCCATCCTTGACACTCAACAATTCATCCAGCCCTTGCGCCACCAGCGCGTTGGCCGTCGATCTTTCGAAATCATGACCGATTCCCTGTTCCAACCCTTTGCCTTCGCCAATGGTATTACCCTGCGTAACCGCGTAGTGATGGCACCGATGACCACCTGGTCGTCCAACCCTGACGAAACCGTCTCCGATGATGAGCTGGCTTACTACCGCGCCCGTGCCCAGGGCGTGGGCCTGGTACTGACTGGCTGCACCCATGTACAACCGAGCGGCATCGGATTCACTGATGAATTCGCAGCCTACGACGACCGCTTCATCTCCAGCTTGCGCAAGCTGGCCGAAGCTGGCAAGAGCGGCGGCGCCCCTGCCGTGTTGCAGATCTTCCATGCCGGCAACAAGGCCGTGCCTTCCCTCATCCCCAATGGCGAGCTCGTCAGCGCCAGCGCCATGGCCGCACCCAAAGGCCCATTCAACGACGGCAAGCTGGTCAGCCGCGCGCTCAGCCACGTAGAGATCCTGGCTGTGATCAGGGACTTTGGCGAAGCGACGCGCCGCGCCATCGAGGCAGGCTTCGATGGGGTGGAATTACACGGAGCCCACGGATTCCTGATCCAGAACTTCCTCTCGCCGCTGTTCAATCAGCGAGCCGACGAATGGGGGGGGGCGCTAGAAAGGCGCATGCGCTTTCCGCTGGAAGTGGTGCGCGAAGTGCGCCGCGTGATCGCAGCACATGCCGCGCGCCCCTTCCTGCTGGGCTACCGCATCTCGCCCGAAGAGCCGGGCGAAGGCGCGCTTCGTATCGACGACGCGCTGGCTCTGGTGGACGAGCTGATCGACGAAGGCCAGATCGACTACCTGCATGCCTCGCTTTACAACTTGCTCAATGGCAAGCCGCAGAACGAGGCTTTTGGGAAAAGCACGGCCGAGCGATTCGTCGAGCGCGTGGGCAGCCGCGTGCCGCTGATGGCAGCCGGTGAAGTGCGCACGCCCCGAGATGCGCGCGCGGCGCTGGCGCTGGGAATACAGATGGTGAATGTCGGGCGTAGCTTGGTGATGAACCGGCACTGGGTACAACTGGCCCATGCTGGACGTGAAGCAGAGATCGAAACCGCCTTGGATCTTTCGCGCAAGCCGAGCGAATTGGTGATTCCCGCCAAGCTCTGGGGCAAGATTGCATCGACCCCAGGCTGGTTTCCCGTTCGCGACCCCTCAGATAAGGGGTGCACCTAAGCCATCTATTTCACAGGTCTCATCCGATTGCATCAACCCCGGGCAAATCCCTAACGTGGGGCGGGGTTCCGAGCGAGTCGCCTTTGCTAAGCTGATTCCACGATCGACTTCATATAGGGGTGAGCACCATCGATGCAAATTGATAATTTTGCTGTTCCGTCGGGCAACGAAGACTTTCACACTGTTATTGTGGAAATGCGCGACGTGATTCGCCTTGTGTTTCCTAGCGGCGCTTTGCTGACGATAGCCGCCAGCGCCGATGCAGCAATCTTTCAACGCTTCGAGCGCGATCACGACAGCATGGTCGCAATAAACGCACCAATGGCACGGGCCGATAAAAGTAGGCCAACAGTAGTGATGAGTGCCCCCAATGTAATTTCGCAGCAGCTGGGACCTTGGGGTTTTGAAATGTAGGCAATGCGCCTATCCGCCGCTCCCGGCGTAGCATGTTGTGGGTCAAAATAGAGCAGCGCTACTCGCCGGGAGTATTCCTCTTCGGAACTGAAACCGCTCCGGATCAGAAGCGCGGAGTGACGGATCGCTTCATGCCATATGGTTCCGCTGCCCGGAGCAGATTCCGGACCGTCAAAATGCCTACCCGAATGGACACGGCACAGGTGTGCGCCAGCTTGTCCCTCACAGTTCTGGGAGAGGGCGTTCAGCGTTGGCATTGCACCGTTCTGCGTGAAAACGCGGCCGCGGGCGTCGTTTGAATAGCAGTTCCTCGAGCTGACGTGAATTCACGCTTATTTCAAAGCTGACAGCCTTATATAGCGTCAAGCGCAGATCCAGGACGACCAGTCAACCAACCTTGTCCCACAGCATGGGGCATCCGGTCGAGAATGTAGTCTGCCTGTGCCTGGGTCTCTATTCCCTCTACGATCACTTGAACGTCAAGCTGTCTAGCCATTTCAATGATCTTCTCCATTACAGGTGCAGCGCGCTGGGTCTCACCGATTGATTGGATGAAAACTCGATCCAGTTTTATCCCATCAAGCTTCCAACTCACGACGTTTCCAAAATTGGAATAGCCAACTCCAAAGTCATCCAGGAAAATCCTAAACCCTCTGGCTCGGAATAGTTGCAAGATATCATTTGGGGTGGGAGTGGAAAATTGAGCGGATTCAGATATTTCGAGGACGACACGAGCAGGATCGATGCCACGCCGCGCCGTCTCGTCTGTCATGAAGTCCAAAAACGAAGCGTCCTCCAGATCACCAGGAAAGACGTTGATGCTGACATAGAAATTCTCCCTACCGCGAAGGCGGCCGAGGGCCCCGTCGAGTGCAGCTACTACGACATATCTTGTGAACTCTGCGCGTAGTCCTAATTTCTCAATCCACCCAATGAACGTAGTCGGCGGAATGGGTCCTACTTCCTGGTGCGTCCAGCGAGCCAAGGCCTCCGCCCCGACGACTTCGTTCGTCTCTAGGACTCGTAGCGGCTGATAGACGACATGAATCCTTCGTTTCTGCAGCGCTTCCAATAGACCTGCCCGCAAGCCATGCGACCCTTTCCACCATAGAAGAAGGATCATGCCGAAAACGGCGCCGATTAAAGCCCCGAGCAGGCCATATTGAGCAATCGGACTTCGCATGTCGGTGACAATCGTGGATTCTGCACAGATATCCAAATTGTCAGGAGCGTCGCAGGTAACAACGGTCTGAGAACGTAAGAACCAGTTGTTCCACCATGAAGACATGTTGGGCAGCTGTAAAGACGATTGAGTATCTCCGAAGTCTTGGTAGACGTACTTTCGGTCCGTGGTATAGATTCGCCCGTGCAACTTACCACTAGGACCGCCAAGCTCTTCGAATGATGAGATGCTGGTAAAGACCGCCACCGTATTGCTGGCTGCGAGGTCGCCCGTGAGTTCCGACAGTATTGGATTCTTAATATTCTTCCATACGGAGATGCCGGAGTTCCCCACACTAATCCCTGCAGATAGCGTATGGGGCATTTCCCATACTCCCCACACTGCGGAGCAGCGTACCCTTCCGTCTACAACCCGTGCGATGTCAGCAACATAGTTGGCCAAGTAAAACCGGTGGCGGAGCGCCGAGATATCCCCAGCAGAACAAGGTTCACTCGCCTCCTTCAAGGACTGCATTATGTCGACCTGTTCTCTTCCAATCGCTAATGCCCGTTGAAGCAGGTGCTCATTGTGATGCCTAACTATTGCATCAGACTGGGATGCGACAGAGCGAAATTCCAGTCCCGCCGCAAGCAGGCTCACTATTACTATTGGGGTCCCAAACAAGGCCAGTCGGTGTTGGGTGGGAAGATGCGTGATTTCCATGGTTCTAATTTGCGGCTGACCAAGGTTCGTCTTAAGGAGGTATCAACCTCGCCGATCGTCTTCTTGTTGGTGCGTTAGGACCAAAGCCAGGGCCGTCGCGGAGCTTTTGTCCTGCATTGTGATGCCTCCCCAAGACGGAGGGCGTATCCTGAGGTGCCAATCCGTGTCAACTGTTTGGACCGCTGGTTTCTGATCGCGCCGCAGGGGGATCTCGGTAAAGCACCTTCGTTTCGCGCTTTGTGAGGTTCGAGGACCGGGGTCTGCAGGAAGGTGAACCTAACCCAGTTCCGCACTTTTGGCCTGCCTACCCGAGTGGCCACGGCGCAGGTATGCAGCCAGTTTGGCCTTCGCACTTCTGCGAGAGGCCGTCCGGGTCCTGTGGCGACAAGTGGCGCGTAGGCTTCCTAACGCGGCCACAGGTCGCGAGTACGCCGCGCGCAGCGAAGTTCTCTCCAGGTTTTGGACTGACCTGGCGATGGTGGGCGGTTTGCAGGCGCTAGCGGGGAGCAGGGAAATAAGGCGCCGCTCAAGTTCAATGAACCTTTGCGGCAAACTGCCTCTACCGGCGCCAACGCCAAGGCGGCATTCAGCCGCCCCGCACCTTCCTATCTGAGGGACAGCAGTGCCCCTGCGCCAGAGGTGACGGGCTCCAGGCCCAAATGTTCCAGCATGCGCCAAACCGTGCACGCAGCCGTCGACACGACAGGAATGTCCATCGTGTCCTGCACGGACTGGAGTGCGGGTAGCGATGGCATCTGCACGCAGGCCGAAAGCACAACGGCATCGACGCCGCGCGTATCCAGGCGTTTGACGTCTTCGATCAGTTGCATGGGGTCCCGCCGGCCCACTTCGAGGTTGTCCGGAATCTCGAAGCTGAGGGCGTCCACCACCTCGATGCCCTCGTTTTCGATATAGCTCACCACCTGGTCGGTCAGCGGCCGCATATACGGCGCCATCAAGGAGATCTTGCGCGCGCCCAGGTGGCGCAAGCCGTCTATCAGTGCGCCTGCGGAGGTCATCACAGGCGCCTGGCAGTGGTTGGCGCGGGCGACCGCGCCGAGCTCGTCCTCCGTTTGGCGATGATAGCCGGGCCCCATGGCCATGATGGCCACGAGGCAGGCGGTGCTAATGACGTCCATGCGCGCGTCGGCCAGTTCCGCGGCGCAGCGTAGTCCTTCGCGGTTCATGGCCTGCAGCTCGGCCGGGGTGACCTTATGCATCCGCATGCGGCTGCTGTGGAACGTGAAGCGCTCCGGCCGCATGGCCTCGCGCGCTCGCAGCATGGCCGGGATTTCCGTTTCCATGGTGGTATTGGAACTGGGGACGATCTGGCCGATGCGATATAGACGGCTCATGGTGTTTCCTTTGCGGTTCAATCCAGGGAAAGGTTGGCTTGCTTGACGACGTCGGCGAAGCGGGCCCAGTCCTGCTCCTGGGCTTGGGTGACCGTTGCGGCATCGCCGGCCCAGGGTTCAAAGCCGAACGTACGGAAACGCTCGCGCACGGCGGGGGCTGCCAAGGCGGTGGCGATGTCGCTGTTCAGGCGCCGGACCACGTCGGCCGATGTGCCTTTGGGCGCAAAGGCGGCCACCCAGGTCTTGAGTTCGAAATCACTGGGGCCGCCGGCTTCCGACACCGTCGGCACGTCGGAATACAGCGCCAGGCGGGCGGGCGCCGCAAGCGCCAGCAGCCTGACCCGCTTGGCCTGGTACAGGTTCTGCACCGTCGCGGCCGTGCCGAAGGCCCAGTCCACCTCGCCATTGGCCACGGCCGTGTACAGCTGCGGCAGCTCTTTGAAGGGCACGTGCGTCATGGTCGTGCCGGTCTTGCGTTCGAACTGGGTCGACCCCAGGTGGGCCACGCTGCCCATTCCCCAGCTTCCGTACGTCAGCAATCCCGGTTTCCGCCGCGCGGCATCGATCAGGTCGGACACGCTGCGCCATGGCGAATTGGCCGAAACGACGATGAAGAAGTTGGTGGTGTAAATAGGGGCGACGGGGGTGAAGTCACGCACGGGGTCGAAGGGCAGCTTGCTATACAGATGTGGCTGCAGCGTCATGTGGGTGTTGTCCACCACCGCCAGGGAATAGCCGTCCGGCGCGGATCGCTTGATTTCGCCGATGGCCAGCCAGCCGTTGGCGCCGGGCTTGTTTTCGACGATGAAGGCCTGCTTCCATGTGGCCGTCAATTGCTCGCCGATGATGCGGGTGACTGCATCCGGGCCGCTGCCAACAGAATAGGGCAGCACGGCGCGCACGCTGTGGCTGGGATAGCCGGACGGTTGCGCCTGGCTGGGCGGCGCAAGGGAAGCGCCCGCCAGGACGGTCAGGGCGATGGACGCCAGAATCAGGGTTTTTGTCATGTCTCCTCCATACTCCATGGATGGTTTATCGGATGGTCTGGCCATCCTTGTTGTCGGCCGTCAGGCCGGCCCGGGCTTCATAGGCCGCGGTAAACGCCGGGTCGCGCTGGCGCAAATCTTCATGGCTGACCTGGCCGGTGCGCCGCATGTAGTCGTAGGCGAAAGACACCGGATTCAAGTGCATCTTGTCGGCGACGTTCTCGTACCAGTCCAGGCTGCGAGCCGCGGCCGCCTGGAAGTTGGACGAAGCCGGCCGACGCAGGGACTCGAAGACCGCGAAGGCGGCTTGCGTTTCGGTCGGGTGTTGTTTCAGTCCTTCATGCAAGGCAATCGCGTCCTGCATCGCCATACGGGTGCCGGAGCCCAGGGAGAAATGCACGGTGCGCAAGGCATCACCCAGCAACAGGATGTTGCGGTGCGACCAGTTGTCGTTGCGCACGATGTTCGCCTCGAACCAGAGGGAACGATTGCCCAGCAGTTCATGGGCGCCCAGGTCGGCCCGGAACACGTCGGCGCAATAGCGGCGGCTTTCTTCCTCGCTGGCGCAGTCCAGGCCCGCGCGGCGCCAGGTGTCGGGATCGACCTCGACCAGGAACGTGCTCAGTTCGGGGCTGTATTGGTAGCTGTGGGCGATGAATATTCCGTGTCCGGTCTGACGGAAGATCAGCGATACGGGGTGGAAGCGCTGGCGCGTGCCATACCAGGCGAACTTGTTGCGCCGACGTTCGAAACTGGGCCGGAAATGATCGGCGAACTGCTTGCGCACGGCGCTGTTGGAGCCATCGGCGGCGACCAGCATGTCGACCTCATCGGCCAGCTGCGAAACGTCTTCGACGCGATGGTCATAGGTAATGCGTACCCCGGCCTTCAGGCAGGCCTGCTCCAGCACCTTCAGCATGTCCAGCCGCGAGGTGCGCGAGAAATGGTTGCCCTGCACCTGGATGCGTTCGCCCCTGTGCACGATCTCCATGTAGTTGCAGTGTTCGTGGTGCGCGACGAAGGCATGGAAGAACTCCGGGTCCGCCTCGCGCAGGAAGGCCAGGCCGATATCCGAAAACACCACGCCCCAGCCGTAGGTGGCGCCCTGTGGATTCTGCTCATAGACCTGTATGTCATGGCTGGGATCGTGCTTTTTGGCAAGCAGGGAGAAATACAAGCCGGCGGGGCCGGCCCCGATGACGGCGATCTTCATGGTTCAGGACTCCTGGAGGGCGCCGCCTGTGCGCAGGCGGTCTGATAGGCGAGCAAGGCATCGCGCATCGCTGGGGGGATGGGGATGGCCCGGCGTTCGCCGCGAGCCACGCAAACGGGCGTCAGCCGTGCATCGAAGGCAGGCAGGCCCCGCACGCTGGCCGCGATATGCAGGGTGTAGGAACGTTCGCCGATGCGTTCGACGTGAACCGCCATGTCGAACTCTTCGTCAGGCCATAGCGAGGCCTGAAAATCGAAGGCCAGCGCGCGCGTCGGGGTGCCGAAACCGTGCTCGTCTTTGAGGCGTTGCGGCGTGCCGCCGAGCAGCCGTCCATAGAAGAGTTCCGCGGCCGAGATCACGTACTCGCTGAAGGTAACGGTGTAGACCACGCCTGCGGGGTCGCAATCGCCCCATTTGACCCGTCGCCGGACGACGAAGGGCGTTACGCCGATCACATATTCGGTGCTCGTCATGGCTGGCTTCCTGCCGCGCGGGCGGCTTCCTGGTTGAGGATTTCGCCGATCATCCTGCGCAGCGCCGTCTTGTCGAGCTTGCCGACCTTGGTAACGGGGTACGCCTCGATGACCTCGACGCGTTCGGGGCATTTGTATTTCGCCAGGCCCTGCGAAACCAGGAAGGACAACAGTTCCTGCACGGATGGGGCGGTATGGCCCGGGCGCGGGATGATGAAGATGCAGCCTTTTTCGCCATAGAAGGGGTCGGGCATGGCGACCAACCGAGCCTCGGACACTGCCGGATGCGCACTGACCAAGGCCTCGACTTCCTCGCAGCCGATCTTCTCTCCGCCACGGTTGATGTTGTCGCGCAAGCGACCTTCGAAGGTGTAGTGGACTTCGCCGTCGTGGACGTGCTGGGTCATCATGTCGCCAGTGCGGTAGAAGCCGTCCGAGGTATAGGCTTCGGCATTGGCTTCTGGCGCGTCGAAAAAGCCGGGCACCGTGGAAGGGCCCCGAAAACAGAGTTCGCCCATCTGGCCGGGGGGAGCGAGCGCTTCGCTACCTGGCACCAGCAGCCGGATCTCGTCTTCGGCGCTGCCCGAGCGGCCCTGGGTCTTGTGGCGCACATGGGCGGGCGCGCTGGCGGGGGAACCCAGCAGCAAGCCTTCCGTGATGCCGAACAGGTTGGAACAGGGGACGCCAAGGTGGGCTTCCAGGCGGTCCGCGGCGCTCATGGTGGTGAACAGCCGCAAAGAAGACAGGTCGTGCCGCGCAAGGTCGGCATAGGCCATGAGCTGAGGAGCAATGGGGCCGATCGAAATAGCGCGGGTGACGCGATGGGTTTCGATGAGCTCCAGCATGCGCGGCACGTCCATCCGGGACATGAACACCGCCGACAGGCCCAGCAGGACCAGCGGCATCAGCACGTAGACCTGGGCGGCGTTGTGCAGCAGGGGCAGGGCCCAGATGATCCGGTCGTCCTCGCGCAGTTCGTAGCGCTGGGCACATGCCAGCGCGTGCGCCAGGTACTCGGCATGGAAGCGCGGGATGATCTTCGGCACCCCGGTTGTCCCGCCTGATAGCTGGAAGCCCAGCACATCTTCGCAACCGGGTTCCTGCTCGGCCAGCATGTCACGAGCGCGCGCCAGCGGCATGCCGTCTATCAGCGCCTGCAGGCAGGCGCCTTCGGACGCCTGTCCGCGCGCGACGATCAGGTGCTCCAGCCCGGGATGGGCCTGCATCATCCGGGATGCGAACCCGGGCAAGTCGAAGGTGCTGAAATCGGCCTGGACAAAGTAGGCGCGCGCGCCCGACTGCCGGATCAATTGGCCGATCTCGAGTTCGCGATGCTGCGGCAGCGAACACACGGGTACGATGCCTGCCTTGTAGCAGGCCAGCAGCGCAAGCGCAGTCTCCAGGGTGGTGCCCATTTGGAAAATGGCGCGGTCGCCCGGACGCAGGCCGGCTTCCAGCAATGCCGCCCCGAGCCTTTCGGTGCGGGCGTCCAGCTCGGCGAAGCCCAGGCTTCCCTCTTCGGTGATGATGGCCGGACGGTCGCCGCAGCGTCGCGCGGTTTCACGCAAGGCTTGGCCCACCGTCAGCGGGCGCCAGGCGCCGCTGGCGAAATAGGCGCGGGCCCGTTCCTCGGGGTGATATATGACACCCTCGATGGGGTAGCGAATGTTCCGCATGTCTGTCTCCTCCTTGTGGGGTTCACGCGGCCATGGGCTCGATTCTTACGTGATCGCGGTCCAGGACGGCGATGGTGCCGCTTACGCCGCCGGTGAACAGCCCATACCAGACGGCAGGCTTCAGGCCCAGTGTCTTACGGCGGAATTCCAAGGGGGCGTCGCCCTGGATGCAATCGAAATACTCGCCCTGCACCACGGCGCAATCGTCGCGCTGTTTGGCGTCGCGCACGAGCGGAGCGAACTCTTCCACGCGTGGCACGAAAATGCGCACGCCCGGGCGCTTGCCATCGTGGTTCGATTGCAAGGCTTCGACCAGTGCCGCCTTGCGCGCCCATATGCCGTCGATATGGCTGATGCGTCTGCCCGCGGCCAGCGCTTCATCCTCGGCCTGGATCGCGGCTTGCAGGGTCAGGTCCGCATCCAGGGCATCAATCTTGCCCAGCGGCCGCAGTTTGCGCGTGAATTCGATGAAATAGCCGTTGGGGTCCCGCACGTAAATGGACTCGATCACCTCGTGGCGGGTCTCGACGGAGACCTCCAGGCCGGCGTCTTCCAGTTTTTTCTTCCAAGCCTTGAGCTCATCTTCGCCTTGCACCAACCAGGCCGTGTGCGTGGCGTCGCCGATATGGTCGTCGGGGAGGGGGCGCATACGGCTGCGGCCCTGCATGGACTCGGGTTCCTCGGAACCCAGGTAATAGAAGAAGGCGATCGTGCTGCCTTGGCCGCTATCGAAGAAAAAGTGCAGAAAGTCGGGATGTGTCCGGGGGCCCCAGCCGCGCGCGGAAATGACGTGGACAAGGGGCAGTCCAAGTACATTCCGGTAAAAGTCTACGGTGGCGCGCAGGCGCCAGGTGGGCCTGGCGGTGTGGTCCACACCGTGCAGTCTCAGCGGGCCGGGCATTGTTTGGCAGGAAGTCATGCGGCTACTCCGTCAGTCGGTGATTACAGGAAACGTGCTTGCAGCCAGGCGGCGAGTTCGCGGCCGGCGCGATAGCGCCCCGGCTCTTCACCGTCCTGCAACGCGCGGCCGTGGTGATCGCCGCGGATGCGCAGATGCTGCTTGTCGCGCGCGGCGATGGCGTCGTTGATGGCCCGCACGTCGGCCGGGAAACAGGCTTGGTCGCCGGTGTATTCGATAAGTAGGGTGGGCTGGACGATGGCCGGCGCGGTACGAGAAAGGGCGGCGTTGGAAGACAGGCCCGACCAGGTCGACAGCCAGCTTTCAGGCGTGCAAAAGCGTGCGAAACCTACTGCCCCATAGTTGGAGGCATAAGGATCTTTGCCCCAAAGCGATCCCGGGTGGCGGTCGGAAGGGTCCATCGTTAAGTCCAGGCAACGCAGGTCCGCGTCGGTGCGCCAGACGGTAAGGACAGGCGTATGGGCCGCCTGACGACGGCGGCCGGCGGACGTGTCCGCACCGGTTTTCACCTGCTCGCGCGCCTGCTGGCGCGCGGCGATCATCCCCCGCGCCAACGCGTCCAGTCGCGCGACGCGCGCCTGCTGGGCCGCCCGGTAGCGGGCGACGAAATCCGGCGCGTAGCATGCCTGCCCCTTCGGCCGGTAGCCATTGCGGGGATCCAGCGGGTCCAGGTCCGGCGTCACCGACAGCGCGTCGTTCTCCTCGGCGACTGACGGGTCGATGCAGTTCATGAGCAGCGCGCCCTGGCCGGGATGCGGGCCGACCAGCACCATTCCCTGTACCCCCGGCATGTCCAATTCGTCCAGTCCGGTTCGTTTGCCCCCCGGCGTGCGTGTGAAACGCTGCGCGCCAGGCAACCCCGATTGCTGCGCGTAGAGGGAATAAAGGCCGGCGCCGCCCGAATTTCCCAGCAGCACGATATGGGTGTACCCCTGTTCGCGCAGGAAGCGCATGCCCGCGGCGACGTCATGCAGCGCGATTTCGTGTTCCAGGCGCAGGTCGTTGCCAACGGATCGCGCGCCTTGCGACCACGCTGCGCATCCTGCCGCGACGATGTCGGGAATCAGGTAGTGACAAGCCATGAATTCGCGCGGATGCATCACGCACACCACTACGTCGGGCCGTTTGCCAGCGGGCAGGTAGAGGGAACCAGAGGTCGCGGCGCCGTCGGCGGTGCGCAGCACGACATTGCGAGTCGAGGCGCCGGCCGGCAGGTCCCGGGGGTTCCAGTCGGTGTTCAGAAAGCCCGCATTGACCGGGCCTGTAGAGGTTTCGATTGCCACGTCTGTCTCCATCCAAGCTGTAATGCAGCCTGTTTTGTCGCATTAGACAAATATTTGACGTGAGTGTCAATTGAAGTAAATAATTTGACGCGAACGTCAATTTGAGGAAAATAATGGTTGATCCGGCGGGCAGCAGAGAGAAGCAGGGCCGTGTCCGCGAGTAACACTGAAGGGACATCGCAACCGTGAATGACGTATCGACCAAGGCAACCCTGAAAGGCGAGGCGCTGCGCAGCGCCATCCTCGACGTGGCGGCCAAGCTGTTCATTGAAAGAGGAACCGCTGGCACCAGCATGCAGGACATCGCCGAGGCGCTGGGGCTCAGCCGCACCGCCGTCTACTATTACTTCAAGAGCAAGGAGGCCATTCAGCGCTCTCTGACCGAAGAAGTGCTTAGCACGGCGCGCAGGCTCGCTGGCGAGACCGTCGCGCGCGATGACATCGACCCTGTAACAGCTTTGCGCGCCCTGGTCTCGCAGCACGCTGAACTGATCTTATCGAGGCCCGCAGAGTTTCGCGTGGCCGACCGCACGGAAGCCGACATGACCCCGAAGCAGCGGGCCTCGGTGCAGAGCGCGCGCCGGAACGTGCTGGAGAATTTCAGCGGCGTGATCGAGCGGGGCGTGCGCGAAGGACAGTTCCGGATAGTCGACGCGCGCGTCGCCGCGTTCAGCCTGATCGGCATGTGTAACTGGTCGGCGTGGTGGTACAAGTCCAGCGGGCGGCTGAGCTGCGCGGAAGTCGCCGACATCATGGCGGAGATGGCTGTCCATGCGTTATTGCGCGACGAGGCGCGGCGCCCGAGGGCGCCGGCAGACGTGCGCGAGTCGTTGCGTCTGGTGCGCGAAGACTTGGACTATCTGGAGAAGGTGGTCCTTTCGGATCGCTGATCGGTACGAGCGGAAGATCGCTGTCTGCAAGGTGACGGCGGCGCCGCTGGTGACTTTACTCCTTGTATCTCCCGTGACTCAATAGCGCCAGCGCACGGTCAAGGAACCAGAGTGCTCGCGATTGCCGCCGCCATATTGCCCGCTGTAGAGAACGCCCACCGTGGCGTTGGCGGACATGGCCACTTCGGCGCGCAACTCGGCCAGCGCCGCGTTGCGCGCGATGGGCGTGCCGGACACGGTGAAGGCCTGACCGCCGTCGAACGCCAGGGTGGATTTCGGCGCCACGTCGCCGAAGGCATGGCGCCAACCCAGCGTGCCCTGCAAGCGGCCTTCGGCGCGGCCCAGCATGAAGGCCGTCTGCGCGCGCAGGCCCAGCGTGGAACTGGTCTGCTTGTCGCTGCTGCTTTGGCCGTGCAGCGCGGCTGATCCACCAGATTCCGAGAAGCTGCGCGTGCGCAGATTGCTCCATGCAATGCCGGCGAACGGTTCGATGCTGGCGCGTTCGGACAGCGGCATCGCGTAACCCAGTTCGGTGAAGAGCTGTGTCGTGCTGGCGCCGTAATCCGCGGTCAGTTTTTGCTCGATGCCGGACACGGTGGCGCGGCGTTCGGTGCTGACGTCGTGCCAGGTGTAGGCCGCGCCCGCCAGCAGGTTGAGGTTGCCCGCGCCGGCCGCGAAGGATTTGCCGCCGTACACGCTGGCGCTGTAGCCGGACACGTCGGATTGCGATGCGCGGCCGTCGACGCGGATCTTGCTGTCGGTGTAGCCCAGCGCGCCTCCCAGGCGCCAGCCGTTGCCCACGGCATGGTCGGCGCCCGCAAAGACGCCGCCCGTATGCTGCCGGACCTGCGCCGTGTTGGCATCACCTTGCAGCGTTTGCCAGTTGCCCACCACTTCGGCCCAGGCTGGCTGCGCGTTGGACGAGGGCAGGGCGGATGCGGGGAATGTGCCACCGGCCTGCGCCGTGGGCGCGCCCGCACGCATGCCGGCGTTCAGATTGGCGCGCAGGTGCGACAGCGGCAGCGCGCGCGTGGCGGCGCTGGTCCCCATCAGGCTGGACGCCACGCTGGCGTGCGCCTCGCCGGAGAGGCTGTTGAAGACCGCGGGCGGTGCGCCTTCGGGCAGGGTCAGGACATACTCATGCAGCGGGTTGCCGGCGGGCAGGCTGTCGAGCGCATTGGCCACGGCGCGTTGATTGCTGCTTTGGGCCGCATCCGCGAAGGCGATCGGGCGTGGCGGCGTGGCGGGGTCGACGGGATTGCCCGGGACCTGCTTGCGCTCCAGTTGCAGCGTGACGTCTTGCGCGGCGTATTGCAGCGTGGGATTCAGGTAGGCGTAGCTGGACGACACGCTGTCGAACTGGCCGTTGATGGCGCCCGCCATCAGGATCGTATATTGCCGCGTGCTGTCGAAGCCGCCCTCGGGGCCGATATGAACGACGGAGCCGGCCAGGTTGGCGGCGCCTGTGACAGCCACGCGCGCGCTGGCCGACGACGCGGGGTCCGCCGCCACCCGGTACGTGGCGCCCGGCAGCAAGGTCAGGTCGCCCGCCACCGTTAGAACGCCACCCAGGTTGCCCGGCGCCAGGATGGCGCCGCTGCGCAAGGAGGTGGACCCGACCTGGCCCGCGCCCTGCAGTTGGGCGCCGCTCGACACCGCCAGGGTGCCCCCCAGCGTGGCGGCCGACGCGATGTCCAGCGTGCCTGCCTCGACCAGCATGTTGCCGGTGAACGCGCTGCCGTTGCCGAAGACGCGCAAGGTGCCCGCGCCCGACTTGGTCAGCTCGCCGGCGCCCGTGATGGCTCCGCCCAGGCCCAAGGTGCTGCCCGCGCTCACCGCGAGGCCGCTGGCGGCAGAGATCTTGACGGCGCGCGCGGTATCGAAACTGGCCGTCGTGGCTAGCACGCCGCCGCTCAGCAGCAGGCCGCCCGAGGCGTCGCCCAGGTTAGCGTCCCGCGAGACGGACAGCGTGCCCTGGCGGATGTCGGTGCCGCCGGTGTAGGAGTTGTCGCCCGCCAGGACGAGCGTGCCGAAATCGGTCTTGGCCAGCGTGCTGGCGCCCGTGAGCGATGACGCGACGGTGCCGGTCATGCCTGCATCGGCGAGCGATCCCGTCCCCACCCGGACAATGCTGACGCCGCCCGCGCCTTGCAGGGCGATCGCGTCGCCCTGGATGCGATAGCCATCTGCAGCGATCTGCATGCCGGTCACGCCGATGGCGCCCGCCGCGTCATCGACCGTGACGGTGCCCGCTTGCCCCTGGAACACGGCATAGGTCGGGTTCGGCTTGAACACACCATTGAGGGCGCCGTCCACGCTGGTCCAGTTGAGGTTGTCGGCGCGCCATGTGCCCGCGCCGCCATCGACGGCGCCGTTGTCATGGCGAGCGACGTTGCCGCCATCCCAGAAGCCCAGGGCGGCACCGGCGGTCGAGGCCAGATTGACCTGGCCGGCAACGGCCGTCTGCACGGTCAATGCATTGAGCTCCACGCCCGCAGGCGTGCTGCCGATGGCCAGATTGTTGCCGGTCAAGTTGCCGGCATAGTCGAACAGGCGGTAGACGCCCGCGCCAAAGCCGCCTTGGTCCGCCACGTTGAGGGTGCCGGCCAGGTTGAGATCGCCGCCCACGTTGAAGAGGCCGCTATTGGGCGCGCTACCCAGTGCGACATTGACCTGGCTGGCGCCGGTTAGCGACAAGTTGCCTGCAATGGTCAGCATCTGCCCTTGCACGCCTTGCAGCACGCCGCCGGTCAGCGCGGCGTTGCCTGTGATGGTGCCCGTGCCCGCGATGGCGCCTGTGCCGCTGGCGGCCACATTGCCACGCAGGAGGCCATCGACTTGTAGGCGTCCGCCCGTGACGCTGGCCGAGCCGCCCAGCGTGTCGGCCACGCGCAGCGTGCCCGCCTGCACCTGGGTCTGGCCGGCGAATGCCTGGCTGTCGCCCAGCAATTGCAGTTGCCCCGCGCCGCTCTTTACGAGGCTGCCGGTGCCCGTCAGTTGACCGGCGTAAGATGCGCCGGCGGCGTCTTCGAAATGCAGCGTGCCGGCCGCGCCGATCGTCGTGTCGCCGGTATAACGGCCGGCGCTGCTTGCCAGCGTGCCCGCGTCGATCTGCCAGCCCAGGCCGCTGGTGCCGGTCAGGCTCAGTACGCCGGCGCCCTGTTTGATCAGCGTGCCGCTGCCGCTGATGTTGCCGCCGAAGGCGGCGTCGGTCGCCTGGTCGAATACGACCGCGCCATTGTTCAGCAGATTTCCCCGAATGGCGCCTGCGTTGCCCGCCAGCGTACCGGCCTCTACGCGCGTGTTGCGGTAGGTGTTGGTGCCGGTCAGCGTCAGCGTGCCAGCGCCTTGTTTTTGCAGGTCGGCCGTGCCGCTGATGGTGCCTTGCAGGCCCAGCGTCGTGCCCGCGTCGACATCGATGACGCCGTCCTGCAGCAGTGACACCGCGCGCGCGCTATCGAAGCTGGCGGTCGTGGCCAGCGTCCCGCCGTTGAGCGTGATGCCGCCTGCCGTCGCGCCCAGGTTGGCGTCGGCGGACACGGACAGCCTGCCCTGGCGGACTTCGGTGCCGCCGGTATAAGTGTTGTTGCCCGCCAGCACTAGCGTGCCGAAGTCCGACTTCACCAGCTTGCCGGCGCCGCTTAGGCTGGAGGCGATGGCGCCACTCATGCCGGCGCTCGCGGCCACGCCAGTGCCCACGCGGATGATGCTCTCGCCGCCCGCGCCCTGCAGTGCGATCGAGTCGCCCTGGATGCGATAGCCATCCGTGGCGATCTGCATGCCCGTCACGCCGATGGCGCCCGCAGTGTCGTCCACCGACACCGTGCCCCCAGCGCCCTGAAACACCGCGAAGGTCGGGTTGGGCTGGAACCGGCCGTTGATCGCGCCATCTCCATCCGTCCAGTTCAAGCCATCGGCGCGCCATGCGCCCGTGCCGCCATCGATCAGGCCGTTGTCGCGCTGCGCCGCGTTGGCGCCGTCCCAGAAACGCAGCGTCGCGCCGGCGGTCGACAGCAGGTTGACCTGCCCGCCCACGGCGGTCTGAAGGCGCAGGTCGCTCGCGTCGATGCCGCTGGGCGTGGCGCCGACGCTCATGGTGTTGGCGGTCAGCGTGCCGCCATAGTCGAACAGCCGGTACACGCCCGCCCCGAAGCCGCCCTGGTCGGCGACGTTCAGCGTGCCGTTCAGGCCAAGGTCTCCCGCCACCTGAACGAGCGCGCCCGTCGAGGCCGCGCCCAGGCTGACGTTGACGCGGCTGGCGCTGTCCATCAGAAGGTTGCCGCCGATTGTCAGCGTCTGGCCTTGCGTGGCTTGCAGCACGCCGCTGGTCAGCGTCACGTTTTGGTTGATGCGGCCCGAGCCGCCCAGTGTGCTGTCGTCCTGCACCGCGACGCTGCCGCCGATCGTGCCATTCGCGATCAGGGTGCCGCCCATCAGCACCCGGGTCAGGCCGGTGTAGGAGTTGATGCCCGACAGGGTCAGCGCGCCGGGCCCGGCCTTGTCCAGGCCGCCTGTGCCCGAGATCGTGCCCGCGAAGTTGCCCGTTTGCAGGGTCAGCGTATTGGCGCCCAGGGCGACCGTGCCCAAGCCCGAGAGCGATCCCAGGCCTCGATTTCCCCCGGCGGACAGGTCGAGCGTCCCGCCCGCGTTCACCGTGACGCCGGCCGTCGGGGCCAGACTGCCCCCCGCGCCTAGCGCCAGGGTGCCGCCGCTGATCGCCACGCTGCCGCCGAAGGTGTTGGCGCCCGACAGCGTCTGCGTGCCCGCGCCCGCTTTGATCAGCGAACCCGCCCCGGATATGATCCCCGAGAAGCTGTTGCTGGCATTGCTGTCCAAGGTCAGTGTGCTGGCGCCAAGCCGAACGGCGCCATTGCCCTGCAATGCGCCCAGCGTCTGGTTGCCTGCCGCGGACAGGTCCAGCGTGGCGGCCGAGGACACATCGACCGCCTGAGCGCTCAAGCTGCCCGCAGCGCCCACGGCAAGCGTGCCCGCATCGATGTAGACCGAGGTCCCGATCGCGTTCATGCCGGTCAGGGTCACCGTGCCGGCCCCCAACTTACCCAAGCGGCCATTGCCGGAGATGTCGCCGGAATAGGCGCCGTTGGTGTCTTGCCTGAACAACAGGTAGCCATCGTTGCGGATGTCGCCCCGAACGCTCTGCGTGCTGGTATCCAACGCCGAGGCATTCTGAATAATGGTCAACCCGGTGTAGGTGTTGGAACCATTCAAGACGACCACGGCCGGCCCCGCCACGGTCAACCCGCCAGTGCCAGAAATCGTGCCGTCCAGCAACATGTCATTGTTGCCCGCCAGGGTCAGGCCACCGGCGCCAAGCACGATATCGTTGTTCAGGAGCAGGCCGCCGGCTGGCCCCGTGATGCTGCCGCCATTTGCCGTGATCCGCGCATTGCCCAGCACGCTGTTGTTGGCGATGTTCGCCACGCCGCTGTTCAAGGTGACGGCGCTGTCCGCCAGCGTGGACCCGGTCAGGTTCCAGGTGCCGCTGTTCACCACCAGATTGTCGAAGTTGATGTATTGGTCGCCGGAAATCGCTGTCTCGGTGCCCGCCGCGCCGCTGCCCGTGCCGGCCGACGGCAGCACCGTTTGCAGCACCAGCGTGTTGTTTGCACCGGCGCCGCCATCGACGGTGCCGGGCGGCGCGAAGTTCAGCCCCGGCACCGAGCTCACGGGCAGGTCGGCAATCGCGCTGCCCGATCCGCGCAACACCGTCGAACCAGAGACCGCAGTGAAGGTATTGTTGCCGCCCTGGCCGAGCGAGACTCCCCCGAGGATCGCGCCAGCATTGGCGAAGCTGTGGCCCAGGGTGGGCGTGCCCACCTGTTCCAGTGCGATGCGTCCGACAATGGTTCCGGAGCTCTGGTTCTCGAATATCACCTGGCCCCCGCCATAGGCGGCGATCACCGGCATGTCCGCGCCCGCGATCGCCAATCCGGAGCGGGGAGTGCTGCGGATCAAGCCTGCGTTGCTCAGGTGGGTCGTGCCGCCCGTGCCGTTGTGTACGGCAATGGCCATGCTGCCCAGGTCCGGCAGGCCAGGTTCTCCGCCCGCGACCCCGCCGATCGTGCCCGTTGCGGTGTTGAAGATGCTGAGGGTGTTGACGGAGCCGTTGCCCATCGCCACACCCCCCGCCACGACCGATGAGGGACCGAGGAGGGTCGGGTCGATCCGGCCCGAGTTGGTCAGCGTGACGGTGCTGCCGGTCAGGCTCATCGCCGTCCCGCCTGCGCCCAGCACAACGCCTACTGTCGCGTCCTGCTCCACCGTGACGGTGCCGTCGATACCCATCGCGTAGCTGGGCAACAGCGGATTGGCGGCGCCGGTGCACACGGCGTTGTTGCCGACCAGCGAACAGGTGGCCTGAACCGCGGCGCTTACGCTGGATAGTCCCATGGCCAGCGCCAGGCTCAACGCATAGCGCGGCGCGCGCGCGCTGACGCGTCCGCCCGACGACGAGCGTCCACCGCGCGCTTGCGCCGCCAATTCCGATGCCGCTTGCCAGACGCGCAGCTTACGATTCCATACCAGCCGGTAAGTGTGATTCAAAACGGGGCTCTCCAGGGGGCGATGACGGCATTCCTGGGTGCACGGGCAGTCTGTCGGCGGCGCGCGCGGGCTTCGAAGCGCGCCAGCACGGAGGGGCGCGCTCACGCTTCTGGAATGACGGGTGATGTGTTGGGGATGAGTCTGCATCAATTAGTAACTTGTTTACAACGGTGCTAATTGAGAGAAAACCGGGGAATTTGCCGCCTATTCCGGCGATTGGTCGGCGACCCCTGGGGCGAAAGCGATCAAAGCGCTGCCCGCGCGGTGCCGCGTGCCCGCCTGCGCGGGGTCACCCGACTGTTTGCCGCATGACGCCAGGCCGTCTTGCCGCGGCGATAATGGCGCTTTTCCGGCCGCCGCATGAGCGCCGTGGAGCTGCATAAGTGGGCAAGCACAACGATCCGGCCGTTCCCCCGCTGACGCTGTCGACGGCGTTGAACACCGCGCATGCGCATTGGAACGCGGGCCAGGCGCCGCAAGCCGAACACCTTTGCCTGCGGGTCCTTCAAGCGGCGCCCGACCAGCCCGATGCACGGCATCTGCTGGGGGTGATCGCGCATGCCTATGGGTTGGCCGACCTGGCTATTACGCACCTGCGGGTGGCCTGCCGGCCCGCGTCCACGCCGGCCATCTATTGCAGCAACCTGGCCGAAATGTGCCGTCAGCGAGGGCTGCTCGACGAAGCGGAAAGCGCCGCGCGCCGCGCCGTGGCGGTGGACCCGGATCTGGCCGAAGGGTGGAACAACCTGGGCATCATCCTGCAAGAACGGGGCCAACTGGCCGCCAGCCTGGAATGCCTGCAACGCGTGGCGGCGCTGTTGCCGGCCAGCGCCGAAGCCCACAACAATCTGGGCAACACCTGCAAGCTCCTGGGCAACAACGCGCAGGCGGTGCAGCACTACCAGCATGCCCTGGCGTTGAACCCGCGCTTTGTATTGGCGCTGTGCAACCTGTCGGCGGTCTTGCGCGATGAAGGCCGCCATGAGGCGGCGCTGGCGGCCATCCGGCGCGCTATCGACATCGACCCGCTGACGCCCCAAGCCCACCAGATCCTTGCCAGCCTCGACGCCACGCGCGCCGCCAGCCCGCGACCGGCGGCGATGGCTCCCTTTCAGGCCGTGCACGCGCAGGCGCAGGCCTTGTTGCTGGCGGGGCGCCACGCGGACGTCGACGCATTACTGCAAAAGACGCTGGCGGATGGCGACGGGCCGATTGCGCTGTGGCGGCAATGGGGCTCGGCCCTGCGCGCGCTGGGCAGGGACGGCGAGGCGCGGGTCATCCTGGAAAGGGTGGTGGCAGCCACTCCTGGCGATGCGGGTGCCCGTTTCGATCTGGCCGAAGTGCTGTTGCTGCAAGGTGAATTCGAGGCGGGCTGGCGCGAATACCGCTTCCGCTATCAGATGCCGCATACCGTGTTGCGGGGCCGCCCCATACAGCAGCCCCGTTGGGAAGGGCAGGCCATCCCGGGCCAGACCTTGCTGATTCACGACGAACAGGGCTTTGGCGATACGTTCCAATTCCTGCGGCTGGTGGCCTTGGCACGCGCCCGCAGCAGCGCCCGGGTCATCCTGGAAGTCAACGCGGCCTGCCATGCGCTGGCCGCGCGCAGCGGCGGTTTCGATCAGATCATTCCCGCAGGCACTGTGCCGCCCGCGTTCGATTACCACTGTGAATTGATGAGCCTGCCGTTGGCCTTGGGCCTTCGCCTGGACGATCTGCCCGTCAACACTGCGTATCTGCGCCCCGACCCGCAACGGGTGGCGCACTGGCGGGCGCGCCTGGCGGCGCTGCCCCGGCCCTGGGTCGGGCTGGTGTGGGCCGGCCGGCCCAGCCATTCCAATGATGCACAGCGCTCGATGGCGCTGGCCGACCTGGCGCCGCTGGCGCGAGCGGGTGTCAGCTTCATCGGCCTGCAAATGGGCTCGGCAGCCGCTGAAGCGGCCACGTCGCCAGCGGGCATGTCGCTGTTGCCGCTACACGAAGAAATCCGTGACTTCGACGATACTGCGGCAATCATTACGCTGCTGGATGTCTTGGTGACCGTGGACTCTTCTCCGGCGCATCTGGCTGGTGCGCTCGGCTGCCCCGTATGGCTGCTGCTTCCCTTCGTGCCAGACTGGCGCTGGCTGCGCGGCCGGGCCGACTCGCCTTGGTATCCAACTATGCGCCTATTTCGCCAGCCAGCGCCGCATGCCTGGGGGCCGGTATTGAGTCAGGTGGCAGCGTCGTTAGATGAACTGCGCACCGCGTACCGCAGATGATGGGCTTCGCGCATTTTTCTTCTGTAGATACGCTCCACGCGCATGTCCTGGGTATATAGGAAGACCTCCCACATGAGGCGTCTCGGGCACAACCCGAACCGGTCATCCGTGCAGAGGTAGGCTCGGCGCATCGAGGCAGCGATATAGGGATGCTAGAAGGGATGCTAGATGTAGAATGATATAGATTCCCATTCAACTTTTAGTCACCCGCTGCGCCGCACATGCTCCCGCGTTCCACGCTTTCATCGGACCCGCACCTTCTGGTCCGCATCTATACCGAAGACAGGCCTTGGCTGCTGGGCCGCCTCTACACGCGGCTGCGCAACATCGAAGATGCGGAGGACGTCGCGGGCGACACGTTCGTCCAGTTGATCCAGAACCCGATGCTTGCCTCCGCACGCGAGCCCCGCGCGCTCATTATCACGATCGCAAAGCGGCTGATCTGGAAACTGTGGCGCCGCCGGGAACTGGAAACTGCCTGGTTCGAAAGCCTGCTGGACAAGGGCGAGCAGTTTTCCCCGTCCCCGCAGGAGCAGCTCATCATTCTGCAGACGCTGCATCAGGTGGACCAGATGCTCGATGGCCTGTCCGCCAAGGCGCGCGCGGCCTTCCTGTACAGCCAGCTCGACGGCCTGACGCACAAGGAGATCGCCGTCGCGTTGGGCGTATCGGTGAGCAGGGTGCGGCAGTACATCGCGCAGGCGCTGCAGCGCTGCTATGCGCTGGCGGAGGCGCCATGAGCCGCGAGCTGGCAACGAACGACGCTGGCGACCGCGCGATCGGCTTCTGGCTGAAACTGACGTCCGGCGAGGCGACGGACGCCGATCGCAACGCATGCGCGGCGTGGCGCGCGGCCGATCCTGCCCACGAACTCGCCTGGGCACGGCTGCAGCAAGGGCTGAGCAAGTCGGTGGGACGGCTGGAAACCGTATTGAAGAATGAGCATCACGCCTTGCGGCGCACGCTGGTGCGACCCACGCGCCGCCGCATGCTGCTCAATGCCGCCGGCCTGGTGGGCGCGGCGGCGACTGGGGCCTGGGTGGCGAACCGGGTCTCTCCACTGAGCAATCTGGCGGCCGATCTGGGCACCGCCACCGGAGAGCGCCGGGAGTTCACGCTCCCGGACGGTAGTCTGTTGATGCTGGACGCGCGTAGCCGGGTAGACCTGGAGTTCACGGCACAGCGGCGCAGTGTGCGTCTCCTGGAAGGTGCCCTGGTCGTACAGCCGCGCGCGGGCCACCCCGCATTGTTCGACGTGCATACCCCGCACGGGCAGGTCCGCAGCACGGGGGCCGGCTGCATGGTCCGGCTGGAGCCGCAAGCCAGCCTGGCGGTGGCGTTGCAAAACAGTATCGAGGTCCTCCCGCGCGAGGCCGAGCGGCTGACGCTGGCCTTTGGGGAAGGGGCGCGCTTTGGCGATGTCTGGGTGGACCGGCCGCAACCGATGGAAGACGCGGCCTCGTGGCGCGAGGGGTGGCTCAAGGCCCGTGACCAGCCGCTGGGCGAGATTGCCGCCGCGCTGGGCCGCTACCGGACGGGTCTTCTGCGCGTGAGTCCCCGGGCCTCCGTCCTTGCTGTGTCCGGCCTATACCCGCTGGACGATACCGACCGCGCGCTCAGCGCGCTGGAACATACCTTGCCGATCACCGTCAGCCGCTACACCCGTTGGCTGACCTTGATCGACGTACGGCCGGCCTGACCGGGCGTTTCAACTTTTTTTCGCATGGGGACTGTCACTTTTCCGATCTCGCGGCACATGTCTACATATCGCTGTGCGCAACGTATCGGAGATCTTCATGCGCGTATTTCCTGTTTCCCATGTTCTATGCGCCGCCCTGGTCCTGGCGGCATCCAGCCTCGCCCTGCCGGCGTATGCCCAGCCGATCGCGCCCATCGTGTTCGATCTGCCCGCCGCCAGTCTGGACGCCACCTTGACCGAGATCGCCCGGCTGGGCAAGACCGTGGTGTCCTACGATCCGCAGCTCGTGCGCGGCCTGGATGCCCCCGCTGTGCGGGGCGCCTACACCACGGACGCGGCGCTGCGAGCAGCCTTGGCGGGCAGCGGGCTCGAATCCACGCGGGCCGCGGACGGCACGTTGACCCTGCGGCGTGCGCCGGGCTCCCCGACCACCACGCTCGCGCCGGTCACGGTATCCGGCATGCTGCCTCCCGTGGACACCGGCGGCACCTACGTCGTACCGGTGACGAACAGCGCCACGCGCCTGAACCTGTCGCCGCGCGAAACGCCGCAATCGGTGACGGTGGTCACGCGCCAACGGATGGACGACCAGTCCATGCGGAACCTGGACGACGTGCTGCATGCGACCACCGGCATTTCGGTGGTGCAGAGCGGTTCGGAGCGCTCGGTGTACCAGGCGCGTGGCCAGCAGATCGACAACCTGCAGATCGACGGCGTGCCGGTCAACATCACCAACCCGTATTCGTTCGACGCCATCAATAAGCCCACCACCGAGATCTATGACCGGGTCGAGGTGGTGCGCGGCGCCACGGGCCTCCTGGAAGGGGCGGGCAATCCCGCAGCCGCCATCAACCTGGTGCGCAAGCGGCCCGGCTTCGAAACGACGGGGAGCATGACGCTGTCGGCGGGTTCGTGGGACGACTACCGCACCATGCTCGACGTGTCCTCGCCCTTGAACGACGCCAAGACACTGCGCGGACGCGCCGTGACGGCCTACACCAACTCGGGCGACTTCCAGCAACAGGCGGGCAAGGAGAACTCGCTTTTCTACGGCATCCTGGAGGCCGACATCACGCCCGCCACCACGGTGACGGCGGGCCTGACCTACCAGAAGGATCGCAACCAGGGCTATGACTGGTCCGGATTGCCTACGCGGGCCGACGGTTCGTTCTACCCGATGTCGCGCAAGACGGCCCTGGTCGGCGACTGGAACTACGTGAACAAGCGCAACACAAACCTGTTCGCCGACCTCAAGCACGAATTCGACAACGGCTGGAAGTTCACCCTGGCCGGAAACTGGCTGTCCGCCAAGTCGGACTTCCTGGGCAATTACACGCAGCGCACCACTGGCGACCTTTTCACGCTGAACCCGCGCCTTTTCCATTTCGACGATACGCAGTGGGGCGTGGATGCTTACGCGTCTGGCCCGTTCCAATGGCTGGGTCGCCAGCATGAGCTGGTGGTGGGCGCCTCCACGCGCAAGGACGATTTTGACTATCACGGCGGGCGCGACGCCAGCTATCACTATCTGGTCGACATGAACGACCTGGGCGCCTTCGATCCGCCCGCACCGACCGGGCTGGACGTGGACATGTGGCAGTACAACATCACGCAGAAGCAGCAGGGTATCTACACAGCCGGCCGCTTCAGCCTGACCGACAGCACGACCGTCCTCCTGGGCGCGCGCATGAGCTGGTTCGAATTGGATCGCTTTGCGCAGACCACCGTGCGCACGGAGAGTCGCTATGAGCAGCGCGGCAAAGTCACGCCGTATGCCGGCGTGGTGCAGGACCTGAATGAAAACCTGTCGGCCTACGCCAGCTATACCGAAATCTTCAAACCGCAGGAGAACATCGGCGTCGATGGCGGCGTGCTGCCGCCGATGACGGGGCAGAATTACGAGATCGGCCTGAAGGGCGAGTTCATGGACCGCCGGGTGAACGCGGCGCTGGCCCTGTTCCAGACGGACCAGAAGGGCCGGGCCGACCGCATCTACGACATCGACCTGTGCCCGCCGGGCGTCCTTTCTTGCTTCCGCGCCGCTGAGAAGGTGCGAAGCCGCGGCGTGGACTTTGAGATCAACGGCGCCATCACGCCGGCCTGGAACGTCAGCCTGGGCTACACGTACACCCAATCGAAGTACGCGCAGGGTCCGCAGTCCGGCCAGACGTTTGCGAGCACTTTTCCGCGCCACATGCTGAAGGTGAGCACCGACTACCGCCTGCCGGACCAAGGGAACAAGTTGCGCGTGGGCGGATCGGTCTATGCGCAGAGCGGCATCTTCAACGCCAGCGCGCCGGGCGAAAGCGCGTACAGGATCTCGCAGGGCGCCTACACGCTGGTCGGCCTGCACGCGGTCTACGACGTCAACAAGAACCTGGCGGTGCAGTTCAATGTGGACAATCTCTTCGACCGGCATTACTACCAGTCGGTGGGCAACACCAACTACTTCAATTACTTCGGCCAGCCGCGCACGTTCCGGCTGGCGCTGCGCGCGACGTTCTAGCGGTCCCGGAACGGGGTTGCGGACCCACTCCCGGCACTTCGAATGTTCTGACAGGGACTCATTGGCATCGATGGCACAAGCAGCGCGGGAGGCTACGCTCGCGAGCTCCCTCCTTCAGGCCACGCCAGTCGATGCGGCAGCTCCCCATGCAATGGGTATCCTTACCTGCGTTGCTTCCGGCGGGCGGCTCACTGCATCCAGGCGCGCAATCTGTTCAGCGGAGAGAGCCACCGTCAGCGCACCCAAGTTGTCCTGCAACTGCTCGTGCGAGCGTGGGCCGACGATCGGAATGGAGCCGTGCGTGCCGGCCCACGCAATGGCGACCTGGCTCGGCGTGACGCCCAGGTCGTTGGCAATGGCGATGACGGTGTCGAGCACCTCAGTGCGCTGAGGTGTGTTTTCAGGTTGGAACACCTTGCCTGCGAAGCCCTCGGCACGACCCTTTACGCCCTGGCGATATTTACCCGTCAATACGCCGCCACCCAGCGGCGACCACGTCACGACGCCAAGACCTAAAGCGTTTGAAGCAGGGAAGAGGTCGGCCTCGGCTTCCCGGCGCACCAGACTGTGTTCAAACTGCGCCGCGGCAATGGGAACCGTGCGGTTAAGTTCGGCCAACGTCACGGCACGGGCCAGGCGCCAGGCAGGAAAATTCGACAGGCCGGCGTACAGGATCTTGCCCGCCCGCGCCAGGTCCTCGAAGCCGCGCACGATCTCTTCGGTGGGCGTCACGTGATCCGGCCAGTGGGCCCAGTAGATGTCGATGCGATCTGTCTTCAACCGCTTCAGGCTTGCCTCAAGCGACGCGACAATCGCTTTGCGGCTGTTGCCCGTGACCAGGCGATTCGCGTTCGGCGCCGCACCGCGGGTGAACTTGGTCGTCAACACAAAATCCTCGCGCCGCCCTTGAAGCAGATCTCCAAGCAACGCCTCGGACTGCCCGAACTGGTAGACATCCGCCGTGTCGATGAAGTTGCCCCCGGCATCACTGTAGCTATTGAAGATGGCTTTGGCGGCATCCGGATCAGCGCCATGCCCCCAGCCTGTGCCGAAGTTTCCTGTGCCCAATGCGACTTGCGAAACCTGAAGGCCTGTCTTGCCAAATGCTGTGTATTTCATGTTTTGTTCCGACAGAAAAGAGGTATTCAGGGCTTGTTGGCCGCCGTCGTCCTGCGTAATACGACAAGGTTGCTCACGGATGTCTGCACCACTTCGCCGTCTTGGTTGAATGTGCTTGTACGCACTTTGACCAGTCCTTGCTCCGGTCTGGATTGCGATGGTCTGACCGCTACCACTTCGCTTTCCACGCGGAGTTCGTCGCCGGGGCGCACCGGCCGCGGCCAGCGCAATTCGTCAATGCCAGCCCCGACGATGCCGCCCGCGGGCTTGAACTCGCTGTTCACCAGCAGGCGCATGGTCACCGCCGCGGTGTGCCACCCACTCGCCGCAAGGCCCCGAAAGATCGACGCTGCTGCTTCGGCTTCATCGAGATGAAAGGGTTGAGGATCGAACTCCGAGGCAAAGCTCTTGACGCGGCTTTCTTCGATACGGATACGCGTGGTTCCAGAGAATCGTTGGCCAGGCTCAAGGTCTTCCAGGTACAGAAATGTCATGGTTGATCTCTCTTGCCTAGAGCGCTTCGAGCGCCAGAGCAATGCCCTGACCGCCACCGATGCACAGGGTCACGACGCCACGCTTGACCCCATCGCGGCGCATCGAATGCATGAGTCGGGTGGTGAGTACCGCACCCGTGGCGCCGATGGCGTGTCCATGGGCAATTGAGCCACCTTCGACATTGACGACCTCCTCCGGCAAGCTCATTTCGCGCAGGCATGCCAACGTGATCGCCGCGAAGGCCTCGTTGATCTCGATGCGTTCAATGTCCTGGTGTGTCCAGCGTGCGCGCGCCAGGGCAAGCTTGACCGCTGGGATCGGCCCCAGGCCAAAGAACCCGGGTTCCACTGCGGCGACCCCAAAAGAAACCAGTCTTGCCCAGGGCCGTAGCCCTTGAGCCTCGGCGTAATCGCGCTCGGCCACGATCAGCGCTGCGGCGCCGCTGTTGAGCCCTGGGGCGTTGCCGGCCGTGATCGTGCCATCCTTGCGAAATGCCGGCTTCAGTCTGGCCAGCGTGTCCACCGTGGTATCTGGGCGATTGGTTTCGTCACGCTCGAACCGAATCGTGCCCTTGCGGCTGGCAAGCTCGATGGCGACGATCTCATCATCGAACTTGCCTGCGGCTTGCGCCGCGCTGAAGCGCTGCTGGGAACGCGCTGCCCAGCGATCTTGATCTTCCCGGGTAATCCCGTATTGGCTGACCAGGTCCTCAGTATGCCAACCGGAGTGCTGGCCGCTGAAGGCGTCGTTCAGTCCATCGCGCAACATGCTGTCGAGCATGAGCGCATCGCCCATGCGGACGCCCCAGCGGCCGCCTGGCACCAGATGGGGAGCCTGATCCATGTTTTCCATGCCGCCCGCGATCACCGCCTTGGCGTAGCCCGCCGCGATTTCCAGCGCGGCGCTGGCGATGGCTTGAGCCCCGGATCCGCAGACGCGATTCACCGTCAATGCGGGCACCTGAACGGGCAGGCCACCGCCAATGGCGGCCTGCCTCGCGGGGTTCATCTTCACCCCGGCCTGGATCACGTTGCCCAGCACGACGGCATCTATCTCATCGGCGGGCAAGCCCGAGCGGCGTAGCGTTTCGCGCACCGCCGCGGCACCCAGTTCGGGCGCGGGGGTTTCCTTCAGCGTGCCGCCGTAGGCGCCGATGGGTGTGCGCACGGGGGTGCACAAGACAATTTCAGGTTTGCTCATGGGAACTCCTTTCGGTACGAGCAGGAACATCGAAAATCAGGCAAGTCGTGGTTGCCTGGGCATATAGCTTGCCGTCGGGGCCGACAACGCGGCCTTCGGCCGTGACGACTTGGCATCCCGCATGGATCCCCTTTCCCTCGGCGCGTACCCGTGGCACGCTCACTTCTTCTGCCTGCATGCGGCGCTCCATCAATCACATACTTGTAGGTACAATAATTGTAGGTACAATATATAGCATGAATAACGCCACCAAGCCGCAAGGCTGTACTCACTTGAAGCTGCGCCAGCTTGATCGCGTGGTGACGCGGCACTACGACCAGTATGTCGCCAGGGCAGGGTTGAAAAACACGCAGTACGCCTTGCTGTCGCACGTGATCAGGCTGGGCCCGATCCGGCCGGGGGATCTGGCGCGTCATATGCAGATGGATGCCTCCACGCTCACGCGCAATTTGCAGCCCTTGGCGGCCCAGGGCTTTCTTACGATTGGTACAGGATCCGATGCGCGCAGCCGCCTGGTTCAGGTGACGGAGGCGGGTATCGCCAAACGCGCGGAGGGACAGCGCGCCTGGAGGCTGGCTCAAACAGCGCTCAATGAACGCCTTGGCGAGGCGCGTGTTGCCGAGCTGCACCTGTTGCTGGACGCTTGCATGGCCAGCCTGGCAGACGAGACTGGGGACGACGGTCTATAAAGCGGCGGGCTCTGGAGGCTACGTCGTGGCTTTGCGCCCTGGCGGCGACAAACGCCGCGGCCAGGCTGAAAACAGGATCAATCTCTGCATCAACGCTTGATTAAGGACACATCCAGAATGACCGAAGCACTGTTCTCGCCGCTGAAGCTCGGCGCCATCACGCTCTCCCATCGTGTGGTCATGGCGCCGCTTACCCGGATGCGCGCGGCACAGCCAGGTAATGTGCCTGGCGAACTCAACGTGGAGTATTACCGTCAGCGTGCGTCGCAGGGCGGCCTCATCATCACCGAGGGGACGCAGATTTCACCGTCTGGCCAAGGTATGCCTGCGACACCCGGCATCCACAGCGAAGCGCAGATCGCAGGCTGGAAAGCGGTCACCAAGGCTATCCACGAAAAAGGCGGCTTTGTCTTCCTGCAGCTATGGCACGTCGGCCGAATCTCGCATTCATCACTGCTGAATGGCCGGTTGCCGGTCGCGCCGTCGGCCATCCCAGCGCCCGGCAATGCGTTCACGGCAACCTTTGATCGCGCTCCCTTTGAAACGCCGCGCGCGTTAGAGACCCACGAGATCGCCTCGATCGTCGAGGATTACGCGCGCGCCGCCCTCAGCGCGCAGCGCGCGGGATTCGACGGGGTAGAGATCCACGGCGCCAACGGATATCTTCTCGAGCAATTCCTGCAGCGCCGCAGCAACCAGCGCACGGACGCGTACGGCGGTTCGATCGAGAATCGAAGCCGTCTCGTGCTGGAGGTGGCGCACGCGGTGTCGGCGGTGTTCGGGGCGGATCGGGTCGGGATTCGGTTGTCGCCTTTCGGCGTGGCCAATGGGAGTGGCGAGGACGACCCGCTGCCGCTGTACACCTACCTGATCGAGCGCCTTGCTGGCCTGGGCTTGGCGTATCTGCACCTGATCGAACCGCGGGCCAGCGGAGCCGGCCAGGCCGAAGTCGATCATCAGAACGTGCCTTTCTCTTCGGAGCTGTTCCGGCCGTATTGGCCCAACGTGCTCATCGCAGCAGGCAACTACCAGCCCGGCACGGCCGCAGCCGCAATTGACGAAGCCCGTGCAGACGCGGTGGCGTTCGGGCGCCTGTTCATCGCCAATCCGGATCTTCCCGAGCGAGCACGCCGGGGCCTGGGCCTGAATCCGTACAACCGGGCCACATTCTATGGGGGCGGCGCCGAGGGCTACGTGGACTATCCGACTTGCGAAGCGTCTGTCCAGACGGAGCCGGGTTGATACATCCGTAGTTCCGGCTTGGGAGGCAGTCCGCCGGACGCCGCGATCGCGTTGCCTCGCTTCGTGCGACGGGCGGGGGCGAGCAGCGGCGCGGCGGATCAGGCCGCGTCTATTTCGCTGGCGCGCCGGAAAGTTGCGCGAGCAGGTCCGCGCGACAGGTATCCAGTATTTCATCGGCGATCGGCGCATCGTCCGGGCAAGCGCGCGAAAGCATGAGCGCGCCGACCATCTGCGCCACCATGGACAGCACGTGTGCGCGGGTGTGTGGCAAGCCATCTGCGGCCAGCCTCTCCGTGAAACCGTCGACCATCGCCACGATCCCCGTCTGGAACACGCTCTTGATTTCATCGTCCTGACGCGCCGCATCGCCACCGAGTGCGGCAATGGTGCAGCCGTCGGCGCGCGAATCTCGATGCTTGCGTGAAAGGTAGTGCGTGATGAAGCGACCCACATCGACGTCAGCCATTTCCACGCTCGAACGTGCAAGGCCGCATGCAGCGGCTTCGCTCATCAATGCCGCCTTGGATTTGAACTGGTTGTAGAACCCCCCATGGCTCAGACCTGCTGCAGCCATCAGCTCAACCACTCCGATGCCATCGTAGCCACGCTCACGAAACAGCGCCGACGCGGTGTCAACGACGCGCGTGCGGTTCTCCTGAGCCTGCGCTCTGCTAACTCTCATTTCCTACTCCTCTCGTGTTCGGCAGTGTCGACGGTCGAAACCAGTTATATGACGACCAACATCAAAGTCTTGACTTTATTTATTATGGTCATCATCATAATGATTCGTCAAATTTTCAGGCTGCGCTGGCGGCGCGGTCCCACTTTTGTGTCCCCATTGCACCCAACGCAGAAAGGAAGAACGCATGACCGACAAGACACTGTTTGAGCCTTATACACTGGGCTCCCTGAAGCTCGCCAACCGCATCGTTCTGGCGCCGTTGACACGTAACCGCGCGGGCAAGGGTTTCGTGCCGGGTGAGCTCGCAGCCACCTATTACATCCAGCGCGCCAGCGCCGGCCTGCTGATCACCGAGGCCACCCAGATCTCGCAGCAAGGGCAGGGCTACCAGGACACGCCCGGCATCTATACCCAGGCGCAGATCGATGGCTGGCGCAAGGTCACCGAAGCAGTCCATGCCAGGGGCAGCAAGATCTTCCTGCAGTTATGGCATGTCGGCCGCATCTCGCACCTGTCCCTGCAAAAGGTCGGCGCCGCGCCAGTGGCGCCCTCCGCCATCCGCGCCCAGGCCAAGACTTTCGTGAACAACAGCTTTGTCGAGGTCTCCGAGCCGCGTGCGCTGGCGCTTGGCGAACTGCCGGGTATCGTCAACGACTTCCGTCAGGCCGCAGCCAATGCCATCGCCGCCGGCTTCGATGGCGTGGAAATTCATGCCGCCAACGGCTACCTGCTCGACCAGTTCCTCAAGGACGGCGCCAACCAGCGCACCGACGAATACGGCGGTTCCGTGGAGAACCGTGCCCGCTTCGTCCTGGAGGTGGCCGAAGCGGTGGTCAAGGAAGTCGGCGCAGAGCGCACGGGAATTCGCATTTCGCCGGTGGGCCCGGTCAACGGAATTTCCAGCTCGGATCCGCAACCGCAGTTCGACTACCTGGTGGACAAGCTCGATGCACTGGGGCTGGTGTACCTGCACGTGGTCGAAGGTGCGCCCGGCGGTCCGCGCGACTTCGCGCCGTTCGATTACGACTCGCTGCGCAAGCGCTTCACGCGCACCTACATCGCCAATAACGGCTACGACCGCGAGTTAGCCACCGAGCGCCTGAACGCAGGCAAGGCCGACCTGTTCGCATTCGGGCACAAGTTCATTGCCAACCCCGATCTGGTTGAGCGGCTGAAGACCGGTGCGCCGCTGGCGCAGCTCAACCCGGCCACGTTGTATGGCGGCGGAGCCGAGGGCTATACCGACTACCCGACGCTGGCCGGCTGATTCAGGCGCCGCAACCCAGGCGAACCAAACACTCTCTGAGATTTTGTCATGACGACTTCCACGCATGTGACAGCCCCCACCCAGTTCCTGGTGGCCAACGGTGTCCGCTATGCCTATCGCCGCTTTGGCGCCGCAACCGGCACACCGCTGGTCTTCCTGCAACACTTCCGGGGCGGCCTGGACAACTGGGATCCGCTCGTCACCGACGGACTGGCCCAGGGCCGGCCCGTCATCCTGGTCAACTACGCCGGGGTTGCCAGCTCTGGCAGCGAACCGGCCCAAACGGTCGATGGCATGGCCGATGGCATCGCCGATTTCATCAAAGCCCTTGCCCTGCCTGCGGCGGCGGATGTGCTGGGCTTTTCCATCGGGGGCTTCGTCGCGCAGAGTCTGGCGCATCGTTACCCGTCGCTGGTGCGCAAGCTGGTGCTGGTGGGCACGGGGCCGCGTGGCGGCACGGGACCCGACGACCCCAGGATTTTCCAGACCGCGGCGAATCCGGTACCTGTCGAAGAAGACTTTCTCTTCCTGTTCTTCTCTCCTTCGGAGAAGAGCCAGGCCGCTGGCCGCGCCTTCTGGCAGCGGCGCCACAAGCGCCAGGACCTGGATCCGCCGTCCTCGGTGGAGGCAATGAAGGGTCAATTCGCGGCCATCACCGAGTGGAGCGCGCCGCGTGATGATGACTTTGCGTACCTGAAGGAGATCACCCAGCCCACGCTGGTGGTCAATGGCCAGACCGACATCATGGTCCCCGCCATCAATGCGTTTACCTTGCAGCAGCACATCCCCAACGCGCAACTGATCCTGTATCCGGATTCGGGGCATGGTTCGCAGTTTCAGTATCCGCTGCAGTTTGTGCACCAGACCGCCTTGTTCCTGGATCCGCCGGCCGAGCCGGCCTGACGACTGCGATCGCATGACGCGGGGCGCCCGCACGCGACTGGCCGCTTCTGCCCGGCGTGATCGAGGTGGTTGCAACCCAAGCGGATCGCCGGCCCTCCACATGCCCGCACTTCCCGTTGCTATAGGAAATTTCAACAATGTCTGCGTTTTCCACTGTTTTGATTACTGGCGCGTCCTCGGGGATTGGCGCCACCTACGCCGATCGCTTTGCTCGCCGTGGCGATGACCTGGTGCTTGTCGCACGCGATCAGGCGCGCCTCGATGTGCTGGCGAGCCGCTTGCGCGATGAGACCGGTGTTGCCGTCGACGTCCTGCGTGCGGACCTGACCCAGCCTGAAGGGCTGGAGGCGGTGTCGGCTCGGCTGCGCGACGATGATCGCATCGGGACGCTCATCAACAACGCGGGGTTGGCCCAGTCCGGTCCCTTTGTCGAGCAGACCCCTGACAGCGTCGCGCGGCTGATAACCCTGAACGCCACGGCGCCTACCCAGCTTGCCGCAGCGATCGCGCCGCGCCTGGCGAAGGCGGGCGGCGGCGCCATCGTCAACATCGGTTCGGTGGTGGGATTCGCCCCGGAGTTCGGTATGTCCATCTACGGTGCGACCAAGGCCTTCGTGCTGTTTCTCTCTCAGGGGCTGGCCCTGGAGCTGGGGCCGAAAGGCGTGTACGTCCAGGCCGTGCTTCCCGCAGGCACGCGCACCGAGATCTGGGAACGCGCGGGCATCGACATCAACACGTTGCCGGACCTGATGGAGGTCGGCGAACTGGTCGATGCGGCTCTGGTTGGGTTTGATCACCGCGAGGCGGTGACCATCCCGCCGCTGCATGTGGCCGAGCGTTGGGATGCGCTGGATGGCGCGCGTCTGGCTCTGTTCGGTGACCTGCGCCAGGCGCAGGCGGCCGATCGCTACCGCGCCGGCGCCTGAACGCGTAGTTTGATGGGCGGCAGGCGTGATGCTCAGGCTGATCAACATCAAGACTCAAAGGACTAAGAGGCTATGAAGGCTTTTTTTATTGAGCGTTACAAAGAGGCCGGCCGTATTGGCGAACAGCCTGAACCGACTGTCGGGGATAACGACGTTCTGGTGCAGGTGCATGCGGCCAGCGTCAATCTGCTCGACTCGAAGATCCGCAGTGGAGAGTTCAAGCTGATTCTGCCTTATCGTCTGCCGCTGATATTGGGCAACGACTTTGCTGGAAAGGTCGTGCGTGTCGGCAGCAATGTCCGCCATTTCAAGGCGGGTGACGAGGTCTACGCGCGTCCGCCCGATGACCGGATCGGCGGCTTCGCCGAACTGATCGCGGTGAACGAAGCCGCGCTGGCGCTCAAGCCCGGCAACCTGGACATGGAGCATGCCGCCGCCGTGCCGCTGGTGGCGCTGACCGCCTGGCAGGTACTCGTCGAGACGGCAAAGCTCAAGCCGGGACAGAAAGTCCTGATCCATGCAGGTTCCGGTGGCGTAGGCACCATTGCCATCCAGCTCGCCAAGCATCTTGGGGCGTTCGTCGCCACCACGACCGGCACCAGCAACGTTCAGTGGGTGAAGGAACTTGGCGCGGATGTCGTCATCGACTACCGCACCCAGCAGTTTGAGAACGAGCTTCGTGACTTCGACGTCGTCCTCAATAGCCTGGGCAACGATGTGCTGGAGAAATCGCTCAAGGTCCTCAGACCGGGCGGCCACCTCATTTCCATTTCGGGTTCGCCGACGCCGGCCTTTGCCGAACAGCAAGGGCTCTCCTGGGGACTCAAGCTGGTGATGCGCCTGCTAAGCCGAGGCATCCGAAAGAAAGCCGCCAAGCGCGGTATCCGGTATGACTTCGTATTCATGCGTGCGGACGGACATCAGTTGAAAGAAATCACCCGGCTTATTGAGGCCGGCGTCATCAAACCGATCTTGGACCGCGCATTCCCGTTGGAAGCGGTTACAGAGGCACTTGCCTACGTCGAGTCGGGAAGATCAAAAGGAAAGGTCAGCGTCTCGGTGCCATGACCAACTGTCGATCCGCACTGCATAAGTGTGATTTAGGGGGAGGTCCGCTTTGGAAGGGGGCGACACAAAGCGGCACCTGATCAAGGTTTCACCTGCAATGCACGAGTTAAGAACGGATCAAAACAAGGATATCGTCGGTGTCGGCGAATGCCCGGATTCAAACCCAGGCTGAGGGGGCAGCCTGGGCCGTCATTCAATGAATCTGTTCTGAGCCTTCGGGCTGTAATTCCGACAGCGCATTCCAATCGGGGTCTTTGAACACGCGCAGGTTGATGGGGTAGACAGGATGCCCCGCCAGGCATGCATTGAACGCATCCAGGAAGCCTTCGACGTCATGGGTGTAGTAACGCCACTCCTTCAAATGATTGCCGGTCAGGCAAGCCACCTGCACGCCGACATTGGAGTTCTCGAAGCCCTTCTCGATGGCCTCTTCAAAGCTATTGGTATTCCTCTTGTCTTCGTCATTGGGCATGCCGGACTCGATGCCCGTATAGGGCCAGGAGATCAAGACCAGGTTCTCATTGATCTGACGATCAGGCGCTGACGGCAGCCCGGTGCGAAAACGAACGATGACCGATAAGCCGTTGACGTGAGTTTCACCCACCGCCCACAGATCGCCTGGGAACATGCTGCCCATTGAATAAATTCCATAGTAGAAACCGAATAGAAGCCGAACCGACGGGTTCAGCGCTTGGTGCCGAGACAACCTTGCGCGCATGCGCTGACGACCGGAAACCCGACAGGCCGGGCTAATTTCCATAGCTTGTCGATGAATCGTTTGCTGAACCGCGCATCCAAAGGAAGCCGATTACGGTCTTGCGGAATACGCGTTGCGATATCGCCCGCAGTCTCGGCTGTCGTTCGGGCAGGGACGAAGGTTGTCATCAAGAACAACCCCGGAGTCTATCGCAAGCCATCGATCCCGATGCCGAGGCCAAGACGGGCGGTGCGTCACGGCCGCCTGTGGTCCACCGGCCGTTATTTGGGGAAGATACTTGGGGGGAATGTCGTATTCACTTACGTTTACTGAAATTTGCTCGAATCCTTACGCGCGGATTCCGCACAAAAAGCCGGCGCCTGAAGCCGGCGTTTCATTCCGACGAAGCAAATCCACGATTCGTCGAAAAAAGCATGTGTTTTCTCTGGTCCACGAATTAAATCGAAACGTCTACGACTTAATTTGAAACAGCCGCGGGCGATCGTGCGGATCCCACTGCCTGCAAAGGACCAGAGATGAAGAAGCTGACTGCCAATCTGACGGCGCGCAGGAGTGTCGCCGCCGTATTCGAACCGGTCCCGCGGCCCGCGCGGCCCCATCTGGGGCGGCTGTCCTCGATGTCGATGACCGCCATCGGCCTGATCCTGGCGCAGCCCGCGATGGCCGACATCTCCTGTCCGTCGCCGACTTCGTCCAGCTCGAGCACGACCACCTGCACGGTGGCCTCGAACCAGAGTGGCAACCTGACCGTCGATTACACCGGCGGCACGGGCTCGGGTACCGACAACGGCGGCTATGGCGGCAACTACATCGTGGTCAACAGCGGCTACTTGGGTCCCAACCCCTTGCAAGCGGCGCTGCTGGTGCGCCTGAAGGGCGGCACGGGTTCACCGGACGGCAAGGACAGCGGCACCTTTGGCGGTTGGGGCGGCGCGATCACCATCACCAACTATGGATCGGCCGAGACCGACGTCTCTCCGGCGGAGACCGCGCAAGGGTCCGCGCCGGGCGTCTGGGACGACTACAGCGCACAGTTCGGCATCTACGGCGCATCGGTGGGCGGCACGGGCGGCACGCCGCCGGATAACTTCGGCGGTGGCAGTGGCGGTAGCGGCGGCAATGGGTCGGCCGTCAATATCAGCAACATCGGGCAGGTCCAGATGCAGAGCCTGCCTTATGGCGGCGTTGGCATCTACGGGGCCAGCATAGGCGGCGCCGGCGGCAACCAGATGAGCGCCGTGGGCAGCGACCAGGTAGGCGGCAACGGCGGCAACAGCGATATCGTCAATATCACCAATACCGGTTCGGTTTCGGTGTCGTCCAACAGCGCGGGCCGTTATGCCTGGGGCATCGGTGCGGAATCGCTGGGCGGCGCCGGCGGCATGGACAACGGTTGGGGCGGCACGGGCGGTGGCGGAAACCCCGCCGCCACCACGATCATCACGAACAGCGGAAAGGTGCAGGTCAATGTGGAGGTTCCGGGCAGCGCCACCAGCAACCTCCTGACCAATGGCGTGCGCGGGCTGTATGTCACGAGCCAGGGCAATGCGGGATTCACCTCCAACGACGGTAGCGACAACGGCGGTCAGGGCGGCGGATTCGGCACCATGGCGGCAGTCAACAACGGCCAGATTTCGGTCACCACTAATTCCCTGCAATCGCCGACGACCTTGGCCTCGCTGTCTGGGGGCATCGTGATGGTGGGCCTCGGGGGGGCTGGCGGCGGTGGACCCATGACGGAAACCAACACCACCGGTGAACGGGGCGGCAACGGGGGCTCGGCCCTTTCGACGGCGACCGTGACGCTGAACAACGGGTCGTCGATCACCACCAGCGGTTCCTATCTTCCCGGCGTGAGCGTGATCAGCCAGGGCGGCGACGGCGGCCCCGGGCGCGAAAACAGTAATGGCGCCAACGGCGGCAATGGCGGCACCGTCGCGGTCGGCATGAGCGGCAGCGCCAGCATAAGCACCTACGGCACCCAATCCCACGGCGTCGCCGCGCGCAGCGTGGGGGGCACGGGTGGCGGGGTGCAGACCAGCAGCGGCCTGGTCGATTTCACGCCGGAAAACGCGGGCGTGGGCGGCGGCGGCGGTACGGTCAATGTGACCACGGGCGATGCGTCGACGCAAACTGCCGGCGGCACGATCACGACCCAGGGGGATTATTCGATCGGCATCCTGGGCCAGTCGATGGGGGGCATCGGCGGCACCACCACGGGGAACTTCGAGATGTTCGGCAATGCCGGCTCCGCTGCCGGCAACGGCGGCGCCAGCGGCACGGTGAACATCGATAGCCGCACCGCCATTACCACCTATGGCACGTCGTCGCACGGCATCGTGGCGCAAGCCATCGGCGGGGGGGGCGGCACGGCGGGCGCCAGCGCCGGCCTCGTCTCGGTGGGCGGCGCTGGCGGCAGCGCCGTGGCCGGGGGTACGGTGAATATTGCCCAGAACGGGAGCCTGAGCGTCAACGGTTCGGCGTCCATCGGCATGTTGGCCCAATCCATCGGCGGCGGCGGTGGCGACGGGGGCAGCGCTAACGGCGTGGCCGTGATCGGCGGCACGGGCGGCGGCGGGGGCGCAGGCGGCCAGGCCACGGTCAACCTGACCGGGAATTCGGTCTATACGTGGGGCGATCATGGCTACGGCATCGTTTCGCAGGCGATCGGGGGAGGCGGCGGGACGGGGGGCGCCGCGTCCGCCTACGATGCCGGCGTGGGGTTTTCCATGGCGGTCGCGATCGGCGGCACGGGCGGAAACGGCGGCATGGGCGGCACGGCGGCAGCCAATCTTTCCAATTCCAGCGTGACGACTGGCGCGAGCGATGCCCATGGCGTGCTCGTGCAATCCATCGGCGGCGGCGGTGGCGCGGGCGGCGCGTCGGTGGCCAAGGCCTTGACCGTTGCCGTTCCCGATGAGGACGCCTCGTTCGGCGTCGCGGTCAGCTTCGCCATGGGCGGGTCGGGCGCCGCGGGCGGGGCAGGGGCCACGGCCACGGCCACGCTGACCAATGCCGGGATTACGACAACCGGCGCGAACGCGCAGGGCGTGATCGTGCAGTCCATCGGCGGCGGTGGCGGTGCGGGGGGAAGCGCCTCGGCGACGTCGACGGTGATCGGCACGGGCGACTCGGTCGGCGGATCGCTGCAGGCCGCGCTGGGCGGCAGCGGGGGCAGCGGCAACACGGGCGGCACCGCGTCGCTGGTCATGCAGGGCAGCAGCGTCACCACATCGGGCGATTCCGCCAATGCGATCCTGGTGCAGAGCGTGGGCGGCGGCGGCGGCGCGGGGGGCGTGGGATCGGCCACCGGCCGCAGCATCAATACCGATGCCAACGTATCGCTCACGTTGGCCTTGGGCGGCAGCGGCAACTCGGGCGGCAATGGCGGCACGGCAAGCCTGACGATAGATCCGACTAGTTCGGTGACCACGCATGGCGACGGCGCGCGAGCCGCGCTGGTGCAGTCCATCGGCGGTGGCGGTGGCGCATCGCAGGGCGGCCAGGTTGGCCTGGAGGTGAGCGCCACCGAAGAGGACAGCACCACGGACGTCCGCGGCTCGGTGTCCGTCGGCCGTGGTGGTGGCGGCGGCGGTAACGGTGGCGCGATCAACCTGAACAGCGATGGCAACATCACCACCTATGGCGCCGACGCCGACGGCCTGCTGGTGCAAAGCATCGGCGGCTCCGGCGGCCTGGGCGGCGCCGTGGGCGGCAATAGCGCCACCCCGTCCATGCTTCCCGTGGTGAACGATTCCGGGACGACCTACCAGCTCAACGTGGCCGTGGGCGGAACAGGTGGCGCGGGCGGCAATGGCGGCGCCATCGGAAGCAGCAGCGCGCCCGCCATCCTGGGCGCCTGGACGCAGACCTACGGCGACTACGCGGACGCAGCCGTGGTGCAGTCCATTGGCGGCGGGGGAGGTGCGGGCGGAGCGTCCACGGTGTCGTCCAGCGTGTCCCTGTCCAACGTGACCCTGGCCGTCGGGGGCAGCGGGGGGGACGGGGGCTATGGCGGAAAAATCACGGCCTGGCTGAACGACAACGGGTCCAATGCCTTTCACACCGAAGGCTACGGCGCGGCTGGCATCGTGCTGCAGTCCATCGGCGGGGGCGGCGGCATGGCGGGATCCGGCTCGCCGAAAGCGCGTGGCCAGATATCGTTGGGCGGCACGAACGGATATGGGGGCGACATCCTCATCACCTCGGGGAGCTGGGCCAACATACAGACCCAGGGCGACAGCGCCTATGGTCTGGTTGCGCAATCGATCGGCGGCGGCGGGGGCATTGCCATGGTGGGCAGCGCCGGTTCGGCAGCGGTTCCCGGTAGCCAGCAATTCAGCATGACCGCAGGCAACACCAGCGGTAATGGCAGCGCAGGCGCCATTGAAATCACCACTGGCCTGGACCTGAACACCTACGGTGACAGGGCGATGGGGGTTGTGGTGCAGTCCATCGGCGCCGGAGGGGGCATCGCGACCTCGGGCACCGCAATCGGCATGGGCACGATCCAACTGGGCAGCCAGCAGTCCAACAGCGCCTATGGCGCCTCGGGAGGCCCGGTGACCCTGAACCTGAACGGCAGCATCGCCACGCGAGGCGCCGGCGCGCACGGCATCGTCACCCAATCCATCGGCGGTGGAGGCGGCATCGTCGGTGATGTGTCCCAACCTATCCAATTCAATCCGACGGGATTTTCCAGGCAGTCTGTCGCGGCCAATACCTCTGGCGATTCAGGCGGCGAGGTCAAGGTTACCTTTGACGGCAGCCTGGCCACTAGCGGCGACAATGCGCACGGCATCGTCGCCCAGTCCATCGGTGGCGGGGGGGGCCTTGCCGGCGGCCCGCAAGGCGGTTTCGCTGGCGCCATCGCATCCAACGGGGAAGGCGGTAGCGGCGGAGGGGTTCGCGTCAGGCAGTCGGGCACGCTACAGGCCACGGGGGCGGGCTCGGCCGGTATCTTCGCGCAAAGCGACAGCACCAGCTACGGCGGCGGGTCCTCCGTCACCGTCACTGGCCTTGTGCAAGGCGGGACAGGATCCGGCAGCGGGGTCTGGGTCGCTACGGGCTGGAACAACAGATTGACCGTGACCGCCGGCGGCTCGCTAAGCGCCCTGTCCGGCGTGGCAGCGCGCTACGACGGAAAGAGCTCCACCTCGTTCGGTTCCGTGCTTTTCATTGACAACTACGGCACGCTTTCGGGCAGCCTGTCGTGCACCAATGCGGACGGCAACAGCGCCTGCTTCCTCAACAATAACGCCGGGGCGGTAGCCACCGATGCCGTGGCCTACAACGGCAACGTCCGCAATGACGGGCTGATCGTGATCGGAAAGCCCGGTCAGTTCCAGACGCTGACGGTCAGCGGCAGCCTGACCCAGTCCGGCAGCGGCGTGCTGCGTGCCGACGTCGATTTCGACAAGCTGCGGTCCTCGCACATGGTCGTGGAGGGCGACGCCAACCTCGCGGGAGGCATGGACGTGCTGCCGCAAGCCCTGTTGCCCAAGCGCGAACTGTCCGTACTGACGGTGAAGGGCACCTCGCAGGGAGCGCTTACCGCGGTGGACAGCCCGGTCTTTGACTACGAAGTGCGCCAGGTCGGGCCGGAAACCCGCATTCGGGTCGAATCGGCGGATTTCAACGCGCCTTCCATGGGCTTGAAAGCGAACCAGGGCCAGGTCGGGAGCAACCTGCAGCGCATCTGGGACGCCGGCGGCAACTCCGCGCTGGCGCCGCTGTTCGCGCAACTGGACCTGGCCTCGCGTCAGAGTGCCGGCGCCTACCGGGACAGCCTTGCCACGCTGTCGCCCGGCGTGACCCTCGCGCCTGCGGTGCAGTCCGCGGCCAACCTGGGGCAGTTCACCAGCGCCATGATGTCGTGCCCCACGTTCACCGGCACGGACGCGATGACGGGTGAGCAGAATTGCTTCTGGGGCCAGGTAAGCGGGCGCTCCACCCGTCAGGACGGCAGCGGCGGTACCTCGGGCTTCAACTACGACACCGTCACGTATCAAGTCGGCGGCCAGCGCGAGGTCAGCCCCGGCTGGTTCCTGGGCGGCTCGATGGCGTATGAAAGCAGCCATGTGCGCGCCAGCGACGGCAGCGTCAGCGGTAATGGCGACAGCGGCTACGCCGGCATGGTGCTGAAGCGGGAGGAGGGGCAGTGGGTGTTCTCCGCGGCGTTGGGCGGCGGTTATGGCGGCTATCGGATGGACCGCGGCATCGACATCGCAGGCTATCAGGAAACCTTGTCCAGCCGGCCCGACGTGTACGGCTTCAATGCGCGGCTGCGCGCGGCCCGCACCTTCGCGCACGACAACCTGTATGTGAAGCCTTACGTGGATCTGGACTTCAGCTACAGCCGCATGCCCGCGTACAAGGAGTCCGGCTCCAATCCGCTGGCGTTGTCGGTCGACAGCAGCGACCAGTTCGTCATGGGCCTGTCGCCCATGATCGAAATAGGCGGCCGCGCGGAACTGAAGAACGGGGCGATGCTGCGCCCATTCCTGTATGCGGGCGCGTCCTTCCTGTCGCAGGACGACTGGACCTCCAGCGCGCGCTTGCGCGGCGCGCCGCAAGGCACGGGCGCGTTCGACACCACGCTGCCTGTCGATGACGTGGTCGGCAAGGTGGGGGCGGGGCTGGCGGTGATGAAGGCGGGCAGCGTGGATTTCCGCCTGCAGTACGAAGGCCAGTTCTCAGAGCACGTAAGCAGCCACAGCGCGGCGCTGAAGGTGATGGTGCCGTTCTGAGTGCGCGCGTGGGGCGCCTGACCGCGGTGGCGCGGGTTATGTCTGCGCCACCGCGCGCCGCAGGCGCAGCGATGCGACGCGGCCCAGCGTGAGGGGGGCGACGCCGTTGATGAACGTCACTTCGGTCTGTGCGCCGGGGAGTTGCGACAAATGGGAGACATGCTCCAGGTTGATGATGACCGAGCGCGACAGGGCGCAGAAGGGCGGGCAGGGAAGCTGCGCGGCCAGGCGCTTGAGCGTGATGTGCATCAACTCGTTCGCGTGGGCGGGGCTGCACAGGCGCACATAGTCCCCTTGCGCCTGCACGATCGTCAGTTCTTCAACCTTGATGAGCTTGGTGCCGGAGCGTGTCCGCATGGACAGGTGGCCGGTGGCGCGGGGGCGCAGCCGTGCCAGCGTTTGTTCAAGCCTGTCGGGGCTGACCGGCTTGAGCAGGTAGTCGACCGCCTCGACGTCGAAGGCGCGGGTGGCGTAGTCGTTGTGAGCGGTGACGAAGACCACGGCGGGCGCGGGGGCCAGGCTGTCCAGCAGATCGAATCCGGTGCCGGACGTCAGTTCGATATCCAGAAAAAGGGCATCCGGATTGTGATCCCGGATCAACCCGCGGGCCTGCTCGGCGGTAGAGGCTTCGCCGGCGACCTGGACGCCGGGCGCGGCTTCGAGCAGCCGGCGCAGGTAGCGTCGCGCCGGGGCTTCATCGTCAACGATAAGCACTCGTAGCATGTTTCTCTCAGGCGCCCGGGGTGTGGCGAGTATATTCTTTCGGTCCAATACGCGGGTAAATATAAGGCCATTGCCGTGTCCGGTGCATCCGTTGCTGCGCTTGAACCGGGCCGTTCCGGAGAGGGCGCGTCCATGATATTCACATCCGTCAGCCAGGGGCTCAGCGATGGGGAGTCCTCGCCGGGCTTCTGGCGGGCCCAGATCGTCGGGTGGCTCTTTCTGGCGCTCGTCGGCTATTTCATCCGCCTGGCGGTGTTCGGCAATGCCGTCGCGGCCTTCTGGCTCACTTTGGGGCTGGAGCCGCTGGCGTTCGCACTGACCAGCGCGGCGGCCGCACTGCATGGCCGCCGGTCGGGCAAGGGCGATGCGCCCATCCTGACGCTTGCCTGCGCGGTGCTGCTATGCCTGGCCGCCTCGGCGCTGCTGGCCTCGATCGCCTACGCCATCCATCACGTGTTTCCGCCGGGGTCGCTCCGGGTGCTGCCGGGCAATCAGTACCGGCTGGGCTTTCTCTACTACATGGGGATACTCTCCATCTGGACGCTGATCTACTTCGGCGTGTCGGCGGAGCTTGCCGCGCGCACCGAACGCATGTCCAAGATGAAGGCCGAGACCCGCTCTCTGCAACTGGAGCTGGAGCATCTGCAGCGGCAGATAGAGCCCCACTTCCTCTTCAATTCACTCAACACCATCGTCGCCGAGATCGCCGAGCGTCCCGCCATTGCCGAAGAGATGACGCGTCGCCTGGCCGACTACCTGCGCTATTCGCTGGACCGGCGCGGGCGTGGGCTGAGCCGGCTGGAAGAGGAGATCGAGGCGGCCCAGGCCTATGTCCGCATACAGGCCCTGCGCTTTGACAAGCAGCTTGAGTGCCAATGCCACATCGACCCGGCCACGCTGCAGATCAACATTCCCCATATGACGCTGCAGGGGCTGGCGGAAAATGCGGTCAAGCACGGCATGCGGTCCGAGCATGACCGGTTCCTGATCCATATCCGCACCCGGCTTCACGGCGACGAACTGGTCATCGAGGTGGACAACCCGGGCCAGTTGCAGGCGCCGTTCGATCTGGTTGAGAGTGGCGGCGGACTGGGCAATCTCTGCCGCCGTCTGGCCCTGCGGTACGCCGACAGATACGAGTTTTCGCTGGACCAGCGCGGCGACCGGACCGTGGCCGAGATCAGGCTGAGGGGAAGCCCCGCGGCGCTTTAGGGAGCGTGTCCCGCCGGACGTTTTCCAGGGGCTGCACCGCGCTTGGGATGACCCGGCGCATCGTGAACCACACGATACGTGGCGACCTTGTCATCCCCGGCACGATCAGCCAGCCGTGGTGGGCACCGGCGTGTTCAGCAACTGTTGTTCCCACAGATAGGCAATGCCGCTACCGGCGGCGTGCTGAACGAGGATGTCGGTCAGCCCGGCGGCGGTGTCGGTGCGCGCCCAGTCGCGTTGCCACTCGGCGGCCACTGCCATCCACGTCATCAGATTCACGCCGGCCGCCGCCATGCGCTGGAGGGCGACTTCGTGCGCCTCGACCGAAATCCCGCCCGATGCATCGGTGACGACCGTCACATCCCAGCCTTCGCCCGCAGCCTGGATCGCCGGCATCGCGACGCAAACCTCGGTCCACAGCCCGGCGATGATCAACTGCTTGCGGCCGGTGGCCTTGGCCGCATCAACCACTTTTTTGTCTTCCCACGTGTTGATGAACGTGCGGTCAATCACTTCTTGGCCGGGAAATACATCGGTGATCTGGGGAAAGATGCGGCCGCCACGAGCCGCGATTACGCTGGTCAAGATCGTGGGCACGCCGAAAACCTTGGCGGCCTTGGCCAACGCCGTCGAATTGTTGACGACGGCATGCGGATCGTGGCTGTTCAGGTTGGTGAGCTGGTAAGGCTGGTGGTCGATCAGGACGAGTACCGAATCCTCAGGACGTAGAAGCGAATCGAGGCCATTACGAAAAGTCATTAGTGATCCCTGGTTTGCTGTGGTTTGCAGAAGTTGCATTGCGCGTTGCGCTGCAGGTGCTCTCCGGAACGCGTGCGCTTGTGGCGACGCGGCCCGGATCCAGCATTATGTTTTCGTCAAACTTGATGCGGTAGTTCCGTTCCCGGGCGAGCTGTGTCGCACAAATGGGAACACCACGGCGGCGCGCGATCGCCTCGCGGCGCATGCCGAGAGGATGCCTGGCACGTAGTGCTATCCTGCGGCGAACTGCGTCGCGAAACGGGGAGCAACGCTAAATTGGATATCGAAGCACTTCAGACCTTCATCGAAGTCGCCGATGCGGGCGGCGTATCGCCCGCCGCGCTGCGGCTAGGCGTTTCCAAGTCGATCGTCAGCCGTCGGTTGCTGCGCTTGGAAGCGGAACTTGGCGTCCAGTTGCTTGCGCGGACCACTCGCGGGGCGGCGCTTACCGAGGCCGGGGCGATTTTTCGGGACCATGCGGCCAGGGCCTGCGCCGAAATCGACATGGCCCGCGAAACGATCGTGCCCGCCGGGGATTTGCATGGCCGCTTGCGGGTCGCCGTGCCGGTGTCGTTCGGCCTGACGCATTTCGCGCCCGTCGTCGCGGAATTGGCGCGACGCCACCCCAAGCTGCATGTCCAGACCTGCTATAGCGACCGCTTCGTCGATCTCATCGCAGAGGGTTACGACTGTGCGATCCGGGTGGGCTATCTTCAGGACTCCAACCTGGTCGCAAGACGCGTCGGCCCCATTCATGGCAAGCTGCTTGCCAGCCCGGCATACATCAAGGCGCATGGGGCGCCCGACACGCCAGAGCAACTCGTCGCGCACGAGGCCCTCATGCAGGGTACCGAGACGTGGCAGTTCATGGATGGCGACAAGACCATCACGGTTCGCCCGCAAGGGCGTTTCAAGGCCGACAACGGCGCGGCCTTGGTCGCGGCCGCGACGGCCGGGCTCGGGATTGCTTATCTGCCCGACTGTCTCACTCACGACTATGTGATTGCCGGCGAGCTCCTGCCCATCATGACCCGCTACCCCCCACCGCCGGCGGGTGCCTACGTCATTCGCCCGCCAGGCCAGCATCCCGCACGAAAGATACGTGTCCTGACGGAACTGCTGATTGAACACTTCGGGCAGTCGCCGCATTTTGCGGGGACTGGGGCGGGTTGAATGGGGGGTGAGGATGGCAACCAGTGATCAGCGCACCGGCAGCAGATAAGTCAGGCCCTGCGTGAAGCCTCGCGGCGCGACGGTGAGGTGGTCCTCATCGTTCAGGACTGCAGACTTCAGTTTCAAGCCGGGATACTTGCGGCTTAGCAACGCCGACTCAAGTGCCCGGTTGTCGGCGACCATGTCCACGGTCTGGTTGTAGCGCTTATCCCCTTTGCGCAAGGCCTCATAGGCGCCGACATAAAGGTAGACGTTCGCCGTCAGGTCCTGATGCTGCTTGGCGTAGCGCGCTTCCAGCGCCAAGGCGTGCCGCTTGTCGTACCAGAGAGACGGGCTGCCGAGGATATAGCCGTTGAACAAGCCGGGCTCGGTGAACAGGATCTGCGTCCCCAGCAGGGCGCCGTAGGAGTGGCCCAGAAAGATCGCCCTGGCAGGGTCGGCCCGGTAGCGGGCGGCGATGAATGGTTTTACCTGATCGCGCAGATACTGTTGATAGGCGCGCGACTGGCCGTGGATCGCATTGGCGGGTGCGGTGCTTGGGCCGTTGGGCGTCGGCGTGTAGTCGCGCTGTCGGCTGACTCCGCCGTCTTCGCCTTTGCCATAAGACAGGCCGACAAGGATGAATTCCTCGATCCGGGGACCTTCCACGTTCAGGCGGCGCCCTAATTGCCGGATGATCGGGAAAGCGTAATCGGCGTCGGTCACATACACCACGGGGTAGCGCCGCTGCGGCTGCTTCGCATACGACGGCGGCAACGCAACGAAGACCTGGTAGCCGCGTGCCGAAACCGGATCGGGCACGTCCCAGACTTCGCTGTCCGGGATCTCATAGGGGCGTCCCTGGCCAGACTGCACCTTCGGCGCCGGTTGGGCTTGGGCGGGCGCGCTGGAGAGGCTGACGCTGGCGATGAAGGCGGCCAGCAGGGCCTTCAGAAAATGTCGTTGCATGTGATGCTACTTGCCGCGGGTCGTTTTGGGGGTTTCACCGAAAGCCTGGCGGTAGGCCTGGGAAAACTCGCTCAGGTGGGTGAAACCGAAGCGTGTTGCGATGGCGCTGACGGTGTCTGGATTGTCGGGTTCCAACAAGGCCGTCCGCACCGCCTGCAGGCGCTGCTTGCGTAGCCATTGCAGGGGCGACTGCCCGCACTCATCCTTGAACAAGGCTTGCAGGCGTCGGACCGACAGGCCGCAATGGCTGGCGACCATGGCCACCGGCAGCCGGTCGCCCAGGTGTTCGAGCATGTAGGCTTGCGCGCGCCGCAGGCTCTTGGGCGCGGAGGGCGGCGGAGCTGGCCATAATTGCGCCGCCATGCTGTGCGGCTGGTGCAAGAGCAGGGTAGTGGCGACAAGCATTTCGGTCTGGGCCAGCAAGGCGGCCTGGGCGATCGTTTGGTCCGGCGTCAGGCCCGAGCAGCGCACGACCCATTGCAGCATGGGCAACAGCGCTTGCCACGCGGTTGTGTACAGGGGGATGACGGCATCGAAGCAGATGTCAGGCGTCTGCTCGTGGCCTGTCAGGCGTTGCCAGGCGTCGGCAATGGCGGGCCGGTCCAGGCGCAGCAGCACCTGTTCGTAATCGTGGCCCACCTGGAAGTGGAATCGCCTGTCGGGGCTGATGAGAAAGGCCTGATTTGGCGAGACCTCGATGCGTTGGCCATCGAAGTGGAACACCGCCTGCCCCTGGGTGGGCAGCACCAGAAGGTAATAGCCGTCCAGGCAGTGGCAATCGGGATCAATGCTGATGTCCGCCCCATAGCCGTGCCTTAGCTTGAGCAGCGACATGCGCCCGCAGGCAAGCAGGTCCAGCCGGCTGTGAAGAATCCGTCCGCGGTTGATCTGAAGCCGGTAGGAATTGAGGATCTGGCCGATTTGCTGCCGCGCCTGGTCGGGGTCGCTCGTGTTCACAAGCCGATTTTTCTCGAACGGCACCTGTTCAAACAATGAAGCAAGCATCTGATGTCACACGGGCTGAGAAGTAGCCGGAATACTACCGGAGCATCCCGGGCAGCGCGATAAAAAAGGTGCGATTCCGATAGCCGATGACGCGAAACCGATAGACGACGCGTGGGTCCGGCACGACCATGACGCGCTGTGTGCATGTCCCATCTGGCCCCACCCGCCTGTTGCGCAACGGCCGGGTGCATTCATGAGCGAACCGATGCTGAACCCTTCCAAATTGCCCAAGCGTGTGTCCCGTCGTCAACGCAGGGCCGCGCCGAGCCCGGCGCGGGGGCCTGTCGGGTTCACGCTGAGCCATGCCAGCCGGCTGCTTCTGATGGCGTGCTGCTCGACGGGGTCCCTCGCGCATGCCCAGCAGCAGAATCTGGACTGCAAACCCCAAGGCGGGCTGGTCTGCGGCAATAGCGGTGACTCCACGCTGACGTCGCCAGTGCTTCTGACCGATGAGATGTATGACCTGACCGTCACCAACAGCGCCACGCTGATGCTGACATCTGCCGCCGATGCCACCGGCGTGCAGGTCATCAGCCAGGGGCAGACCGGCAACGATGACAGCTTCAACGGTGGCGCCGGCCACTCCGTTACGTTGACGAACAACGGCAGCGTATCGGTCTCGTTGACCGGCACGGCCGGCCAGATGGGCATCGGCGTGCGCGCCGCCAGTCGCGGTGGGGTCGGCTATTCGCCCGACCATGACGATGACGGCGGCGCCGGCGGCTACAGCAGCCCGGTCACGTTGACCAACAATGCCGCCGTTTCAATGTTGCAAGGCGCGGGCGGGGACTACTCGGCTGGCGTGATGGGCGTGTATGCGGAGGCTGCGGGCGGCAATGGCGGCGCGGGCTATTCCCATGCCATTGACCACTACGGCGGCAACGGTGGCGCGGCGGGCGCGGTCATGCTGAACAACAATGCGGGGGTTGCGGTGGGCTCGAGCGCTGCGCGCGTGACGGGCAGCGTCAGGGCGTGGGGCGTGGCGGCCGAAAGCTTCGGTGGCGCGGGCGGCATGTATGCGAAAGGCCAGGAAACGGATTCGACCGCAGGCGAAGGCGGCGACGCGGGCAACGCTACCGTGAACAATCTGGGCGATGTCGGCGTTTATTGGCAGAATCTGTCCCCCGAAACCACCGCCGATGGCGTGGTCGGCATCCTTGCCCGCAGTATTGGCGGCGAGGGGGGCGGTAGCGACTACACCTACGATTCCGGCGGCAACGGCGGCAATGCCGGGACAGTGCAGATCAACGTGGGGCCGGCCCAGGGCGTGGCCAGCTCGAGCCCGACCTCCGTGGTGGTCGACAGCGCGCAGGCCCCCAGCGGCACCAGCGCGGGGATATTGGGCATTTCCAGAGGTGGACTGGGCGGCGCGCAGGCCTCGCATGGCGCCAGCGGGGGGGCGGGCGGCAACGGGGGGGCTGTCACGATTCAACTGAACAATACGGCGGTCCGGACCACGGGAGACAATGTGGCCGGCGTCGTCGCCTTGTCGCGGGGCGCCAACGGCGGGTCTGGCGACACCACCGATGACAGCACCAATGGCGGCAACGGCGGCAAGGCCGGCAACGTGTCGATCTCGATGGATTATTCCGGCAGCCCGATGGGCCAGGCTTCCTCCGTATTGACCAATGGCTTGTATGGGTACGGCCTGTTGGCGCAAAGCGTGGGGGGATTCGGCGGTATCGGCACCGCGCTCGGCGGCATCGGCCAGGACGCGGGCACCGCGTTCGCCACCACGCTGAACTATTCGACCATCACGACAGTGGGCGACTTCGCCGCCGGCATCGTGACGCAGTCTATCGGCGGGGGCGGCGGGACCGGCACTGACTTCACTGACGGCCTGGCCGGGGCGGGGGGCAACGGTGGCAATGGCGGGTCTGGCAAGGATTCGACCATTTCCACCTCGGGCACCATCAGCACGACGGGCCAGCATGCCTACGGTCTGCTGGCGCAGTCGATCGGGGGCAGCGGTGGCACGGGCGGGATCGGCGAGGGCTTGATCCTGGCGCTTGGCGGGGCCGGCGGCGCTGGCGGGGCGGGCGGCACGGTGACGATCGACAACGCGGGCGCGGTCAGCACCAATGGCTACGGATCCACCGGCATGGCGGGCCAATCGATCGGTGGGGGCGGCGGCGCGGCAGGGTCCGCCACCGGCCTGTTCGCCATTGGCGGATCAGTGTCCGCCTCGCAGAGCAATGGGGGCGGCACGGTCAACCTGAGCAATACCGGGCAAGTCATGACCCAGGGCGATGCGGCCATCGGCCTGCTCGGGCAATCGATTGGCGGCGGCGGGGGCAGTGCAGCGTCGGCGGCCGGCCTGTTGTCCATCGGCGGGTCTGCAGGCTCGGGCGGAGACGGTGGGGCCGTAACGGTAACGGCGAACGGCATCCAGCAGACGTCCGGCAGGTACGCGTATGGCGCCGTGGCGCAGTCGATCGGCGGCGGGGGCGGCAACGGCGGCGATGCCTTCGTGCTTACCACCGCGGCGGCGACTCCCGCCATCGGGGGGAGTGGCGGGGCCGGCGGTGACGGCGGCGTGGTGCTGCTGTCGGTCGACAATAACGGTACCGTGACCACCTCCGGCGATGGCGCCACCGCTGTGCTGGCGCAGTCCATTGGCGGCGGTGGGGGCAGCGGCGGCTCGGCGACCAACGCGGCGTTGCTGGATCCGGTTTCCCTGTCGATAGGCGGCACGGCCGGCAATGGCGGGGCGGCGGGCACGGTAACCGTCCAGACATCGGGCGCAAGCCTGCAGACCAACGGCGCCACGGCGGCCGGCATCGTCGCCCAGGCGATCGGCGGCGGTGGCGGCAGCGGCGGCACCGCCCAGTCGGCAGGGCTGAACGTGGGATTCAGCCTGGCCGTGGCGGTGGGCGGCAGCGGCGGCGACGGCGGCGACGGCGCCAAGGTAGCCGTGACGCTGACCGACACGCAGATCAACACGGCGGGCCTGTTACCCGGCCAGGCGCCCGCCACGCCGGCGGGTCAGGCGGTGGCGCAGACGGATTCCTACGGGATACTTGCCCAGTCGATCGGCGGAGGCGGGGGCGCCGGCGGTAGCGCCGTGGCGCAGAGCGTGGCTTTGCCCGTGCCTCTGGATGAAGACACGGTTTTCGCGATCGGTTCCGCAGTGGCCGTGGGTGCGTCGGGCGGCGGCGGGGGCCTGGGCCAGGAAGTCGATGTGACGCTCTCTGGAAACAGCCTGGTCCGCACCAACGGCCAAGGCTCGCACGGCGTGCTGGCGCAATCCATCGGCGGCGGCGGCGGCAATGGCGGCGATTCCAAGGCCATGAGCCGTACGTTCACGATTCCCGACGCCAGCATCGCGGTCAATGTCGATGTGGCCGTGGGGGGCAGCGGGGGCAACGGCGGAGACGCGGCGCTGGTCAACCTGCAACTTAACGACCAGGCCCAGATCGCGACGTATGGCGACCTTTCCAATGCGCTGATGGGGCAATCCATCGGCGGGGGCGGCGGCAATGCCGGCGTGGGCAGCAGCGGTACCGGCGGCCTGGCGAAAGGAAAATCCTACACGGTGAATGTGGGCGTGGGGGGCAAGGGCCATGCGGGCGGCGTGGGTGGACCCGCGCAGGCGACGCTGGCTCAGGGCGCCCGTCTTGCGACATTCGGGTCGGGCTCTCGGGGCGTGCTGCTTCAATCGGTGGGCGGCGGTGGGGGCGCTTCACAAGGCACCACGGTGGACCTTGGCGCGCCCTTTTCGTCCAGCGGCGGGGGCGCGGAAGCCACGACCAGCTTTTCGGCCTCGGTCAGCGTCTCGGTGGGTGAAGACGGTGGTGCGGGCGGCGCGGGCGGCGCCGTGCAGTTGACCCATGCCGGCACCATCACGACTGCCGGCAACGATGCCGACGGCGTCCTGCTGCAGTCCATCGGCGGTGGCGGCGGGCTGGGCGGCTCTGCGGGCTCGGACGCTTCGGCGGGCCCCTCGTCCTATCCCGACTTTCCCGGCAGCGGTTCCGGCGGCAATTCTGGAGGGGATCCCGGCAGCGACCCCGGTGGCGACCCGGGCGGTGAACCGTCGGGCGATACCGATCTCGGCTCGTATTCGCTGTCGGTCTCGGTAGGAGGCAAAGGAGGCGGCGGCGGCAATGGCGGGACAGTCACCGTCAATTACGCCGGGCTTGTCACGACCCAGGGCGATCTTGCCGACGCCATGGTCGTGCAATCCATCGGCGGCGGCGGCGGGGTGGGCGGCACGTCGACCGCCAAGGGCGCCAAAGGCAACCTGGACCTGACGATTGCCGTGGGCGGCCAAGGTGGCGTGGGGAGCGACGGCGGCGATCTCACCTTGAACATGCAGGGGCAGGCCAATGCCGCCAGCAGCCGGGCGAACATGGCGCAATTCACGACTTACGGTAACGTGGCCTATGGCTTGCTGGCGCAGTCCATCGGCGGCGGCGGCGGCCAGGCTGCCGATGGCTCCGCCAACGTCACCTATAAAACGGCGGACACGCCCTCGTTGCTGATCGGAGTGGGCGGCCAGGGGGGCGCCGGCGGCAAGGGCGGCACCATCAACATGAACGCCGCAGGCAGCCTGTTTGGCGCGGCGACGCAAGGCACGGGATCGCATGCAGTGGTCCTGCAATCGATCGGCGGCGGTGGTGGCGCTGCCAGCGCGAACGCCAGCAACAGCGCGTCGCTGGTGGGTGAATCGTTCGTCCTGAACCTGGGCGGCGGAGGCGCGGGCGCCGATAGTGGCGGCGGCGCCATCAACGTGGACAGCGTAGTGCTGGCGAATACGAGCGGGCATGGCGCCTACGGCTTCATCGCGCAATCCATCGGCGGCGGCGGCGGGATTGCCTATGCGGGCCAGGCGGCGAACATCGGTAGCGCCACGATCGATACGTCGCAGCAGCAAAATGCCTACGACGCGACCGGCGGGGCGATCACCGTGCAGTTGCATTCTGCCTTGGACCGGGGAGCGGCCGACCCCTACTACGATATCCAGACCCAGGGGAACGCGGCGCACGGCATCGTGCTGCAATCCATCGGCGGCGGCGGCGGGATCGCGGGCGACCCGGGCTTGCCGCTGCAACTGGGATGGTTGGGCGGCGGGAAGGCCAATTCGGGCGCGAACCTGGCCTCCGGCGGCGACATCTCGCTCAGCGTGGGCAATGCGCTCATCCAGACCCTTGGCGCCAACAGCGTGGGCATCATCATGCAGTCGATCGCCGACGGTGGCGGCTTGGGCGGAACGGCCCAGGGCAGCTTTGCCGGATCGCTGTACAACCATTCCGCGGGCGGGGGCGGCAAGGCGGGCAGCATCACCTTTTCCCAGGGCGCCAACGGCAGGCTGCTGGTGTACGGCGCCAATCCTGTTGGGGTGTTCGCCCAGAGCGACGGTAATACGTCCCTGGCATCGCCCATTTCCCTGACCTTCGACGGTCTGCTTCAAACAACCACCGGTGATCCGAATGGCATCGGCCTGTGGCTTGATGGCGGCTCCGGCTCGAACCTGGTCACGGTCGGCGCGGGCGGCAGGATCCTGTCCACGGTTGCGGTTCAGCAAACCCGGTTCGGCACCACCACGGTGAACAACGCCGGCACCATCTCGGGTTCGCAGATACTGACTGCGCAAGACGCCGACACGGTGGGCGTCGTCAACAACACGGGCACGCTGCTCAACGCGCAGACCATCAAGGGCACCGTCTTCAACGACGGCAACGTGTTGATCGGTTCGGCGGGCCGGATCGACAGCATGCGCGTGACGGATGATTTCACGCAGCGTGGCGCCGGCACGTTGCACGTGAGCACCGACTTTTCCGGCAGGCGCGCCGACATGATCACGGTGGATGGTGCGGTCGCGCTGGGCGGACGCGTGAAGATCGACGCCGTGACGCTGATGCCGAACCGGGAGTTGACCTTCCTGCAAGCTGGCACATTGACGGCAGGTGCAAGCGCAGTCGGCGCGTCGTCCCTGTTCGACTTCAATACCCGCTACACGGACCAGTTGGCGGCCGTGTCGGTGGGTGGGGCGAATTTCAAGGCGGTGTCGGACAACTACGGCGTGGGCGCCAACCTGCGAGAGGTCGGCAACCATCTGCAAAGCATCTGGGACCGCGGCGGCAACGAGGCACTGGGGGCGTTGTATGCCCAGCTCGATCATGCCGCCGGCGCGGGTTCGGCAAGCTATTCGTCGGTCTTGAGCGACCTGTCGCCCGGCCTGTCGGCCGCGCCGGCCGCGCTTGCGACGGGCGCCATGAAAGGCTTTGCCGACACGCTGTTCAGCTGCCCCTGGTTTGACGGGGCCTCTGCGAAGACGGCCGAAGGCAATTGCGTGTGGGGCCGTGCAAGCGACAAGACAACCCACCTGGATGCCGGGCGCGGAACGTCTTCGACGCGAGCGCGGGCCACTTCCTACCAGTTGGGCGGGCAGCACCGCATCGCGCCGAACTGGGTGTTGGGCGTTTCGGCCGCGTATGAGAACAGCACGATACGATCGGACGACAGCCGCGTACAGACCAAGGGAGATGCGGGCTATCTGGGCGCCGTGCTGAAGTACGACACGGGCAACTGGACCCTGTCGGGCGCGACCTACGGCAGCTTTGGCGCGTATGACAACAAGCGCCGCATCGGCCTGACCGGCGAGCAAGCCAAGAGCCGCTCCGACGTCTGGTCGATCGGCCAGCAATTCCGTGCGTCATACACGTATGCAAGCGATAAGGCCTACATCAAGCCGTATACCAATCTGGACTTGATCTACACGCGCATGCCTTCCTACGTCGAGCGCGGCGCGGGGGCCTTGAACCTGGACGTCGATAGCGCCGATAAGCTCACGGCGCTGCTGACCCCGGGCGTCGAGGTGGGCGGGCGCTTCGATCTGAAAGGCGGGGTCACCGCCCGCCCGTTCCTCAATGTCGGCGTATCGCTCGCCAGCACGGACAAGTGGGACACCAAGGCGCAATTGGCCGCCGCGCCGGCCGGAAGCCGCGATTTCAGGACCACGCTGGAGACCGGCCGCGTGTTCGGCCATGCTTCGGTCGGCGTGGAACTGGCCAGCCGGTCCGGCTTCGATCTGCGGTTGCAGTACGACGGGGTGATCTCCGACCGCGCCCGCAGCTCGGGCGGTTCGGTTAAGGCGACGTGGAGGTTCTGAGCGCGGCAACGTGCGCGATTGATTTCCAAGTCTGCTCGTTGAATTTACTAAGCCATTGATTTTTAAGGATATGATTCTGCATTGTCAATGACCTTCAGCGGCGGTCGGCGTCTGGCGGCTATGATTGGCCGCCATCCGGTGATTAATGACCTGGTTGATCAAGCGCCCGACCTTGCGAGGCGCGCATTTCACGGGAAACCGTCCATGAAGACCGTAAAAAAATCGAGCAAACTCGCGCACGTCCTGTATGACATCCGTGGCCCCATCATGGATCGGGCCAGGCAGATGGAGGACGAAGGCCAGAAGCTCATCAAGCTCAATATCGGCAATCTGGCCGCGTTCGGCTTCGATGCCCCGGAAGAAGTCCAGCTGGACATGATCCGCAACCTGCCCAACTCGGCGGGGTATTCGGACAGCAAGGGCATCTTCGCCGCGCGCAAGGCGGTCATGCACTACACCCAGGCGCAGGGCACGCAGGGCGTGACGCTGGACGATATCTACCTGGGCAACGGCGCGTCCGACCTGATCGCGATGGCCACCAATGCGCTGCTCGACGATGGCGACGAGCTGTTGCTGCCCGCGCCCGACTACCCGCTGTGGACGGCGGTGACGAGCCTGTCGGGTGGCGTGCCCGTGCACTACCTGTGCGACGAGGCGAACGGCTGGATTCCCGACCTGGACGACATCCGCGCCAAGATCACGCCGCGCACCAAGGGCATCGTGGTCATCAACCCGAACAACCCGACGGGCGTGCTCTACCCCGATGACGTGTTGCGGGGAATTATCGACATCGCGCGTGAATTTGGCCTGGTCATCCTGGCTGACGAAGTCTATGACAAGGTGCTGTACGACGACGTCCAGCACACCGCGCTGGCAAGCCTGTCTACCGACGTGCTGACGTTGACCTTCAATTCGCTGTCCAAGAGCTACCGGGCCTGCGGGTACCGCGCCGGCTGGCTGGTGGTCTCGGGCGACAAGGGCGCCGCGCGCGACTACATCGAAGGTCTGGACATGCTTGCCAACATGCGGCTGTGCGCGAACGTGCCGGGCCAGTGGGCGATACAGACCGCGCTGGGCGGCTACCAGAGCATCAACGACCTGGTGCGCGAGGGCGGCCGACTGCACCGCCAGCGCGAATTGGCCTACGAGCTGATCACCGCCATCCCGGGCGTCACCTGCGTCAAGCCGCAGGCCGCGCTATACATGTTCCCGAGGCTGGACCCCGAGGTGTATCCCATCCAGGACGACCGCCAGTTCTTCCTGCAACTGCTCGAAGCCACGCGCGTGATGCTGGTGCAGGGCACGGGCTTTAACTGGTCGCGCCCCGACCATTTCCGCATCGTGTTCTTGCCGCACGAGACGGACCTGCGGGAGGCCATCAGCCGCATCGCCAAGTTCCTTGGCGACTACCGCGCCAAGCATGCGAAGCAGCGGCTGGTTTCCGTGGAGGCCGATTCGGCGGAGCGCGCAGCCGATTTGCCGATCGAGCTTGTGGCGAAGGCCGGATGAGTCGTTAAGGGCCTGGGTGTCCCGGGCCCGCTCACGATTTGCGTTTCCGGCTGTCCCGCCTGGCGGGCGGCGCAGCCGAGATGCTCAGTTGCGCATAGTCCTTGGCCGCTTTCGCGGCATATCCGGCCGGCATCACCCCGGTCGTGGCGCTGGATAGCCCGAACGCACCTTCCATCAGGGCAAGGACGCCGGCCGCGATCGTCGGCGCGCCTCGACTGTCGCGTTGCTGCTCGCCCAACGCGGCGGCCACCAATTCCGTGACCATCCCCAGTTCCTGCGCGATCACCTGGCTGTAGACGGCGCGCACCTCTTCCTGGCGCACGGCTTCGGCGCTGATCATGACCCAGGCCGCGACCGCATCCGGCGCGGCGCCTTCGCCCATGCCCAGGCGCGCTTCCAGGTAGGCATCCAGGCGCTGGCCGGGGGCGGCGGCGGCATCGCAGATACGCGCGAAACGGCTGCGCGCCACCTCGGCCAGCATGTCGATGAGCGACAGCAGGATTTCCTGCTTGTTCTTGAAGTGGTAGTGGATCAGGCCTGGCGCCAGCCCGGCCTGGCTTGCAATGGACTGGATCGTCGCCTTCTCATAGCCGTGCCGTGCGATGACGGTGAGCAGGGCTTGCGTAATTTCAGCGCGACGGGCTTCGGTGTTGGGGCTGCGGGCCATGGCGTGGGTGTCATATTTGGGCGGATAACCAATTTTAGTTGCGTCAGGCACCGGAGAGGAGTAATTTTTCAATATTGGTTGGTCAACCAATTTAGATTCCCCCTTCACTGATCAGGCCATAACCATGTCGAGCCCATCCGCCTTCCGTGCCGCCGAGCCCTTTTTTCCCTTGCCCGAGGGGCGCCTGTTCTGCAAAGTGATTCCGGGTTTTCTTTCTCCGGACGAATGTGCCCGGTTGATCGCGGAAAGCGAGGTCCGGGGGTATGCAGGGGCCGACAGCGATTACCCGCCGTCCTACCGGAACAATGACCGCCAAGTGCTTGATTCCCCCGAACTGGCTAGCCGGATGTTCGCGCGGTTGCAGGGCCTGGTTCCCGCGTCCCTGCCGCAGGAGGCTGCGGATCTCGCGGCGTCGCCTTGGACGCTGGATTCGATCAATGAACGGTTCCGCCTGTGCCGCTATCTTCCCGGCCAGGTGTTCCCCATGCACCAGGACGGGGTGCATCATCGAAGCCGCAGCCGGCAGTCGTGCCTGACGTTTCTGGTCTATCTGAGCGACGGGGCGTCATGCGAGGGCGGCGATACCCGCTTCTATGACGCCGGGCATGCCGGCGACGGGGAACCGATCGCCACGGTGACACCGCAGGCGGGCAGCTTGATCGTGTTCGATCACCGCCTTTGGCATGCCGGAGCACGCGTGACTTCGGGCGCCAAGTACATCTTGCGCAGCGACGTGATCTACCGCGCCCCGGACGCGCCGCGTCACGACGGGCCGGCAACCTTTGACTCGGCCCACCAGGGCTATGTCTGGACGCTGGAACGACTGAGCGAGGAAGTCCTTGCCAGCGGCGGGCGCGATACCTCGATCCGCGTGTGGCACCGGGACGGCAGGCTGTTGCGCACGTTGAACGGGCACACGCAATCCGTGCTGGGCCTGGCCCGTTTGTCCGACCGGTGCGTGGCTTCGGTGTCTCGCGACCGCACGCTGCGGATCTGGGATTGGCAATCGGGCGGTTGCCTGCACGTTGTGGAACAGGCGCACGCAGCCGCGATGTTAAGTGTGGTGGCGTTGGGCGACGGCATGCTCGCCACGGCGGGCGCGGACCGACGCATCAAGCTGTGGGATGCAAGGGGGCAAGCTTGCGGCGTGCTGGACGGACATGACGGGTGGGTCTGGGCGGTGGACAGGATGCCGGATGGGCGGCTTGCATCGGCGTCCGAAGACGGCGATGTCAGGATCTGGCACCCGGCGGGTGGCGCCAGTGCGCAGGTGTTGCCTGGCGACGTGGCGCTGCGCTCCTTGGCGGTATCCGAATGTGGACGGCACATCGCGACTGCCGACATTGCAGGAGGCCTTGCGTTGTGGGAACTGCGTGGCGATGCCTGGACGAAGCAGCGCTCGTTCGCGGCGCACCGCGCCGCCGTGCGACGCGTGCGCTGGCTGTCGGGAAACCTGCTTGCGTCCGCGGGCGAGGACAACCAGACACGGTTGTGGGCGATGCCTGACGGCACCCAGATCCACGAGGAGGGCCGGCAGAACTTCACCACGGACATCATGGCTGCGGGCGAAGGCATTTTGAGTTGTTCGTATGATGGCCAGATACGCTGGTTGAACAACGCCGCCCGCACCGGTTAAGCGACGTTCCCGCGCGCATCAGGGGCCGCCCCGCGATCGGCTGATTTGCACGGTTTACAGCGCCGGCTTCAGCACCATGAGGAAGTACACCGCCACCATCGCCAGGAAGGCGGGGTAACCCAGGCGTTCCCACCATCGTGCAAAGCGCCAGTAGCGGGCCGGCAGCGCGATCTGGCCCGCAGCGCAGGCGGTGGCCGCCATTCTGGACATTTCGTATTGCAGCCACACCACCGGCAGCCAGCACACGCCCGCCAGCAGATACAGCGCGATCGAAAGGCTGACCCAGGGCGTGGTCCATTGCCAGCCGGCGGCATGCGCCAGCCACAGGCCCGACAGGGGCTGGAACACGACGGCAGGCGTGGTGAACCACAGGTCGGCCCGGACCACCAGTTTGGAGACTGCGGCGATCGCCGGGATGGAGCCCGTCCGGTTGGCGAAGAACAGGTAGAAGGCCGTGCCGAAGCCGGTGCCCACGAGCAACACCGACGAGAGGATGTGCAGGGTCTTGATCGTCAGGTACAGGCTCATGGCTTGGATTCCTCGGTAAGCAGAATGAGTAAAAGCGCGATGACGGCGGCGTTTTTCAAGATTGGGCCGAACGGGTGCCACAGGAATGCCGGCAAGGCCACGGCGATCACGGCCGTGTAGCCCGACACCAGCCACAACTGTGCGGCCCACAGGCGCCGGCCCGGCCGCCACAGCGTGGCGATGCCTAGCGCGACATCCAGTCCGGCGGCCAGGTACAGCGCGGCACGGGCGGCCATGCCATGCAGGCCGACCGGTTCCAGCAGCGCCAGACTGTCGGCCACGGGATAGAGGAAGACGCTGCACACGGCCGTCCATAGCCAGATGAGCGCCAGCGCGCCGCGCAACAGGCCCGGCCGCCACGCCGCCAGCGCCTGATGGCGAAGCGCCAACGCGTCGGCGGGTTCGATGAAAGATTCGACGCCGGTGGGCGGACGCCCCAACGCCCGGCAGGTCGTCGTGGCGGCGGCCGTATTGCCGGCGCGCAGCATGCGCCAGGTGTCGCGCGTCAACAAAGACCCCGGCAGCCGGTTGAGCAACGCCGCGCCGACGGACACCAGCCAGGCTGGCACGGGCACCTGCCATGCCGGCGCAAAGCCCATCGATTTCCGGTAGGCCGCCAGCATCTGCCGAAACTCGACTTCGGCGCCGCCCACCAGGTTCAGCACGGACGGGGCGCCGGCGTCGTCGCGCAGCAGCCGGACGACGATCTCGGCCAACTCGTCCACGAGGATCGGGCGCAGCAACTGCCGGCCGCCTGCCGGTAGCGGGTGGATCGGCGCCGTGGCCAGGGCGCGGAAGAACCGGGCTGACGCGCCTTCTCTGCCATACACCAGCGCCGGCCGCAGGATGTGGTGCGCAATGGGCAGCGACCGCAGGTGGTCATCGGCTGCGCGCTTGCTCTGGAAGTAGGGCGTATCGCCGTGCTCGGCGCCCAGCGCCGACAATTGCACGATGCCCCGGACCCCGGCGATGCGGGCGGCGTCGAACAGGGCGATCGGCGCCGCGCGGTGGATGCGGTCGAAGGTGGCGCCGGCGCCTTCAATCAAGATGCCGACGGCGTTGACCACCACATGGATGCCGCGCAAGCGGTCCGTCCAGGCGGCCGGGTGAGTGTCCGCCATATAGTCCATGGCGACCTCGTCCGGCCGCGTGGCGACCCGTACGCCTTTCAGCACCCGATGGCCGTCGCGCGCCAAGGCGTCGCACAAGGCCCGGCCGACAAATCCGTTTGCACCACAGACCAGAATGTTCATGCCGTCGCCTTGATGGGTAAGCCGCTCATGACTCTAGATTCTTGTATTTCTGTAATTTCTGTATAGACAGAAATTATTGATTAAAAAAGAGGCGGGTTCTTGGCCCGCCCGGCGATCAAGGCTTGGTGCGCCGCATGGTCTTGCTGAGCTTCGCGCCCATGCCCAGTGTCTTCATCAGCGTCTCGGGCTTCATGCGCAGCATCTCGTCGGACCAGGTGGTCAGGATTTCAAGGAATTCCAGCGTCTCGCGCACGCGCTGTTCGGTGGCGCGGCTTTCGTTTTCGATTTCCGGGCTGGCCAGGCTGTCGCGCAGCATGGTCAGCGTGGGGTCGATTTCGCGTTGCCGGCGGCCTTCGACGATCAGCTTGAACAGTTCCCAGATATCCGTCGATGTTTCGAAGTGGTCGCGCCGGTCTTCCATGACGTGCACCACTCGGGCCAGCCGCCAGGCCTGCAATTCCTTGAGGCTGTTGCTGACGTTCGAGCGCGCGACCCCCAGGGTATCGGCGATCTCCTCGGCGGGTACGGGACGGCCCAACAGGTAAAGCAGGGCGTGGATCTGGGCGACGGTGCGGTTCACGCCCCAGCGCGAGCCCATTTCGCCCCAATGGAGGATGAATCGTTCGGCGATTGGAGTCAGTGTCATGGCGCCACTGTAGGAGGTTTCTGTTATTTCTGTCAAGACAGAAATAACAGAAACCAAGCAGCTCCCCCGTCCTGGGGCAAGCGCGCATCCCCGCTGCCCGGTGTCACAGTTGAGTCATGTCGTTGGGCTAGCCTGCTGGCCGGCGCGGTCCCGACCGGGCGCGCCGGCCCCATTCCATTTCCCGACCTCGAAACCGCGTGATGATATGCACTCCGGTACCGTTCAGTGTGTTGGCGCTGGCAGGTTCGTGTCTCATGTGCCTGGAGACGCCCGCCTTGGCGGGTGCCGCCGTGTCTCAATCCGCGGCGTCGCCGGACCGCTTGGGTGTCGAGCAATATGACTTCGCGCTGCCGGCGCAGGCATTGGGCGACAGCCTGGAAGCGATTGGACGCATGGCAGGCGTGGCGGTGTTGGCCGACGAGCGCTACGCGCGCCAGCCCGCGCCGGCGTTGTCCGGCCGCTTGACGGTCATGGAGGCCCTGCACCGGCTGCTTGGCGGATCGGACTTGCGTATCCGACATACGGACGGCGAAGCCGTTGTGATCTATGCGCCGACCGTCGATGCAAGGGCCCGTGGGACCGCGAACGCCGGCGCCCCGGTGGCGGCGGGGGACATTCCCGGCGCGCGGGCCGGCGGCGCGGATTTCAGCGGCTACATCGGACGGGTGCAGAAGGCCCTCTTGCGCACGCTGTGCGGCAGCGCCGCCACGCGGCCGGGCGGATATCGCCTGGCATTGCAACTGCGGCTGGGCGACAGCGGAAAAGTGGCGCGGATGCGCCTGCTTGACACCACGGGCAGCGACCGGGTGGATGCCGCCGTGACGCGCGCCATCCAAGGCATGGACGTGGGGGCGCCGCCGCCCGCCGGCATGCCGCAACCCATGTCGGTGCTGCTGCTGCCGGGCGGCACGCATTGCGCGGCCCCGCGCACGCCGGCGCAGTGACCTTGTGTCGATGATCTCCGCAGCCCTGTTGCGATTGCGTCTGATCGCCCGCTACGCCGAACTGCGGCGCAGCCTTGAACGCATCGTCGGTTCGCGCGATCAGGCGTCGGCCGCGTTGCACGAAACCTGGTTGCGGCTGGACGTCGCCAAGCCCGCGAGCCCGGTGCTGAATCCCGATGCCTACCTGCTGCGCATGGCCGCCCGTATCGCGACGGATGATTGGAGACGCAACCGCGAACTGCTGGGCGATGACGAGCGCGACGCGCTACTGCACGTCGTCGACGAGACGGCGGATCCGCAGCGCATCGTGGCGGCGCGGCGTGACGTGCAGACGCTGGAGGCGGCGATGGACGAACTGCCGCCGCGCCAGCGTGCCATCCTGGCCGCAGCGCGCGTAGATGGGCTGCTCAACGCCGAAATCGCGGAACGCTTTCAGATATCGGTGGCCATGGTGAAGAAGGAACTGGCCGCCGCCATGCGGCATTGCCGCGAGCGTCTGGCGCACACGGAGGCCGTGGCCCATGGCGATCTTGTCGGCCGGCGGAAATTCTGACACGATGCTTGGCGCCATGAACCCTTCAGAAGATCCCGACCGCCTGCGGCGCGAAGCCGAGCAATGGTGGTTGCGCTTACGCGACCGGGACGCGACGCGCGGCGACGCCGAAGCCATGAAGCAATGGCGCGCACGCAGTCCGGCGCACGCGCGCGCCTGGAACGAGGTGGCGCGGCTTTGGCAGGACATGGAGCCGGTGTTGCGCCAGGCTGCCCGCCGCGACCCGAGGCTGGCGTACCCGCCGGCCGCGGGTA